>JBMOKZ010000139.1:0-2320 GCA_049324195.1 Candidatus Zixiibacteriota bacterium | reverse complement strand
ACCTGAGACGGCCTTCTTCCTGTTATGGTAATTGCTGTAGTCTCGGCAGTCTTGACCCGACACCACATATAATAATACTGCAACGTAAAGCCCTGATGACAAGGATATTTTTGATTGGAAAATCCGGCAGATATGGACATCCAGCGGGTACAATTTTATCACTTATAGGTAACTTCAACAACCGATTTCTTTGTTGAAGCAATAGATAACACCAATCTCTCGCCTCACATCCATCGGTCTTTGTTATCGTCCCGCGAGGTACAGTTCCCCCTGTAGAACCGGCTGATTTCCTCGATCGTCTGCTTCAATAACACCGGGTCAGGTTGCGAAGCCTCCCGCTTGATATCGTAGAGTTTGTACTTTTTGGTGTACATGGGGAATATCTCGTAAACATCGTCCCCGAAAATGTAGGCATAGTTGACGTAACTACCCAGCACCAGCGGCCGCATCACGGGAGCCGGGTCGAACAGGCGGCGGCCGTTGCAGTAATATTCAGCCGGCGTGGTGGCACCGAACCAGTCGCTCAAAAGGGTCGGCGGCAGGTCGTTATGCGAGGTCCGGTAAGTTATCTCCCGCGGTTCACGCCCCGGCAGGTACAGCACAAACGGTACTTTCGTCTGGAAAATAGTAAAATTGCTGCCGTGCCCCCAGTAATTTTCCCGGTTGTCGTTGAACTGCTCGCCGTGGTCAGTGGTGACGATGATAATGGTGTTGTCCATAACGCCGAGCGAGTTCAGTTCGTCCAGCAGCCGGCCGATCAGCGAATCGACATAATGAGTGGCATTGCAATAATCATTCAAGAACGGCGTCGGGTCGGTATCGCGGTCGGTAAAAACCATGTTCAATTCGGCGGCCGGTTTGAACAACTCGCGAGATTCGGGGTAACGGTAGGGCATGTGGTTCGACTTGTAAAACAAAAACGAGAAGAACGGGATGTTGTTTTTTACCCGGTTACGCACGAACGTCGCCGCCCGCTCGGTCATCTCGACATCGTGCAGCATGATATCGTTTCCGGCAAAATTCTCGAACACATCGATTCCCCGGAAAACGGCGTCCTTGATTTTGTGCCGCTCGAAATTCGAGCGCGCGTAAATCCCGAAATCGTACCCGCGCCGTTTCAATTCGTCGATCAGTACCGGGTTGTCAATAAGCTCGTTGTTGGCTTTTACCGCGTTCCAGTAGGTGGCGTGCAGGCCGTAAAAAAGACCGAACACACCAAGCGTCGTCTGGTTACCGCAGCTGAAATGGTCGAGAAAAACCGAGGATTTCTTCGAAAGTTCGTATATGCGCGGCGTAATTTGTTCGTTCATGGCGTCGAACCGCCAGCTTTCCAGAAGAATCATGACGATATTGGGCGGTTTGGTCCCGGTCTCATTTTGAAACTCCAGCGGCCGCATCGGATAATTGAGCGTTCCGTAACGGTTAGCCGACGCCCTCAGATCGTCCTCATGCTCTCCGAGCGGCAGCACCTCTCCGTACCGGTCGGCGTTGGCATGCGAAGTTATCGGCATATAGAACGGCAGATAAGGGGTAATGTTGGTCACCCGGCTGTCGTTTTTCTCATAGGCAACGATATGCATTACCTGGCTGACAGCAAACATCAGCACCGTGCACGCGGGAAAAGCCAGGATAATGAATTTCGGTATTTTGATTTTTTTGGCGAGCGTAAAAATACCGGTCTCAATCAGCACTACTCCCGCCAGCCCCGCCAGAGCGAGTGGAATCGTGCTCGAGGGGAGCCCCAGCCCCCGGTAGTCGTTGAAAATCCATTCCAGCCAGAAATAATCAATATGTATTTTCGCGATACGGAACGTCAGGCTGTCAACCAGCAGGTAATAAACGAATATGGATGTTACCGCCAGCGAGAGAGCGGTCACCAGTCTCTTCAGGGGAAAAAATAAAAGAGATATCAGGGACACCGCCATAAGCAACGGCAGGACATAGTAACCCCGCACCAAGCTGAGAAAATATAAACAGGTGACGAACGTTTTATCGATATATCGCACGTTCAAAAACAATACCAGAAGCATGATCGGGATATTGAGCGCCAGAGCGGTCAGCAGATAACGATAAAAGGGAATGTATCTCTCTGAGACGACAAAAAAGAATTTTCCAACTAGGTGAAACACCTGCACTTCTCCATTCTTGTGAGCGCCCCGAGGTTTACCCGCAAAAGATATAATATTTACTTCGGTTCGGCCGGTTGCATTACATCCCTGATTAACAGGTATTTTGCCTATATTGTTTCAACCGACGTAATTTTACTGCTTGAAATGACTGGAGCCGAAGAAAAAAATATCAACACAGCTCCACTTCATCC
>JBMOKZ010000138.1:0-17612 GCA_049324195.1 Candidatus Zixiibacteriota bacterium | reverse complement strand
GAATCGTCGACGTCAGTATTGACTTATGTGCAGATAGAGCTTTTCGACGGTTCTCCGGTGCCGGATTCACTCAATACCGATGACGACACTCTGGTATTGTATTGCCGGGGATATACCGGTTATGCAACTTTGCTGGGGGATTATGCCGCTACCTGGTCGTTAATCGGCGCCGATTCCATCGGTACCGTGATTCCGGGCCCGGCGGTTTCGACCAGCCTGACTTTGACCACGCCTGGAACCGGGCAGATTGTCGCCGAATACAGTCCGACGATGATCGATACTACCGACATCATGACCTGCCAGAGCGGTTTTCCGGTAGATTTGATAGTAACTCCCGTAACCGACACTGTTTCGGCGGACAGCACCCTGCAGTTTACTGCGGTTTCGGTCGATGCCGACGGCAATCCGAGCACGCCGGGAATCATGCCTTCCTGGACGGTGCTGGGGGGAATCGGGACCATCAATTTATCCGGTCTTTTTACGGCGACGACCGCCGGCGAGGGTTATATCGTAGCCAGCGGGTTGGGTATCGCCGATACGGTCGGTCCGATTACGGTTATACCGGGGGACCTTGCATTCCTGGAAGTAATTCCGGACTCGACTGAAATTTCCGCCGACAGTACCCTGCAATTCGAAGTAGTGGGGGGTGACGCTGACGGCAATATCAACGATGTCGGCACGATTACCTGGGAAGTAATCGGGGATATCGGGACTATCGATGCCACGGGTTTGTTCACGGCCGATACGGCCGGGACCGGACAAATCGCGGCGACCAGCAGTATCGGGGGGCTGGCCGATACCAATACTATCGTGACGGTACTACCGGGGACGCTGGTTCGGCTCGTTATTTCCCCGGATGTGGCCGCGGTCAATATCAACGACACCGTCCAGTTTAGCGCGGTCGGTTATGATGCCGATTCCAATCTGACGGCGACCGGTGATTTGACCTGGCAAGTGGTTGGCCGGGTGGGGGATATCGACAGTACCGGCTTGTTTATTGCCGACCGGCCGGGGACGGGTTTGGTTTCCAGTGTCAGCAGTATTAATGATGTTACGGATACGACCGGTACTATCGATGTCGAGGAGCTGTATATCTCGGTGGTGCCGATAGGAACGCAAACGACGGCTCCCGACGAAAGTAACGCCCCGGTGCTGACCTTCCGGATAGATAATTACTATGATGAAGATAAAACCGTCACGGGTTTCACGGTTCGTGATATATCCCGAGGTGAAGGCGATTCCGCTGAAAAACTTACCAATGCTGATTCCGTGAATATATTTCTGGATGCGGATGAAGACTCTTTATTAGGCGGTGGCGATGTACTGCTGGCGACGGCGGAACATGACAGCTATAATATTAACTTAATCGTTCCCCCGCAAATTGTTCCGGCTGATTCGGGCCGGACTTTTATCGTCACGATGACGACTTCACGGAATCCTCACGACGGCGACTCTCTCGATATGTATCTGTTGAGCGCGACCGATGTCACTACTGAAGACGGCACGCCGATAGCCGGGCCGGATTCGGTCAATTCGTTCGGGTACACCGTCATAAACGGCATGATTGCCGCTCAAATAAGTCTAAACGCCGCCGGTACGACGACCATGGAGCCCGGCGATTCGATTTACCCGGTCCTCGATTTCACGCTGCCGCGCAACGGTTATGCGGTCGATACGCTTAATGTTTTAACATTCATTAATACTGGTACGGCGGTCCCGGACGATTTCGATTCTCTCATGTTGTTCAAGGATGACGGCGACGATGTTTTCGTGGATGCCGATGAATCCTGCCTCGGAAAAATTACTTACACCGGCAGCCGCTGGTCGATAAGCGGCTTGACGGTGCCGTTGCCGGATGAAACCAACCATTTCTATGTCGGGGCGTCGCTCTCGGATTATCCGACCAACGGCGCTACGGTTGTGTTTTCGATACCGGTCGGCGGCGTGGAAATGACCTCTTATAATGACGGGCCGCTGGATATGGCTGTCACTGTTGATGACACGATAATTATTCAAACTTCGGAAGCCGTGGAAATTATACCATGGACGATCACCTCTCAGAACCTGATTCCCGGTGAGATAACCCCTGCCCTGCTGGGGTTTGAGCTGGTCAACAGTTATGTTGATTCCGTACGGATCGACAGCCTTCATTGTCTCTTTCAGGCGGTTGACCCTGAAGGCGCGACCCAGGCCGAGTTGGACAGTCAGGTTGACAGTCTTTTGCTTTATGTCGCTGTGGGTAACGCCGCCGCGACATTTGTCGCCGGCGCGCATTTATCCGACGGAGAAGCGGTGTTTGCTCTTGACGATTTCTCGGTGGCCGGAAGCGGCGGGTCGGTAAACTTCTCCATCGCCGCGGCCCTCAACGCCCAAAATTGTAAAGACGGCAACCTGATAAATATCGTTATTAATGATTCCCTGGAAATATATTTCGGAAACCCGGTGACGATGGTCGGGGAGTTCCCGATAGAGAACGAAGATTCTTTCCCTATCGATGCTTTCCCGGCGGGAAATATAACGGTGCAAAACCTGACGGAACTAACGCATTTCGGCGGTCAGGTGGACCGAGCGGTTTTTGATTTTACCCTGCCCGGTAACGGTTACGACGATGGTTGGTTGTCCGATTTTTCGGTCGAAAACCTGGGGACGCTCGATGACGCCAAAACTATCACCGGTATGTACTTGTGGGCGGATATGACCGGTAACGGCCTTACCGTTGATGACAGCCCGCTGGGAACTTTCGTTAATAATCACGGTGTCTGGCGCTGGGTCGGTGAAGCTCACCTGATACCCAGCGGCGGCGCTCGTTTTTATATTACCGTCAATATCGCAAACGAATCATTCACGGCGGGAACGCTGCAACTCAGTATTTTCCGTGAGGGGGTCGTTTACGAATCGGGCATGGTCGGCCCCGACGATATCGCGGTTGTCAATCCCCAGACGCATCTGGTGTTCCCGTCCAACCGGGTGACGGTGATTTCGTTCCCGCAGGTGACGGAGACCATCCTGCCCGGGGCCTCGGAAAATCTTGTCCTGACTTTCGCAATGTACAACAGCTATCTGACCCAGAATCAAAATTTGCAGGCGCTGACCCTGAGTAATATTTCTCATTCGGCTTCCTCGCTGGAATTCGCCGACCAGGAGCTTGGACAAGTATCCCTCTTTTACGACAAGGATAAAAACCGTATCTATAACAACGATTCATTAATAGCTACGGGATATTTCGCCGACGGCATATTGAAAATGAGCGGTCTGGACGTTATCCTGCCACCGGAATCGCTGTCGTATTTCTTCGTTCTGGCGGATTTACCGCTGAACCAGATTGACTTGGACAGCTTGATGGTGGCCATCAACAGCCCGTCGGATTTCGTTTTCGAGGGCGCGGTTAACGTCAATGGCGACCTGCCCCTGAGCCGGGGCGGGTACCTGGTTGTCGACGGCTCCGTCGAGCGCCAGTATCAGATCCGACCGTTATCGGCCAGGACGCTCAGTCCGGGGGATACCTCGGTATCCCTGTTGATGTTCTTCCCCGCTTTCAACGGCGACCAGATGGATGTTTTGACGGGTCTGACGGTGAACAATCTGGAGGATGCCGATGACAGCGATATTTCGACTCTCGAATTGTGGATGGATTTGAACGGCGATTCACTCTGGCAGGACGCCGACTCCCTGCTCGGGACTTTCGTTTACGACGGGTCCCGGTGGAGCCTGACCGGTCTTAATGTCGCGATTGATAGCAATCCGCCCCTGTTAATGGTGCTGGGCGATATCTCTCTGACGGCGACGCCCAATGTCGCCTTCCGTTCGGAAATCCCGCTTAACGGCTGCCAGTTCAGCTCAGCCAACGATGGTCCTATCGATAATCCTCTGACCGGTTCGATTACGTTCCCGATTTCGACTTCGAGCATGAGAGTCACTTACAACTCGCTCAATCCAACCTATTCGGTCGGCCAGGATATCGATTTACTTATCACCGTATCGAATATCCTGACGGATTCATTGCGCGGGATCAAAAGCGAGATAGTGAATATCAGCGATTCGTCGCGGGTAGCCCTGCAGGACAGCGTATCCGGCCCGGTGGATCTGGCGGCCGGAGAATCGACAGGTTTTTATTATTCTTATTCGGCTGTCGGGAGCGGCTCAATAAACTGGCAGATGCGGGCGACCTCGACCGATGTTCCCGATACCTCGGTAACCATTCAGACCGAATCAACCCTCATCCAGGCGGTGCCGCAAAATGTCCGGGTCAACCTGATCAACAACATGCCGACCTCGGTTACCCAGGGTCAGGAAAACGTTTTCCCGATGAGTCTGGTAATTTCTCACAGCGATTCACTGAGCGAGGAAGCTCCGATAAGGCTTGACAGCATTATAATGAATGTCGAAAGTTCGAGCGGCCAACCGCTCTACGCCGATGATATTTTTTCACGGATTGTCGTGGCCGGGGGGTACGATATTTTGACGATTTTGACCGTTATCCCGCATCAAACGGCCGTAACCCTGGTATTTTTAAGCCCGGTAATAATTCCCGCAGACCAGGAAATGAATCTGACTTTCCTGATGAATATCGACAGTCTGGCCACGCTGGACGATTTTGTTCTGTCTTTTACCGGTTCCGCCAGTATACCCGTCTTTGATAACAACAGTCTGGCGGCCGTGACACTCGACCCGGCGATCGCGTTCCCGCTTAAGACCGAAGCCTGCCGGATTGATGTCCCGTCACATCAGATGATGATATCCTGTACCTCGCTGTTGAGCGAATTCGTCAATATCGGGCAGTTCCACGTCCCGGTACTGAATATGATCCTGAGGCATCCGGAGGAGGTCGGTAGTTCCCAGATTCAATTGATGAGTTTCAAAATGATATTCGTGGATTCTGCGGAAAATCCCATTAACGCCGCGGAAGTTCTTGACCGGGTGCAAGTGTGCCGGGAACAGTTGATTATCGGGGAGGTAAACGACCTCGGCGCCGATACCGGGTTGGTCGATATACAGTTGAGCATGCCTTTGGCGCTCAGTCCCGGAGAAATGGATTCGCTGATTATCGTGGTGGATGTCAAACCGGTAGTGGGGTACGCCGGTTTCGGTCTGATAATTCCCGACAGCACGGTGTTCACGGTTCGTGACCTCAGTTCCGGTTCCTCTCTAACGATGGCCACCGATACCACCAGGCTGGTTGCCGGTTCGGTGTTTCCGATAACAACGGGTTGGGCTCAACTTAATCAGGCGGCTCTGCCGCTCACGGTTTGTGTCAGCTCAGCCGTGCCGGGTTCGACCACCGGGGGGAGAGACTCCTTGCCCCTTATCGATATCTCTATCGATTATAATGTGCCTGTCGGCGTTTCGGCGGTTATCCTTCGGGAAATTTCCGTCAGCGTCCATGATTCGCTCGGCATGTCCTATGACCCTGACCGGCTGTTCGATCGGATCGGGTACAGTCTCGACGGAATACCAGTAGCCTATCAAAGCAGCGAATATATTGTCGGCAACGTAGTCACGTTCAGGCTGGGCAGCGACGGTTTAAGGGTTAATCCCGGCGAACAGCACGATATTCGACTGTTCAGCGATATTGAGGCCGATGTACCGTACGACCATTTCTCTTTGTCGATACCTTTTTCGAATAATATCGTTTTGACCGACGCCACCGATACCAGTCTGACGCCCGGGCTTGTGCTGGCAGCCGGTTGCGCCGCCGTTTTCCCGTTCATAACCCAGACCGCGTATATTTATCTGCCAGCGGGACGACCGGTACTCGAAACCGCAAACCTGCCGGTCCAAAATAGTTTCCCCGGTCAGGGCGATATAACGCTGCTTGACTGGCCGTTGACATACGATAGCCCGTCGCTGGAAGGGGAAATACTTATTAATGAATTGAACGGCCGGCTGCTGCAGCGAAGCAGCCAGGGACTGTCTGAGGTGGGGGATAATCCGGTGTTCGATGCTGTTTACCTGATGATCGACGATGAGCTGGTCGCCTGGGATTCGTCGCTGAGCGGCGGTGTTCTCCATCTGGCGCCGGTTGAAGCTTATACCGTGGCGCGCGGCGACAGTCTGACGCTGCAACTGAAAGCCGCGATTAAAGCCGACGCCCCTCTGGGTAACTATGTTTTCCGGTTCGATGACTCGACCTTTTTGAATATCACCGATAAGAACCTGCTGACTCAGGTTTACGCGGAACTCAGTAACGGTTCCTATCCGCTTTATGCGGTTGAAATGTCGCTGTCGGCTCCGGATCTGGGACGTTCATTCGTGAACTACCCGAATCCGTTTATTCCCTCACGGGGGGAGGTCACCACGATCAGTTATAACCTCTCCGAGGACGCCTATGTCGATATCGAGATTTTCTCGATAACCGGGGAGGCTGTCAGCGAGGTGACGCTCAATTCCTTACGCGCTCAAGGGGTTCATCAAAGTGATGTCTGGGCCGGCTTGAATGATAAGGGCCGGCGAGTGGCGGCAGGAACCTATTTCTGCCGGATAACCGCCCGTTATGTCTCCGGTCGGGAAGAAAGTTTTAGAAGAAAGATTGCTGTGATACGATGATACGTCTGGTGACATATTGTCTGCTTTTCGGTCTGGTGCTGACGCCGACCGGGCTTAAGGCCGCTGATGGCGGGACCGAATCCCCGTTCAGCCTGGGGACCGGAGCTTCGGAACTGGCTCTGGGAGGCGCCAATCTCGCGGTAGTCGATGCCTGGACCGCACCTTTCTGGAATCCGTCACGGCTGGCGGCGGCTGAACGGATTTCGCTCGGCGGTTTTCATACACGTCTTTACGATGACGATGTGGCGTATCAGTACCTGGGCCTGGTTTATCCGACTCTTGACTGGGGGGCGTTCGGGCTGGGTGTTTTCCGATTGAATATCGGTGGTATCGAAAAAAGAGATATCAATAATTTCTATATCGAGGATATAGACGACAGTCGCCTGGCTTTCTATTTCGCCTATGGACGGACTATCAACAAATACAATTTCGGTTTCGCGGTGACGCTGGAACATCACGCTCTCGACACTTACAAAGCGACCTCGTCGCCGGGCATCAACCTTTCAATCGGTCGGGTCTGGGTCTTTGATAAAAAACTGTTGACAAAAGTATCGGCGGGGATTAACGGCCGTAATTTGCTTAAACCCAAACTGAAATTGCTCGAGGAAGAACTGGAATATCCTTATTCAATCGGACTGGGTCTCTCGGCCGAAATCCGACCCAATCCAAACTGGGACCATCGAGCCATTCTCTCGGCCGGGTTGACCAAGGTCGATTATGTCGATCTCCGTCCGGCGTTAGGTCTGGAATACGAGTTTAGCGGGCTGCTGAGCCTTCGGGGGGGGGTACGGGACGGGAAACTTTCGTTCGGAGCCGGCCTGAGTTACAAAATGTTGAGCTTCGATTACTCGCTGGTGGACCGGGATATGGGTAGTCTGCACATGTTCAGCCTGACCAGCTCTTTCGGTCTGCCTCGCAGCGAGAAAAAGCAGATGCGGGATAAAAAACGCGAGATGGAATTCAACACTCTGATGAGCGACCATATGACGGCTTATAACCGGGAATTGGTCGAGGATCTCGTCAGGCAGGGTGATGAAATGTTCGGGAACGGGGATTTGACGCGGGCCGGAGACTTTTTCGATCGGGCGCTGTTTTTGGCCCGCAACAACAATCTTGATACGGTCGCCATTTATGAGAAGACGAGACAGGTCGAAAAACAGCTGGACGATATTTTACGCGCTCAGCGTTATCGTCAATATATTGATTCCGCCCAGGATAAATATGAAAACGAGGATTATATTGCGGCCCGTTATTTTGCCAATTTGGCGTTGACGGAGGTGCCCAATTCCGCCCAGGCGCAACAACTGGTCGATAAGGCCGACCGGGAAATACGGGCAAGTTCATCGCGCGAGGAAATGATTCAGAACCGGCTCTGGCTGGCTGATTCGCTGGTGGATTACGGCCGGATCAATGAAGCCGAATCGGTCCTCAAGACCCTGGCCGAATTCGCGCCCGACCATAGTGGGGTCCGTCTGGCTATTAAACGCGTGGAGTTTGAACGCTTGCGAAATGAAGCCGTCACCGCTTTGGCCGACAATAATCTGCCGAAAACGGTCGCAGTGCTGGATTCCGCTCTGGCGATGTTCCCCGGCCACAAATGGTGGCTTGATTTCAAAGACCGCGTCGACCGGGAAATAAAGGTGAAAAAGACGACCCCGGAACCGGTTGCCCCGCCCAAACCGGTAGTGCTAAGCGCCGAGGTTAAAAGCGAGGTCGAAGAGGCCTACAAGACGGCTCAGAATTTTTTCAAGAAGGGTGACTTGAACGAAGCCATCACTCACTGGGAAAAGGTGGAGCGGCTCGCCCCGAACTATGCTTCGGTCAGAGAATATCTGGTTAACGCCTATAAATATGTCGGTGTGGAACTATACAGCCGCAACGACCTGAAAGGAGCCGTGGGGGTCTGGCGAAAGGCCGCCGAAATCAATCCCGCGAATCAGGAAATTATCAAATATATTAACCGAACCGAAAACGAAATCCGTAAGCTGGAAGAATTGTCGTATGAGCATAACGAAGGATAGTATCCCGGTCCTGCAGTGGCCGGAGCCCCGTAATTTCAAAAGATCGATAAGGCTGGAATTTTCCCTGTTTATGACCGGGATGATTTTCGTCCTGATGCTGGTAACCGGTTATATTATCACCGACCAGTATGTCGATACGGTCAGCCGTAATATCGTCGAGAAACTGCTGGTTCAGGCCCGGTCCTATTCCGGCCCGGCGGGGAAACATATTCTGGCTGCCAGTGGTCCGGATGTGCTGATGTTAAACAACATCTGCAAGAAGCTGGCTGAGGACAACAGCGATATTTACTGGGCGGGGATCACCGGAACCGACAATACCTTTCTGGCTCATACCGACATCAAGCAGGTTATCGCCTCGGCGACAATGTCCCTGATGACGACGGGTCAGTACGGGGATCTCTTGTACGACGGTGAGGCGTTCGAGCAGCGGAACGATACTCTGTATGTCAATGTCCCCATCCGGGAAAACAATATCCTTATCGCCCATCTCGGCGTAGCCTCATCGAACACATCCATTGTCCGCGCCCGGCGCCAGTCGATGATCGCGATCGGGTCTTTGACGGTGCTGATGATGCTGCTCGGGATTCCGCTGGTGATGGTCATGATGCACCGCAAGTTACGTCCTATCAGCATCATTACCCAACACCTGAAGAACATAAATTTTGACAATATAAATCTCGAAATTCCGGTCAAGAGCCGCAACGAACTGGGATATCTTTCGGAGATGCTTCGGGTCATGGGTGCCAAGTTGAATATCGCCCAGAAAGAGATGATCGAAAATGAACGAATCACCCGCGAGCTGGAAATCGCCCGAGAAATCCAGGCCAAGATCCTGCCCTCGAGCTATCCCGAGACAGCCTCGTTCACTTTCTCCGGTGTTTATCGCAGTGCCAGAGAAGTCGGCGGCGATTATTATGATTTCATCGAACACGACAAGCATAACACGGCTTTTCTGGTGGCCGATGTTTCCGGTAAGTCCCTGCCAGGGATGCTGGTGATGCTGCTTACCCGGGATATCATTCAGAAGCTCAGCCGGACAACATTGAGTCCGGGTGAAATTCTCAGTCAGGTCAACCGCGAGCTGTTGAGCAATATCAAAAAAGGCATGTTCGTCACCATGTTTTACGGCGTGGTTAACCGGGTGACGGGCCGGTGCTCTTTTGCCTCGGCCGGGCACAATCCCCTGATTGTCCTGCGGGCCTCCGGTGGCCGGGCCGAATTGTTCAAAACCAGGGGATTCCCCCTGGGCATGATGCCCCCGAAACAATTCGATTCCCGTATCGAATGCGAAGAAGTGGTGCTCGAAGAAGGGGACTGGCTGATTCAGTATACCGACGGCGTCAACGAAGCCCAGAACTCCGAAAACGAGGAGTTCGGGATGGAGCGTTTCGTGAAAGAGCTCGAGACCTGTTACCGGATGAATCCCGATGAATTGATCAACAGAGTTTTAAACAAACATGAATCGTTCGTGGGTGAGAACGAACAGTATGATGATATCACTATGGTAGTAATGAAATGGAAAGGCGTTGCCGACGCATTAAATAAAGATTTTGTACAGGAGGCTGTTGATGTTAGTTGAAACGGGAGCGACCCTGGTCATCATGGTGCCGAAGATTCTGTCCGTACCCGCGGTTGACAAGTTTTACGATGACCTCAATCACGGTTTGTCGCAGAAACCATCGAAGGTTGAACTGGACTGCTCGCAGATTGACCTGGTTACCTCCAGTCATGTAAATCTACTCTGGGAAGCCCGCTCCAGCTGTCTGAATATGAAAATCGAAGTCAAATTAAGCTTCGTGTCGCCCGGTCTGGTACGGGTGTTGAAGGTCCTGGACTTGTACGATGTATTTCTTAGCGCCGGCGAGGCTGCGGATGTCATGGAAAACGGGGTGCAGGAAGATAATACCGCCGAATACAAGGAAAGACTAAACCTGGAATTCCGGGTGGAGGGCAAGGCTATCACGAGGGCGCTGGCGGAATTCCGTCGCTTCCTGTCCAAACTCAAAATCCCCATGAAGAATGTCATCGAACTGGAAATAGTCTTCTACGAGGTGACCACCAATATCAGGCTGCACAGTGGTCTGACGTCGGACAATATCATTATTTTTAACGCGACGCCCTCGGCGGATAAACTGGCGATGCGTTTTACCGACCGCGGGAAAGAGTTTGACCCGACCACCCAGACCTCCGATTTCGACCCGGAAATGATCATGAAAGACCGCAAGAAGCACGGTTTCGGATTGACGATGATTACGCGGATGACGAGTAAGATGAATTATGAACGAAAAGACGGTTGCATAAACATTCTGACTCTGGAAAAGGTCTGGAGATAATCCTATGAGTATAAATGAAATTACCATAGAAAAGGTTGACCGGTACCTGATCGTTATCACCACCGGAAGGGTGCTTGATAATAATAACGCTCATGAAATGGTCCAGGTCATTACCTCGGCCCAGGAACAGGGCTATAAATTTATTGTGATAGATATGACCTCGTTGGAATTCATCTCTTCTGCCGGGGTAGGTTCTTTTCTCGGAACCGTAGAGACCTCGCGCGAGGCGGGTGGTGATATTATTTTGTGCCACGCCCGCGAAGAAATCATGCATGTTTTTCAGGTTCTGGATTTAATTGATTACCTGACGATCAAAAATTCGCTCGACGAAGCCAAAACTTTATGCGTTCAGGAAAAGTAGATGGTGCAGGATACCCGAAAAGACATCAAATTGGATAATCCGCTGGAAACGTACCACTACGCTACGGAAAAACCGATCCTGGCGCTCGACGCTCTGTCTAAACTGATCCGGCAATTCACCCAAAAACCGGATTTCAAAAGCTTGATGGAAATGGTTTTGCTGACTTTGAACGGACAGTTTTCCGTCGTGAACTCATTCATTATTGTTCGGTCGCCCGGGGCGGGAAGCAACCATCGGCTTTACCTGGCCACCGGAAAGTTTAACCACCATGAGCAGCTTCGCGCCATGTCGGAAACCAAAGATTTCTTCGACCATTTCCAGGGTGGGTGTGAAGCTTTTTTCGTGGAGGAAATGAAAAATTGCGAAGCGTGCGGCGCCTTTGCGGAATTATTTGATGAGTTCGGCGTCAAAATGATAGCTCCTTTTTCCCATGAGCAGGACGTTATAGGAGTCGTCGGTTTGGGCGAGAAAGTTAACAAAACCGCCTTCGAGCCGATGGAGTATAATCTTTTCGCTACGCTTGTTCAGACGTTATCGCCTCTGATCGTCAACTCCATTTTATTCGTGGAAATCGCCAATCTCAACTCCTGGTACCTGGAAATTCTGGATAGTGTCAAGCAGGGGGTTTTTGTTTTCGACCGGGACTACAAATTGAAAAAAATCAACCTGTCGGGTCTTAAAATCCTCGAGAAGTTCGTTCCAAAACTCGTCGAAAGCGTTTCCCTGGTGAAGATGCCGATTCATTATGTATTCCCGGATACGGTTTTCCCTTCCTGGGCGCGGCGTATGGTTTCGGACCGGGAGGGTAATTACGACTATTTGCTCGAGAACATGGTGGTCCAGCAGGATGACGAAAAAGGTATTTTTAATGTCCGTCTCGGGAAACTGATTCACGATTCCAGCTATGAATATGATTTGGTGATTACGGTTGACGACATCACCGCCCAGAAGGAAAACGAGCGACGGCTCTTCGAGCTGGAGAAATTCGCCGACAAAGGTATGCTGGCGTCATCCATTGCCCATGAATTGAATAATTTCCTGGCTTTGATACTGGGCGGCGTGGAACTGACTCAGATTGCCCTGCGCAAGGGAAATTTGGAAAAAGCCGGTTCGACCCTGGAGAAGCTGAAAAGCAATATCGCCAAAATGAAGCGTTTCACCGCCGGTCTGATGGATTATTCGAAACTGAACACCTCGAAGGAAATAGCGGACCTCAACGAAGTCGTCAAGGACGTCCTGTCTTTTGTGGCGGTGCAGAAAAAATTCACTCAGGTCTCGCTGCATACCGAATTCGACGACCGGATACCGAAGTTCGCCATGGATAAGGACCAGATCGCACAGCTTCTGCTTAACTTTCTCAATAACGCGGTTGACGCTATTTTCGAGGTTGGACATAAAAATGGGCAGATCTGGGTACGCACGGTTTATCGCGATGACAATACGGCCACGATATCAATCGCCGATAACGGTGCGGGTATCAAACCGGAAGTAAAAGAGAGGCTGTTCAAGGTGCACCTGACGACCAAAGAGAAAGGTCACGGTTATGGTCTGGTCACCTGCGCCCGTATTATCGAAAATCACCATGCATTAATCGATATCGAGTCCGAGGTCGGTTCCGGAACGATGTTTACCGTACAATTCCCGCTGCACGAGGATATTGCCGGTAACGCACCGTCGCCGGAAAAGCCGTAATAATTATTCTCCCCCGTGCCACAGGGGCAGTCGCCGACTGCCTTTTTTTATGTCCGGGGATTCAAGATTGACTTCCGTATTTTTATTAGCTATACTCCGGTCGCCGCCGAACGAGAAACGATAGAGTGGCGCTGTTAATAGAACGATATTCCGATGAAGCAAAGAAACGACACCATCACCGAAAATTTCGACGATGTTAATATCCCGGAAACCTTTATCTGGTCTTTCGCCGCGGTCGCGCTCCTTCATTTTATTGGTCTGTTTTGGCCGGCTAATTATGTCTGGGGCTATAATTTCTGGTCGGTGCTGGGCAAGCCTCTGTCGTTTCTGTTTCCTTTTCTGGCTTTCATATTGCTGACCCCTCCCGCGGTTACCCGGTTAGCCCGGGCAGGGGAGAAAATGGTCGGACCGATAGTAAAGCTGCTCAAACGAATTCCTCCGATTCCCGCGGCGGTTGCCGTTTCGGCTCTGCTGCTTTGGCTGTTTTATGGTCTGCGCTCCGAGGCGCTGGTCTATGGCGACGGTTTTATCCGTTTGAACGACTGCGCCGATAAAATGCCGCCTGATTTTTCCGGTAAAGTTCTGCTGGAAATCGGCGCGACTCTCCTGCCCCATTATTTTTTTGTGGCGATGGAACCGCTGGGTTTAAAAGCCGCAAAGGCTTTCGCTTTGCTCAACGCTCTGGGTGGGGTGGCGGCTTTCTGGGCGCTGTACAAAATCGCCGTTTGTCTGTCCGGGAGAAATATCTCGAAATGGTACATATTTTTCGGGTCACTGTCCTCGGGGGCGGTGCTGCTCTTTTTTGGATATATCGAGAATTACACCTGGGCGACAGCAATCGCGCTATGGTCGCTTTACCGGCTTCTCAGGTATCTTCGCGGCGAGGGACGGATTTGGCCCGCTCTCGCGCTTGCCGTTCTGGCGGGCTTGATTCATGTTATCACTTTGCCGTTTCTGGCGGCAGCCCTGATTTCCCCGGCGTTGAAGAAAGAATCCGACGAACAAGGCGTTCCGGGAAAATTGATTGTCCGCATCAATCTTCTCGCTCTGTTCATTTCGTTAGTGACGGTCTCGGTTTTTCAACTGGTGGAACTTCCCCGTATTTTCGTTCCTCTCTGGCCTGAATCCGACAACCCGTACTGGATTCTGTCAACCGCGCATCTGCTTGATATCTTCAACCAGCTGGTGCTGGTCGCTCCGCTGGGAATTATCGGTTTCGTTATCTTTCTGTTCACATATCCCGGACGGAGACGAACTCATCCTCCTGAACAGGCTTTGCTGGCGATTCTCTCTTGTTTGGCTTTTCTGCCGGCGCTTTGGGTCAATCCCGACCTGGGTTACCCGCGCGACTGGGATCTGTTGTCGGTGTTCGGGTTCCCGCTTTCGTTATGGGGGGCATATGTAATCGCCCGGGGGATTTCCGGAAAACCGACCGCCGGAACCTGGTTGACGGCAATTATAATCATGACAGCCGCGGTGCTCGCGCCCAACCTGCTCGAGAAGGGCAGTCTTCCGCGGGCGACCACGCGTCTGGATGATGCTCTCTGGCTCGATGCTCATTACCAGACGGATTATCTCGGCGGCAAGCGGTGTATCCCGTGGGGATATATACTCGGTAAGAACGTGCAGGACCATGAGCGGGCTAAAAAATATTTTGCCCGCTCCGGCGAAACCGGGCAGGACAATCCCCTGGCTTTGTCCAATCTCGGGGAAGCGTATTTCTACCAGGGGAATTATGATTCCGCTTATGCTTATATCAAGCAGGCGCTGGAATTTGACACCGACAACCCGGTGCTCAACGAGCATCTGTCCAAGGCCGCATTGGCGCTGGACTTGAAAAACGACGCTCTGATACACGCCGAAAAAGCCGTACGTTTGAACTCCGACCGAACCTCGGCGCTGACCCAGCTCGGTATCACTCTTTCGCGGCTGGGGCGTTCAGACGAAGCCTACGTGTATTTCCGGCGGGCATACGAAATCGACCCTAATACGATGGAGCACTGCGTCAATCTCGGTTCGGTCATGCAGGATATGAAAGCTCCCGACTCGGCTTATGCTTATTACATGCGGGGGCAGGAACTCGACCCGGAAATGTTCATGTCGAACGCCGAAATGCTGTATAAGCTGGCTATCGTCGAACAGGAGTTGGGGAAATTTCCCGACGCCATGAAACATTCCCACCGCGCAACCGTCCTCGCTCCGAACGAGGTCAAGTATCAAACCCAGTTGGGTATTATCCTGTACAAGACCGGAAACAATAACGAAGCCGCCGAACAGTTCCGCAGGGCTTACCGACTGGCGCCCAACGCCTATGAACAGGTTCTCAACCTGGCCATGATTTCAAGCACGCTGGGACTGTACGATTCGGCTTATTACTATCTGCACGAGGGGCTGCGGCTGATGGGCAACAAGGACAGCAATCCCTCGGTAACCGTAGCCCTTTTTAACACCTGTCTGCAATTGAAAAAATACGACGAGGCGCGTGCGGCGCTGGAGACGCTGGAGCGGATGTATCCCGGCTCGCGCGAAATCGCAAAGCTTCGCTCGCAATACGAAAACGCCCTTAAGTAAATATCCCCCCGAAAGAAAATTCCCCGTCAGTCGAGGTGCCCGACCGGCATGATCAGCAGGGCGGCTTCGTTCAAACCGTCGATTTCCAGAAAGTTGTTAAGGCGTTCGTCGTTGAACGCCCCGACCGCCACTGTCCCGAGCTTCAGCGAGGTTGCCTGGAGATAAATATTTTCGCATATCGCCCCGGCTTCCATGTAAACATAGCGGTAACCCCGGTCGGCGTATTTGATTGTGGAACGCTCGAACCGGGCGGTCAGGATAACCGTTATCGGCGACTTGCCGACCGCGTCCTGATTGTTGGCGGCCTCGTGAATTTGTCCGGAGAAATCACCACTTTTGAGCAGTTCCAGGGAATTATTGGAAACCTGAAAATGATACAGACCGTTTTCCAGAGAATCGACCTTGTTGACGATGACATAAAGTTCGATCGGGTAGAGGGCGCCGCCCGAAGGAGCGGTGCGCATCGAAAACGCCCCTGATATGTGAGTATGCGTAATGCCGTCGGCGGATAACAGAATCTGAGCGAGCTCCGCCGTCGTCAACGGCCGGTCGGTAAAGGAGCGGTCGGATTTTCTTCTGACGATTGCTTCCTCGACCGTGAGACCGGAGAACGAGGACTCCGGCAGTTCGATCTTTTTCGCCTCGGGGTAAAACTTGAAAGGAGGAATTTGTTTGCCCCAGGCGATGTTTTTGCCGTTAAAGACACCGTCGATATTGAACGAGGTTTCGCGGTGGAATATTTGTCCGATAGAAAGCGAGTCGGCAGGTACAGCCGTACTTGCCCAAAAAACAAGGACAACATTAGCTATAAATAATTTCACGATATCTACTCCTGTCAATTATTTTTCTCGGTTCCATAATTATAACATTCGGGTTTATTTTTGAGAATTAAAAAACCCGGTCCGGGGAGGAGCCCGACCGGGCTTTTTTATTAAGCAATGATGGAGCGAAAAATTTTTCGTTTCTTAATCGGGTACGCGATGCCTGTCTTTCACG
Organism: Candidatus Zixiibacteriota bacterium; assembly: GCA_049324195.1. GTDB lineage: Bacteria > Zixibacteria > MSB-5A5 > GN15 > FEB-12 > JAFGNW01. The sequence continues at coordinate 1,095 of JBMOKZ010000138.1, read as the reverse complement.
CGATGTTGATAATATTCAGACCGGCTATCGTCGTAGCTGTTATATACCTTGAGTCTCGGAAGTTCAGGAAGTTCAGGAAGTTCCGGCAGCTCCGGCAAAGCCTCCAGTTCCGGAAGTTCCGGCAGCTCGGGAAGTTCGGGTAATTCAGGAAGCTCCGGTAACTCGGGCAGGTCAGGAATATCGGGTACGTACATAATGTCGTTGTAAAGGCGGTAGTTGTGTTTATTGTCCTTGACGATTATTTTCGGTTTTCCGCCGTAGAAGTAAACATCGCCAGGACCATAAGTTTGCTCGTACACTTCCTCAGCGCTGATATCGATATCGCCGGAGCCGCTGATTTCCAGATAAGCCGTCTCGACTTCGAGCTTCGAGGCATCGACATTGCCGGAACCGTCGATAGCGATTTCGATTTCCTCGACCTCGCCGGCAAGCGTTACATCGCCGGGACCGTCGACATAAACGTCGAACGTTTCATTATTTAAACCGGTAACCTCGACCTCGCTGCTGCCGAACACCGACAGTTTATTCAGTTCGTGCACTTTAATTTCAATCGAGGCGTCGATATCCGAACGATAGCCGGTGCTGGTGATGAGTAGCCGTTTATTGCCGGCGACGCGGGTGCTGATTTTGTCGAGCAGCTGTTCCTCGGCGGTAACCGTGACTTCTTGGCTTTGGCCAACGGTTATTTTGAGGTCAATCGAGCCGTCGATTTCGATTCGATCGAATTCCTCGAGCTCGCGGTTTTCGGAAGTGGTTTTTATAGGGTTTTTTAACTTGTTAGCATATAATAAATTAGCGAAAACAAGGAGGGCGGCGAGAGTGAGAACAAGCACCGGGATATATTTACTTCTCATTTAGTTACTCCTCTTTTTAATCGGGGTATAATCTCAGATACGGATAAGCGGTTCAAAGGTTGCACGAGGTTCATATTTTTTTTGGAAAGCGGTTGAACGTTTATCCAACCTCTAAAGGGGCGTGTTGAAAAACCCCGGATTTTATTGTTAGTTTATTATTATGGGCGTTGTTTGATAGAATCGGCAGGTTACTTCGCGGAGTTGGCGTATCTGGCCGATCATCGAGCGTAAACCGGTCTGA
>JBMOKZ010000137.1:0-2334 GCA_049324195.1 Candidatus Zixiibacteriota bacterium | reverse complement strand
CCCGGCTGGATTTTCCCCCCCGTCTGGACCGCGCTTTATATCATGATGGGTGTCGCTCTCTGGCTGGTGTGGAAAAAGGGCGGGTTCAATAAAGCTCGCATCCCCATTGTCGTCTTTTTTATCCAGCTGCTTTTAAACGGGCTCTGGTCGCTGTTCTTTTTCGGCCTCGAAAACCCCGGCCTGGCCTTGGTCGATATCGTGCTTTTGTGGGCGATGATTCTCGTGACGATGATATTGTTCCAGCGACGGAATAAATCGGCGGGATTTCTGTTACTGCCGTATTTCCTGTGGGTAAGTTTCGCTTCCGTTCTCAATTTCACCATCTGGCGCATGAACGCATAACAAATGACAGGATCAATCTCGTGCATGGCGTTCGTCCCGTGCGCCATGAAAAAGGTTGGTGCACGAGGATGTACACCAACCACATAATTACTTAACAACATCATTGCGAGGAGCGAAGCGACGTGGCAATCTCTCCGTCGCCTTCAACAAAGTCAACCCCATACCGGCAGGTCCTGCTAGTCGAGGGCGAGTGAGACCTGACGGAACCCAGTCATCTACTCCGCGACCGTCGGGGCGATGAGATTAACCGCCTCGAAAATATCCTCCAGCGAGCAGCCCTCGCAGTGAATCTCGCGGATACCGACAATCTCCGAGGTTTCAGTACTGACCAGCTTTACCGAAAGAATCAAATCGTGCCCGAGCATGCTGACATTGCCCGTAATCAAATACTCGGCCCCGAGAATCTTACCGATCTCGGCCGCCCTCTCACCGACATAGTCCGACTGCTGAAAATTCAGTTCCTTGAGGACGTCGTCGATACGGCCGCGTTCCACCAGCCGCACTTTCGGGCTGGCGACCAGTTTGGTCTCCAGCATTTTGGGCACCGACTGTTCGAGTTCCAGTGGGATTTTCGCTACCTCGAACGGCAACACGGCTATCACGTACGGACCACCGAACGAAATCAGCGGCTCGCTTTCCGAGGTAATAGCGAACTTGCTCATGAAACATCCGGTCGAGGGTTTCTCGATCGTCAGGTTCCACAACATGAGCATGCATTTACTCTCGGCTTTTATTGCTGCGGCGGCTTTATCGCCGCCGGGAGCGACCGCGTACGCAAGGATCTCTCCCCCGAGTTCAGTCTCGTATTCAAACTCCCCGGAGGCGATATTGCGAAACGCCAGCTTTCTGGTCTGAAGAGTCGAGGCCTCTATCATCACATAACAGTTTTGCGATGTCAGCTCGATATGGTCGATGGTCTTGTAATTGTCATCGAGAGTCTTGACCATCGCGCCGTCGCGCCAGTCGTAGAAGGCGAGCGTGTATTTGAACTTCATCCCCTGCCCGCCTTTTTCGAGCACCTGTTCGTCGAGTCCGACCGCGATAAACCGTTTGTCGGCGCTCATCGCGGCGGATTTGACGTCGTTGCCGGAGTTGGGCAGAGTGTGTACATCGATTTCCGTCGTGCGCAGAGATTTCTTCTTGTCCAGATCCCACCAGATAATCCTTTTGTCCTCGCCAACCGACACCAATTCGTTGGCGGCGGCGCCGAAGGCGATATTGATTATCTGCCTTTCGTGCCCCTTAAGACTCCCGATCACGACACCCGAGGGAAATTCCCGGAGAGAAATTTGTTTTTCTGTTCCGACAACCAACAGCCTCCCGTCATCGCTGATAGCGAGAGAATTCGGCTGCCCCGCTTTTTCCTCGAATAATTGCGCCAGCGCGCCAGAATCCAGACTCCAGATAGATATCTTTTTGTCGTCCGCTCCAGCCACGAGGTACTTATCATCGCCGCTGAAAGTCAGCGAGTTTATCTTTTTGGTGTGAGTTTTCAAAAGATACCGTTGCTCCCCGCTCAGGACTTCCCGGACGTAAACCCATCCCTCGGCGGTACCTATGGCCGCCAGCCGGCTGTCGTGACTGAACGCAACCGCCGTAATCCCTTTCGTTTGGACTTCAATCTGATGGTCGAGCGAGAGATTCACCTGACCCGCGACAGTTGCCGCTGAAGCCATAATCGCCAGACATAAAATTATCAGGCGCCTCATAAGGATCCTTCCCTTAAAATATTTCAAAACTTCCGACGTTACACCTTACGGCATTAAAAGAAAGCGGAGATACCTCCGTAAATCAGCATTACCACATCGCCGCCACCGAGACCTATCCCCAGGTTGCCGGAGACGTCATAGGCGATATTTTCCCGGATAAAATACTTGAAACCGCCCCCGACCTGCAAGAAAGTGAAATCGGTAAAACTAAACGGCTCATCGGGTGAAAGGTCGTACTGATAAATTTGTCCGCCGATATAAGGCACCAGTTTTTCTCCGGTCA
>JBMOKZ010000136.1:0-2339 GCA_049324195.1 Candidatus Zixiibacteriota bacterium | reverse complement strand
GTAATCTTTTTTGACGAACAGCGGCAAAAGAAAAGCAGGCAGCATCAGGTAATAACAAAAATAGCAGAGAGACAGGATTTCCGTGACCCAGACATTGAGCAGGTTCCGGTCGATATAGAGAGTCGGATTGGTCCCCAAAAGCATCTTTTCGAAGGTCGTCAACTGCCAGTCATAGAAACTGTCGAAAAGCAAAAAAACAGTGGTTCCGGCTAATTGGTAGAAAAAAGTGAACATCAACGCCGGATAAATCACCCGAAAAAAACTCTGGAAGCGGCTGTTTTCGTCGCGGGCGTAATAAATGATAAGGCCCGCGATGGCAGCCATAGCCGGATAGCATATCAGAGCCTGATAATACCATTCAAGCGGGCGGCCTCGCCACAGCAGCAATATGGTCATCATCAGGCAATAGCCGATAATCAGCCGGTCATAGGGATAAAACTTTATTTTCGAATCAGTTTTCATATTTAGATTTTTTTGTTTTTTCCGCAACATGGCCGGCAACCACAAGAACTATTTCCCCCTTGACGGTTTTGTTCTCGAGGCGGGTCATTATCTCGGAAAGCGTCCCCCGGATATATTCCTCGAACTTTTTGCTGATTTCCCGGGCCAGGCAGGCTGGGCGGTCACCCAGCACCTGGTGCATCGCTTCGAGGGTCATATGCACCCGGTGGGGGGATTCGTAGAATACCAGCGTATGTTCGTAAGTTTTAATTTCCTCGAGCCGTCTGGTGCGGCCGCCTGACTTATTCGGCAGAAAACCTTCGAAAAAGAAACGGTCGGTCGGCAAACCGGAAGCGGTCAGAGCCGGAATCAGCGCGGTCGGTCCGGGGAGTGCGATAACGGGGATATCGTTCTCGAGGGCGATGCGGACGATGCGATAAGCCGGGTCGGATATGCCCGGCGCCCCGGCATCGGTAATCACCCCGATCGACCCGCCTTCGCGAAGGATTTCGAACAGTTCCCGGGCGCGGCGGCTTTCATTGAAATCGTGATAACTGACCAGTTTTTTACTGATATTGAAATATTTGAGCAAACAACCGCTTAAGCGGGTATCCTCGCAAGCAATCAGGTCAACCTTTTCGAGCGTCTCCAGAGCGCGCCGGGTGATATCGTCGAGATTGCCGATCGGTGTGGGGATTAGGTACAAGCAGCCATGATTCTCCGTCATAATTATTTCCTCAGGTATCCAGCTCCAGTTGTCGGGGTATCGGTTTCTTCCCCAGCGGGGCGATTTCAGGCAGGTAGCGCTTAAAGGCATTGCGGTTAAGCATCGAGACAATCCGGCTGATATCGACGGGGTGAAAACCGTCTTTCTCCAGGGCGGCGATGGAAGTGATGCCGTCGTCAATGATTCTCATGAGGATATGGTCGATTTGTTCATAGGTCACGCCGATTTCCCCTTCGTCGGTCTGCCCGGCCCATAAATCAGCTGAAGGGATTTTATCGATGATGCATTGCGGGATGTCCAGCAGGACGGCCAGGCGACGAACCTCGGTTTTATACAACTCTCCGATGGGATTGAGCGAACAGGCGCTGTCGCCGTACCAAGTCGTGTAGCCCAGGCAGATTTCCGTCCGGTTGCCCGTCCCGAGCACCATCCGGCCGGTTTCCTGAGCGATATCGAAAAGGATGGACATCCGTTCGCGGGCCATTTTGTTGCCCGCCCGGATTTTTTGGGTATTGTCGATTTCTTTGAAATAAGCGTCAATCATCGGTGAAATATCAATCAGGCGGGATTCTATACTCAGTTTGTCAATCAATTTTTGTGCGTCGTTGACCGAGGCTTTTGAGGACAGCCGGTAGGGCATCATCACTCCCAGAACTTTATCGGCGCCAACCGCCTCGACTGCCAGCACGGCCGACAGGGCGGAATCGATACCCCCGGAAAGACCGACAACGTATCCGGACAGACCCGATTCGAGAAGTTTACCCTTCAGAAACCTTTTTATGGTGGTGATAGTCCTTTCGTTGTCAAATATATAGCTCATAGAACCTCGCTTTTAAAGTACATGAAACTATACGTAATTTGACAGGGGCTTTCAAGCTAAAAGATGACAGCCTCTTGACATACCCGGTGGGGGAGCTTATATTCCTGAAAATTAAATAACAGGAAGGATAAAATGAGCGTAAACAAGGTTATTTTGATCGGTCGGCTGGGAAAAGATCCTGAATTGAAGTATACCCCGGGCGGTCAGGCCGTGGCGAATTTCTCTCTGGCCACCAACCGGACCTGGAAGGGGGCTGATGGTCAGCGGAAGGAGGCTACCACCTGGCACAATATCGTCGTCTGGGGTAAACAGGCTGAGACAATCAAAGAGTATTTGTCTAAAGGACGCGAG
>JBMOKZ010000135.1:0-2340 GCA_049324195.1 Candidatus Zixiibacteriota bacterium | reverse complement strand
AGTTTAATAATTTCAATCCTCAATAAGGAAAGGATCGCCTCAGGTAATTAGTTGATTCAAAAATCTCTAGTAAGGATTTACGATGTCGGGGAAGAACACTTTAATCGGGTTGGGTATTACCCTCTTTCTCTTTTCAGGAACTCTTCAGGGCGCCCTCAAGGCGGACAGCTTAAAAACAGCCATAGCCACACGAACCGATGAGCACTTGATTATCGACGGCGATCTTTCAGAAAAAGTCTGGCAGAAAGCGCCCGCCATCACCAGTTTCACACAGGTACAGCCGCTTGAAGGGGAGCGGTCCTCGGAATCGACCGTGGTGAAAATCATATATGACGACGAAGCGCTTTATATCGGCTGGTGGTGCTATGACAGCGAGCCGGACAAAATCGTCAGTCAGCTGACCCGCCGCGACCGCTCCTCACCCTCGGACGAGGTTCATGTCCGCATCGACTCCCGCCACGACCATCAAACCGCCTGTTTCTTCGCGGTTAATCCGGCCGGGGTCATTCGCGATGTCCTCATCTACAATAACTTCCAGGATGATGACAGCTGGGACGCGGTCTGGGAAGCCAACGCAAAAATTCACGACTGGGGCTGGTCGGCCGAGTACAAGATACCTTACTCGGCGCTTAAATTTTCCAGCGCCGATGAATATGTCTGGGGATTCGACCTCTCCCGCAATATCGCCCGCAAGGACGAATACGTGCGCTGGCAATTCGTCCCCAGCAGCGAAACGGCCGGGGTTTACCGCTACGGCCACCTGACGGGGCTGAGAGGCTTCGCTTCGCCGCCCCGGCTCGAGGTACTTCCTTATTCCGTGTCTTACGCCGAGACCGAACCGAAAAACCTGAGCAACACCGACGGACGCGATTATACCATGAATACGGGCCTGGATTTGAAATACGCCATCAACTCCGATTTTATGCTCGACGCCGCTATCAATCCTGATTTCGGCCAGGTGGAATCCGACGAAGAGGTGGTCAATTTAAGCTATTACGAGACCTTTTACGAGGAGAAGCGGCCGTTCTTCCTGGAGGGTTTCGAGATTTTCGAAACACAGTTTTTCAACCAGTTTTATTCCCGACGCATCGGCCGTTCGCCTCGAGGCGGTTTCGACCGTGTCGCTTATTACATCGACTACCCGGACAAGACCACGATTTTGAGCGCCCTGAAAGTTACCGGCAAGACCAAATCCGGCGCTTCCCTGGGCCTGCTCAACGCCACAACCGATGAGGAAGAGACCGATTATATCCTCGAAGGCGACCCGGCCACGCATAACGGAGTCGTGGAACCGCTGGCTAATTATTCGGTGCTTCGCTTTAAACAGGATATTCGAAGCAATTCATATATCGGGGGCATGTTAACCTCAGCCAACCAGAAGGACCGCGCGGACGCCTACAGCGGCTCGGTCGACTGGAATTTGTACCTCCTCAATAACCGTTATCGTTTTTCAGGGCAGGTGGTCAACACCTACAACGGCCCGGGCACCAGCGGTCTGGCTTTCGCCAGCTCACTCAACAAGGACGGCGGCAAGAATCTCCGCGGTAACCTTTTCTTCGATTTCTACGACCGCGATGTTAACTGGAACCGCATGGGGTATCTCAGCCGCAACGACAGTTACGGCTTCTCGACCTGGTGGCAACTCCGCAGCACCAGGATATTTTCCATCTTCCGTTATCTGAACCTGAATATCAACGGCTGGTACAACGAAAATCTCGACGGTGACCGGCTCACCAACGGCGGTAATTTAAACAGTAATATCCAGTTCGCCAACAACTGGTGGATGTGGGTCGGCTATGGTATGGGCGCCGACCGCTATGATGACCTGGAAACCAGGGGCAACGGCTTGTGGTACCGGGAAACCGGCGATGATTTTTGGATCGGCTCCAATACCGACCAGACTAAAAAAATTTGGGTAAACGTGAATTTCTCCCACGGCGGTGTCAGAAGCGGCCGTTATACCGATTATGAACTGTACGTAAACTTCAAACCGATTACCAATTTCGAGTTCTCCATCGGGCCCTCGTACGAAATCAATCGCGACGCCCTATATTACGTGGGGATGGGCGAGGACGATTACCCGGTGTTCTGTTCACTCGACCTGGATGAACTGGATATCAGCCTCCGAAGCATTTACACCTTTACCAAAAACCTGACGATACAGTTGTACACCCAGTTTTATGTCTCGGCGGGCAACCAGAGCGATTTCAAGAAACTGGTAAATCCCAAAGAGCTGGTCACAATCGACACCGCCGCGTACGATATCGATTTCGACTGGATTGATTACAACAGCAAGAGTCTCGTATTGAATTTAATCCTGCGCTGGGAGTACCGGCCGGG
>JBMOKZ010000134.1:0-17672 GCA_049324195.1 Candidatus Zixiibacteriota bacterium | reverse complement strand
GGATTTCCTCCAAAAAATCAACGAGAAAGAATTTCTGGTAAACGACTCGGTCGGTCCCCTGCTGACCACCCGCTGGCACCAGGGCAGCCCCTATAACGACTATTGCCCGATCGGTTGTAACAATTCACCTTGCGTGGTGGGCTGTGTCGCCACTGCGATGGCGCAGCTGATGACCTATTATCAATGGCCCATCGAGGGTTACGGGTCAAAGCGCTACAGCTGGGAAGGTGATTATTCCTGCGGGGATGACCCGTGTGTGGGGTCGAAGTATCTCGAAGTCGAATTCAACGACCCTTACGATTGGGACAACATCCCCGATTATTGCAGCAGTTGCAGCGAGGAAGAACAGACGGCTTTGGCCGAGCTCAATTACGAAGTCGGCGTGGCCTGCTCCATGGATTACGGCGTGTGCGGTTCAGGAGCCAATCCGGACCCGAGTGTCCTGCCCAATTATTTCCGGTACAAAAACGATATTATCGAGGAATTTCGCTTTTATCACAACCAGGAAAGCTGGTTTGAGCTTATCAAGAACGAAATCGACCTCGGCCGCCCGCTATTGTATTATATCGTCGCCCACGCTATCGTCTGCGACGGTTACAAGGACTTGGCGGGCATCCTCTTATATTATCATATGAATTACGGCTGGGGCGGTTCCAACAACATGTGGTATGCGTTCGACGACCTGTATTATCCGGAAGGTGGCAACTATAATTCGGACTACCTGTTCCGCAACATCACTCCCGATAAACGAGCCTGGTTCACGGCCGATACCCTGGTCGGCTGGGCGCCGTTCGAGGTAAATTTCACCGGAGAATCCGAACTGGCTTCGGTTCGTACCTGGTCGTGGAATTTCGGCGACGGCGGAACGGGCGCGGGACAGAATTCAACCCATATCTATGAAAATAGCGGTCTGTTTGATTGTACTCTCAAAGTCACCGATATGAGCTGGATCACATACGATTGTCCGAAACAGGATTATATCATTATTCTCGCCGATACGGTTTCAGGCAGCGATATAACGGGGCCGTTCGATTCCACTCTGGAAATTCCCATCAACGTCACCAACTCCCAACCCCTTTACCGGCTGGATATCCCGATTGAATGGGACGCCAATTTGGAATTACAGTTCCTGGGACATACTCTTGACAGCTGCCGCACCGCAACTTTCCAGTACGACAGTTACATCAATTACAACGTTTCTCAGAAGCGCTTCTGTCTGAATCTCGAAACCGGCACCGGCGACACACTCGAAGCCGGCAGCGGCCCGGTGGTGATTTTGAAATTCAAGATTCTCTCCGCCCCCCTGGGCAAGACCGTAACTCTGCAGACTGACGGGTATACCGGCTACATGCCCGGTTTTTACAGCCCCCGGGCTGTGTATACGCCGATGAGCCGACCCGGGAGTATCTCCTATGAGGGTTGCTGTATCGGTACCACGGGCAATATTGACTGTTCCGCCCTGGAATCTCCGGATATTACCGATATCACCCGGTTGATTGACTATATCTATCTGTCGCGTAGACCCTTATGTTGCCTTGAGGAAGCCGATTGCAACGGCAGCGGCGGAGAACCGGATATATCCGATGTCACCCTGTTGATTGATAATCTCTATCTGTCCGGGATGCCGCTCAGCGGTTGTCCCGACTAAGCGACCTGCTTAATAAAAATTCCCGAACCGCTTCGAGAATCCGAAGCGGTTTTTTTGAATCCTTTTCGACCGCCCGCAATCTAATCAATAAAGAGTTAAACATCGAGGTGGTATTTTGTCAGAAAATATCGACCATATTCTGTCCGAATATCTCGACACCTGCAACGAGGTGTTGAACCGGTATGAAAAAGATAAAGGGGCCGATGACACTGACACAGCCGGTAAAATCTTAAACGGACAGATTATCAAACTGGTTATCTATGAGGACGACCTGGACGACCCCTGCTGTTTCACCCATATAATTTATCGTTCCGGCTGTTTCGAGAAAATACCGCTGTCGGCCGGACAACCGCATATTATTTGGACCTTGAGCCGCCAAAATCTGGAAGCTATCGTCAGGAACCGAAGGGAAATTTCCGAACAGTCGAAAAAGCTTGGCTGGGGCTGCCTGGTTTCTAGGCTTGGAATAAAGTGCGGCGACGAACCCTTAACCGACTGCGAGTTGCCATAGTCAAGCCACAATATTCGACCGGTCTACTTGGTTATAATACGACCTGTCGATGGCAGATAATGACCTTCGACGGCGCGAGCTACATGACCACAACCACTATCGGGGTATACATTAAGCCGGGATATCTATATCACCTACAGCCGTATTTCGATAGATTATCATTTGCAATATGCAAATCTCTGATTTTTCGATTCAACGGACTATGGGAACAAAGCTGAATAATATTGACATTTAGAACAAATTTTCTTATTCATAACCTGACAGCAGAATTTATCAACAAAAATTATATCTTGGGAGGAGGGTTGTATCTTGAAGAATTACCTGAAAGTATGTTCAGTTTCAATCCTGTTGGTGCTCTGTTTAAGTTGCAGCGAAAACAATCCCGTTGAACCAAAGAATGAACCACCGGAAGTGCCTGCTATAAGTCAAGCAGTTAATTCTCCGGCGCATGGAGCTATCGGGCAGTCAATCACCCCGGTCCTTCAATGGACCTGTTCCGATCCCGACGGCGATCCTTTGAGTTTTGATGTCCATCTTGGAAAAACCAGTTCTCCGCCAGTCGTAAGTGCCAATCAAACAGAGTTGAGTCATACATGTGATACGTTAGACTACAACTGCAAATATTATTGGCGTATTGTCGCCCGGGACAATAATAACAACGCAACTAATTCTCCGGTATGGGAGTTTACCACTTTGAGTTTGGAAGGGCATCTGGATGTCAATCTTGACACCCTGGATTTTGGTTCGAATAAAGACACTCTGACATTCATCATCAGCAATACCGGAGGCGGAAATTTGACCTGGGTAAATAGCCCCAGCCACAACTGGTTGAATGTTAATCCCAACAACGGCATTACCAGCACCGAGGAAGACACAGTATCCATCACGATTGACCGTAACCAGCTGGCAGCCGGCACTTATATTGGTTACGTAGCCGTCGGATCATCTAACGGGTCAGACACCGTTTATGTGATGGTGTTTGAGCCGGAAGAAATTCCTTCTTTGGTCCTAAACACCCATAGCTTGAATTTCGGCACCGGATCGGTCGAGCTGTCGTTTAATATTACCAACAGCGGCACCGGTACCTTGACCTGGACAATAACTGAATCCAGTACCTGGCTTTCGGTCGCTCCCAACGCAGGTTCCAATCAATCTGAAACCGACACTATTAAAGTAACGGTTGACCGTACAGGGTTGAATTCCGGCTTTTATTCAACTCAAGTCAATATCCAATCCAACGGTGGTTACGATACGGTGGGAATCTCGATGGAGGTTCCTGGTTCCGGTTATATCTGTCCTCTTGCGGTAGGTAATTACTGGAATTTTGACGATTCCTCCCGCCTTGAAATTACGGGACAGACCATGATTACTTATGCTGAACAAACCTATCAAGTCTATTTCTGGGAATGGGTAACAGATAACCCTTACTATAGATACCGGTACCTGGTTCGCAATGAAAGTGATGGACTATGGTCAATTGGTGAAATATACTATGATAGTACGACGGTTGACACGATACTCTACCGCACAATGTTGCTTAAATATCCCGTCACCGTTGGAGAAAAATGGATAGTAAACGAAGGCGGCTACTCATATGAAATGGAATGTGTCTCTTTAAATGAAAATTTGTCAACTCCAGCAGGTACATTCCCATGTGTTGTTTATAAAGAAGGCGACATAATTACGTATGGGGGTGAAAAAAACACGTACAGAAGTCCTCTCTTTTCAAACAGGTCTACTTTAAGTTATAATAAAAACATCGAAGAAGCTGAATTATTTATCTATTTTTCACCCGGAGTAGGTTATGTCGGTGCTTTGGAAAAAGATAACGAGATTGTTAATGAGATTTTTCTACTGACGAGTTATCACCTGTATTAAGAAACCGAGAAAGCACATCGTAAAAAGCCCTTAACTTGAAAAAGTTAAGGGCTTTTAAATTTATGCGGAAGGCGGGACTTGAACCCGCACGAGTTGCCCCACTACCCCCTCAAGATAGCGTGTCTACCAGTTCCACCACTTCCGCATGACTTCTTTTATTATTGTCCGGATGCGGAATCGGAAGAATTCATCAAATCTTCCAGGTCAACCGGCTCGGAAGTCGCCGGAGCGGTTGAATCGGCAGCCATCTGCTGCTGCCGCTGCATCTGTTGTTCGTATTCTTTCTGAGCTTCGCGGGTTACCACTGATTCGGTAGCGGTTTCGGTGCCGGGTTCCACAACCTGGCGGGTACGAGCGGACATGAAAGCCAACACAATACAGTTGAGCATGAAAACAATCGCCAGAATACTGGTCGTCTTGGAAAGAAAGCTGGCCGCCCCGCGGCCGCCAAACACGGCGCCGGACAAACCGCTCGAAAACGCGGTCCCGGCCAGACCTTCACCTTTGGATGACTGCATCAATACCACAAGAATGAGTGCAATGCATACAATCACGTGAAAAACAACCCAAACAGTAAATAACGACAAGAGTAAACCTCCAAACTAAATTGCATTAATAATCGCTATAAAATCGTCTGCCTTCAACGAGGCGCCGCCGACCAGGGAACCATCGATATCCGGCTGGCGGTGCAGTCCCGAAGCGTTGTCGGGTTTAACCGACCCGCCGTATAAAATGGGGACAACCTGTGCCGCCGCCTTGTCTATCGCGGTCATCCGCTGTCTGATAAAAGCATGAACCTCCTGAGCCATCTCGGGCGTCGCGGTTTTACCGGTGCCGATCGCCCATACCGGCTCGTAGGCTATCACGACCTTCCTCAAATCATCGGCCTTAAATCCTGAAAGCGTACCGTCTATCTGAGCGCCGACCACGGCCTCGGTTCGGCCCTTTTCCCGTTCAGAGAGCAACTCTCCGACACAGATAATGGGCGTCAACCCCATATCCAAAGCCAACCGGGCTTTGGCGTTAACCAGCTGGTCGTTCTCAGCGTGGTATTGCCGCCTTTCAGAGTGTCCTAAAATAACATAGCTGACCCCGACTGTCAAGAGCATAGCGGGCGAAATCTCGCCGGTATAGGCACCTTTCTCATGGCTCGACATATTCTGGGCTCCAAGAGCTATGTGGCTGCCCTTCAATAGATTCGAGGCACTGAAAAGCGAGGTGTACGGCGGACAGACGATTACCTTTACCTTATCGTTATTTGACTTACCCGATAAAAGTCCTTTAATCAGCGATTCCGTTTCAGCAATGGTACCGTTTAATTTCCAGTTGCCGGCTACGAGCTTCTGTCGCATTTCAACCGACCTTCACTATCGTGGTATCGGTCAAGGCTTCAACGCCGGGCAGGATTTTACCTTCGAGAAATTCCAGCGAGGCTCCGCCGCCGGTGGAAATATGAGTCAGTTTCTGTTCCAAACCGGCCTGGCTGACGGCGGCAGCGGAATCTCCTCCGCCGACCACAGTGATAGCGCCCCGTCCAGTAATCCCCGCCAGGATTTTGGCTACAGCCAGCGTACCCTTGGCGAAGGGCGCGCATTCGAACACACCCATCGGGCCGTTCCATACCACCGTTCTGGCATCCGCCAGAATTTTGGTAAACCGTTCCACCGTTTCGGGACCGATATCCAGACCCTTTTGACCGGCGGGAATTTTAGCCAGCGGCACCACCGTGATCCTGGCTTTTTCATCTATCTCGGAGGCGACGATAATATCGACCGGAAACACCAGTTTATCCTTCGCTCCGGGGTCGTTCAGGATATCCCGGGCCAGTTCTATTTTGTCTTCCTCGCACAGAGAATCGCCGATGCCGTAACCCATCGCCCGGGCGAATGTGAACACCATCCCGCCGCCGATAATGAGGCGGTCAACCTTATTCAGCAGATTCTGGATGACGTCAATCTTGCCGGAGATTTTCGCCCCGCCGAGCACGGCCATGAAGGGCCGCATTGGATCGCTGAGCGCCTGACCCAGGTAGCGGATCTCTTTCTCCATCAACAGGCCGGCCACGGACTGGTTGAAATAGCGGGTCACACCCTCGGTCGAGGCATGGGCGCGGTGAGCGGAGCCGAAAGCGTCGTTGACATAAATATCGGCGAGCGACGCCAGCTTGCGGGCAAACTCGCTGTTGTTTTTTTCCTCTTCGGGGTGGAAGCGAAGATTCTCGAGCAGGATGCAGTCCCCGGGTTTCAGTCTTCCAACCATGTTGGCCGCTTCGGGTCCGATGCAGTCTTCGGCGAAATAAACTTCCTGTCCCAGAAGTTCGGACAGCCTTACGGCTGCCGGCCAGAGGGAAAATTCCTCCGAGGGTTTGCCCTTGGGGCGTCCCAGATGGGAACAGGCGATTACGATACCGCCGTCGTTGAGAATTTTTTTGATCGTCGGCAAAGCGCTTTGGATCCGGCGGTCGTCGGTGATATTCCGATCCTTGTCGAGCGGGACGTTGAAATCCACTCTCAAAAGCACCTTGCGCCCGCGGAAATTAATATCCGCTACGGTAACCTTGTTCATGATTCAAAACCCCTGTTAAATTACAGCATCATCAAAATCATATCCACCATACGGCTGGAAAAACCGTACTCGTTATCATACCAGCTGAACACTTTTGCCAGGTTGCCCTGGCTGGCGGTCATGGCGCTGTCGAAGACGGAGCCGTGCGGATTGCCGATAATATCCGTGGAGACAATCGGTTCATCGCAGTATTCCAGCGTTTTCGCCAGCGGTCCCGAGGTCGCAGCTTTTTTCATGGCGGCGTTGATTTCCTCGGTGGTCGCTTCCTTTTCCAGAATCACGGCCAGGTCCACGAGCGAGGCGTCCGGGGTAGGCACGCGGATGGCCACGCCGTCCATTCTGCCCTTTAGTTCCGGGATGACTTCGGAGATCGCTTTGGCCGCGCCGGTCGTGGTGGGCACCATCGACAGCGCCGCCGCGCGGGCTCGCCGAAGGTCCTTGTGCGGGGCGTCCTGAAGACGCTGGTCGGCCGTGTAAGAATGAATTGTCGTCATGAAGCCCTTGACGATTCCGAAATTATCCAGAAGCACTTTGGCCACCGGCGCCAGGCAGTTGGTCGTGCAGGAACCGATGGAAATGACATCGTGTCTGGCTTTATCGTACTTGTTGGAATTGACGCCCTGAATAAAGGTGCCGTCGTGCTGTTTGGCCGGGGCCGAAATCAGCACTTTCTTGGCACCCGCGGAGATATGCTTGCTCGCGGTTTCCTTGGTCCGGAACAGCCCGGTGCATTCGAGCACGATGTCGGCGCCGAGCTTCTTCCAGGGCAGATTACCCGGGTCGCGTTCGGCCAAAACCGGAACGGCCTTCCCGCCGACCACCAGGTTGTTGCCGTCTACTTCTACCTCCTCGGGATAACGCCCGTGGATCGAATCGTATTTCAAAAGATGAGCGAGCGTCTTGGCGTCGGTAATATCGTTGATCCCCACAAATTCGATATTCGTGCCGCGGGCGGCTCTGAAAACCAGTCGGCCGATACGTCCAAATCCGTTAATGCCTACTTTCATATTTCCTCCTGAAAAAAATTATTTACTCGATTCAAATAAATATTTCACCCCCGCCGAGAAAGTCAAAGCGTCGTAATCAGTCATAGTGACCAGGTCCTTGTTAAAACCGATCGGCATGTATTTCACGCTGAAATCGACTCCGAGATAATCCGTCAGCTGCCAGTCAACGCCGCCGCCGATGACGTAATTGAAATCGGTCGCGGATTTCTCGTTGAAGTAATAAAAGAAATCGTAATCGGTCGTAAACTGGACGTCGTGCCGGCCGTAAAAAAGCCCGCCACCGCCCATCAGGAAGGGATGAAACCGCCCCGGCAAAGTCGGGACAGGATATACTTTCAACTGCAGCATGATCGAATAAACCAGCAGATTCCCGACATACGAATAGGGATCCTCGTAAAGCGTCACGCTGCCGCGATTGACGAACCCGAACGAAAGCTCAGCCATCGCCAGAGAATTTATCCGGTAGGCGCCAAAGGCCTCGAAATAGAAATTATTGTTTCCGATATCGGTTTTCCAGGACAGACCGCCAAAGGTGGAATCCACCACCGCGTCATCCCCCAGGTTGTGCCACAAACCAATCCGGATACCGGCCTGATGGCGCTGGTTGAAGGTGGAACTTTTTTCCTGGCTGTCGCTAACCTGGATCTGCGCTTCGACCAGGCCGGAGGATAAAACAAGAAAACCGGTTACCACCGGTACCCAAAGAAGACTCATCAAATTCGCATCTTTCATACGGCAATTATCGACATAGTCAGCATATCTTATAATAACTTGTACGAAAATATGCCAAATTTTACGAATATTTCATTCACATTACTAAGAGCAATTAACAAACCGAAAAAAACGTGTCAAGTTTTTTGAAAACCGCACGGAATTCATAAGGTATTAACCGGTTACAAGGCCGATTCATACAAGATGATACGGTTTCGGGCATAATCGAACAACACCTTGAAATTTTCCAGCACCAGATTACCGATGTTGCCGTCGATTTCTTCCGAGCCGGACAAACCGGAGCTGCCCTCGGGAAGAATCACCCGCAGGGAACGTATCAGGATGTCACCGATTTTAAAGACGGCGGCATAAGCCGTTTTCCCCGCGACCGCACCGCCCACCCCGCCGTAATTGCCCGTAATTTCCTGAATATCGTCCAGCCGGACAAGCAGGTCGTTTTCCCGGACGAAATTATCGTGCAGGATTAAACCGAAGGGATTGCCGAGGTCGATTATAAAATCACCGGGAAGCGAATTGAGTTCCGCCTTTATCGTCGGAACCTGCGTTGTCAGATGAAACTCAACCGTCGCTCCCCCCGCGGGCGGCGTAAACTCGTCCGGATTAAAAACGGTGATGATTCCCTGTTGGTAATCAATCATGAGGGGAAACCGCGACAGAAAATCATAGCCGAGCACCCCGCCGAACGGCAGGCCGTCCGTTCCGACCTTGCCGATTCCGGTCAGGTCAGTGGTCCCGGCAACTTGGTTGTAAAGCGTCAGGCTGCCGATGGAAACGGAATCGGTTTTAACCAAATCGACCTGGTCATAACCCCCGATACCCTTGGCGGGGAGCTGCCCGGTCACCGGCAGATTAAGTTCCGCGACCGCGTTGCGGTCGAAAATATTCCCGGAGGCTCCGCTGTCGAGAATAAACCAGGAGCTGATGGCGCCGTTTATTTGGGCTTTGATATATATATGCCCCTGTCGGTAATCGAATGGAATTGTCACCAGCGAATCCCCGTCGGGGAACCTGAAATCAGCCGCACCGGTTGTCGGCATTTTGAAAATGTCCGGGTTAAACGGCTCGTCGAAACGCACCGACGCGACTTTCATCTCCGTGAAGAGATTAACGCCCTCGGCCTCCGCCCGGGAATGGAACGGCAGTTTTACGCCGTCGACATCACGGAAATCATCCACCCTGGTCAGCATACTGATATTATCAAGCTTGCCGCTCATGAACATGCTCAGGCCAGTGGGCATATAATAATAAACCGTCACCGTATCCTCGTTGAGCGGATAAAAAACGACTTCGTGGCAGGGAATGGTGTTTTTGTAGGTATGCCCGCGATAAGCAAAGGTACCCTCGACCCGTGAGGGGAACAAATAGGAAAAAGACTCGAAATAAATATTCGACAGCAGGCTAATTCTTTCGTAGCCGTGCAGTTCGGAGACGTGACCGTTCTGGTCCATCTGCCAGGCGGTTTCGCCGTCATAAGCCTGCACCAGCCGGAAACCGCCGAAATTTATTTCCATGTAAAAGTTGGTCGGCGGGACGAAAAACTGACTGAACTGTCCGACCATCCCGTTCAAATTCACCTCGCCCTCGGCATGATATGAGGACAGGTTTTTCAGGCGCTGGTAACCCGCCTCTCCTCCCACTGAAACTCGGAACAGGGAATCCAGATTAAACTGGGCTTGCGCCGTGACCGTGGTCAGGGCCAGGATGAGAACAACAAATAAAATCTTTTTCATCATATCCTTTACTTCTGAACTAATTCAATTTTTTATACCCCCAAGTGGGGAGAAAAGACGACCTGCGGCTAATACTCCTGCCAGTGATAATCGGCGTTCAATATCAGACCGATCAAAGTCCAGGACAGCACCAGCGAGGTTCCGCTGTAACTCAAAAACGGGAGAGGCAGTCCGGTGACAGGCATAAAACCGAGCGTCATCCCGATATTGACCAAAAATTGAAAGAGCAAAATGGCGACCGATCCGATAACTACGTTGGAGGCGAACCGGCTCCGACACCGGGCGGCGATTCTTATCGAACGGTAAAAAATGAATCCGAACAAAATGATGACCAGCAGCGAACCCCACAACCCGAATTCTTCACCGAGCACCGAGAAAATAAAATCGGTGTGCCGTTCGGGCAGAAAATCGAGCCGGGACTGGGAACCGTTAAGAAAACCTTTACCCAGAATACCGCCGGACCCAATCGCGATTTTCGACTGGATAATCTGGTAGCCGGATCCGCGGGGATCAAGCCCGGGGTCTAAAAATATTAGAATCCGAAGACGCTGGTACTCGGCCATCCGATTCCAAATAAAGGGCATAAAAATACCAAACGCCAGATTAAAGATCACCACCACCGTTCCGTTGAACAAACCCGGTTTCAAAAAGCCGAGAAAAGAAATCAGAACCACGAAATACAGCGCCCATGACAGCCAGTGGGACGCCATCACCAGCGATACCAGCGGCGACAGGATCAATATCAGGTACCAGGGCGAGAGACCTGACCAGAACCAGAGGGCGAACAGGATCACGAAGAAAACCAGTGAGGTGCCCAGGTCGGGTTGTTTTAAAATCAGCATCATCGGAATAAGCGTCAGCAAACCGGAAAAGGCCAGCCGGCGTTTGGAGATGACCGGAAGTTTGGTGTAAGCGAAAAATCGCGAAAGGACCAGCACCAGCGTCAGTTTGGCGATATCCGCCGGCGCCAGGTTAATCGGTCCGAAATTGAACCACCGCGCCGCGCCACCCCCGCGATTTACTGCCAGCACCAGCACCAGCATCACCAGCGCCACGCCGTAAAGCAGGTAAGCGCTCAGGTCCAGTACCCGGAAAGGAAGATTCAATATGACGAAGAAAAACACAAGTGCGACCACCAGCCAGATTATTTGCCGCTGGTAATAATGCTGATGATACTCGGTTTCGGCATAATACTGGGCTGACATAATCAACAGAATGCCGATGACGGACAATAAAAAAACCACTCCGATAAGTTTCCAGTCCAGTTCCCGGTAGTTCAACATCAACGGTTTTCTCCCCCGGTCAGTCCGGCCAGGTTTTCACGTTCCATCTTCTTTTCCATATAGGTTCTGATCACCTTGCCCACCACCGGGGCCGCGACCTCGGAACCGTGACCGGCGTTTTCGACAATCGCGCACACGACGATTTCGGGATTTTCCATAGGGGCCACACCGACAAACCAGGAATGGTTCTCGCCGTGGGGATTCTGGGCCGTTCCGGTCTTGCCGCCAAGGGAATATTTTTTGTTTCTCAGACTGCGGGCGGTGCCGTGTTCGCCCTCGACCACCAGCCGCATGCTTTCCATAAGCAGGCTTATCGTTTTTTGCGAAAAAGGCAGCTGAAACGACATCACCGGCAGGACGGGGATTTGTTCCCCACCGACTTTTGAAATCCGTTTAACCAGATGGGGTCTATACACCGTGCCGTTGTTGGCCAGACCGCAAAAGAACTGCACCAGTTGCAACGGGGTAACCAGAATCTCCCCCTGTCCGATCGAATTGTTAAGCACCAGAGTCGGGGTCCATTTCTTATAGCCGTAACGTTTGTCGTAATAATCGCTGTTGGGGTTCAACCCGGCATACTCGTTGGGCAAATCGACCCCGGTGGGTTTCCCGAAACCGCACAGGTCGAAATAATGGCTCAAAACATCGACCCCCAATTTTAAACCCAGCTGATACATGAACACGTCGCAGGATTGTTCGATCGCGTGAACGGCGGTAAGACGGCCGTGACCGGACGGTTCCCAGCATCGAAAATAACGATTTCCGAATTGCATTCCGCCAAAACAGGGTTTGAAGGTCGTATTTTCGTTAATCAAACCTTCTTCAAGACCCGCCCCGACCGTTAACAGTTTGGTGGTCGAACCGGGCGGATAAAGACCATTGAGAGGCCGGTTCAAAAGCGGGTGGTCGGGGTCGTTGGAAATCGCCAGCCAGGTGCTTTCGGGAATAACCGAGGAAAAAATATTGGCATCGTAAGTGGGGTAAGAAACCATCGCCAGAATCTCGCCGCTGCGCGGGTCCATCGCCACAATCGCCCCACAGCAGAAACTGTCGATGGCCTCAGCGCCGCATCGTTGCAGATCCAGATCAATCGCCAGAGTCAAGTCGGCACCCGAGACCGCTTCGACTTTCTCCCGGTCTTCATACGGGCCGATAATCTGTCCCGAGGCCGTAACCTCGATATAAGCCGTACCCTCTTTCCCTCGCAGGAGCTTGTCATAGTATTTCTCCACCCCGTCCTTGCCGATCATGCTGCCGAGCCGATAATCTATCATTTTTTTTTCGAGCTGTTCCTCGGATACTTCGCCGACATACCCGGTAAACGTCTCGCTGCCCAATTCCCGGGGATATTTCCGCACCCGATCCATCTGGTAGCTGACGCCGGGAAAATCGCGGTTCTGCTCCTCGAGGATGGCCACGACCTCGAAGGGGATATCTTTTTTGACCGGTGACGGTTGGTAGCGGCTGACCATGTTCTTATTAACGCGCTTGCGGATTTCGAGCGTGTCCAGCCCGATTACCCCGGCAAGATTCGAAAGTGTCTTGTATTTGACTTCCTCGGTGGGCACTACCGATACCGTGTACGACGGTCGGTTGTCTATAATGACGCGGCCCTCGCGGTCATACACGGCTCCGCGGCGGGGTGTAATGGGCACCACCCGGATACGGTTGTTTTCCGACTGTTCGACCAGTTCGGAATGGTTGATAAGCTGTAATTTGAACAGGCCCAGAACCAGCACCAGAATCACCAGCGACACCACCGCCATCGACACCCTCTCCCGCCCTGACAATGATATCTTATAACGTTCCATGGCCCTTAAAAGAATGACTTGATTTTTTTAAACGTAATAATACCGTCTTTTACAAGGAAAAACAGCCAGGCGATAAAAACGGTATAGACTGCTCCAAAAACGGCATTGAACCACAGCTGATAAAAATATTCATCGGCTTGAATAACCATCAAAATAATATTGTGAAGCAGAATTCCGACAAAAACGAACAAAAGACGGGTATACAGAGATTCGAGATTCAATCGTTCCCGGATACTGAACCCGGTCAGGCCGATGAAGGCGAGAATAAGAGCGTGCCACCCCATAAATTTCGGTGCGCCCGACGCCAGCACCAGCCCCGCCGCGAATCCGAACCAGATAGAAATGACCTCAGTTTTATACAGAGCCACCATCAGCACCAGCAACGCGGTCAGGTTAATGGTAATCCCGTAAATTGAAGTCAGGTCTTTCCAGATGACCTGATGCATGCCGATTAACAGCAGGTATATGAAATAGGGTATGAATCTCATGGCTTGTTTAACCGCAAAATAAAAATTTCTTCGAGGGATTTGAAATTGACCGCCGGGGTGACATGCACCTTACAAAAAGGTTCTTCTTCCGGGTAAGATACCTTGCTGACGGTACCTACTTTCAAACCGGCGGGATATATACCACCCAATCCGGATGAAATAATCAGGTCTCCCTCCCTGATACTTCCCTGGATGGGGAAATTATCCAGAACCATGCCCTCGGTCATATTGTACTTGATAATACCCATCTCCCGGCTTTCGGACACGCGGGCGGCTACTCGATTGGTCGGGTCGGTAAGAAGCTGCACCGTGGCGAAATCGGCCGACAAGGCAACCACCCGGCCGATCAATCCCTGCTGGTTGATAAGCGGCTGGTCAACGAACACCGAATCCTGATAGCCCTTGTTGATAATCGCCAGAACCGGAATCTTCTGTCCCTCTACCGCGATAACCTTCGCCGGCAGCAGACCGTATTCGGGGGGAGTTTCAAAACCCAGCACCGAGCGCAGACGGATATTCTCGAGCCGGGCTTCCTCGAGCATGGACAGCTTGACCGAGGCCTCAACGAGGGCGGTCTGAAGGTTCTCGTTTTGTTCGTGAACCTCGACCAGGCCGTCGAGAAAATTCTTTACCACGAAAAAGGGATATTTGAAAACCGACACCGCGGCCTGGGACACCAGACCGTTAAAAGCAGCGTTGTTGACAATCATAACCACTGACAATAACAGGATGGAAATAAAATGGAAATTGCGCCAGTATCTGGAAAAGAGGTTGGATATCCAGTTCATTTATGTAGCCGTCCCGGCTCTCTTTAAAACAGGTTATTCGATTTCGTCCATAAGCATCAGAACTTCGCCCGGCGATGACGCTTTCATCAACTTTTCACGATTGGCGGCCAGTTTCATCAGGTACGACAGCCGGGCCATCACATTCAGGTGGGCGCCAATCGCGTCCTCGGGGGCGGCAATCAAAAAGAACAGGTGGACCGGTTTGTGGTCCATGGCGTCGAAATCGATACCCTTGTCGCTGCGTCCGAACACAATCACGATCCCTTTCGCGGAACGGGTCTTGGCGTGAGGAAACGCTACCCCGTAACCGACGCCGGTCGTGACCAGATTTTCACGCTCCAGGACATCCTTCAACAGTTCGTCACGGTCCTTGATCATATTGGACCCGGCCGCCAGGTCAACCAGTTCTTCGATAATATCGTTTTTAGTTTTTGCTTTCAGATTAAAAACAACCAGACTTTCATCGCAAAATTTAGAAAGTTTCATATTCTTATTTCCTCATTAAAGAGACTCAGCTTCGTCAATTAACAGTACCGGGATATCTTCTTCTATCCGGTAACTCAATTTACAATTCCGGCAATCCAGGCGGTTGTCATCTTCCCGGTATTCCAGGGGTCCCTTGCATTTGGGACAGGCCAGTTTTTGCAACAACTCCTCGGACAGACTCATTTTGACTCCTCTATTCTTTAAAAACGCCCATGCGGCGGTATTTTTCGAGGCGTTTTTTCATAAGGTTTTCCACCGAATCCTTTTGCAGGTCATCGAGCGCGGTCAGCACCTCTTTTTTAACAGTTTCAGCGGCAGCCTTATGATTGTGGTGCGCACCGTTGGGCGGCTCCGGCAAAATCTTGTCGATAATACCCAGTTTGATCAGGTCGTCCGAGGTCAGTTTCAAAGCCTCGGCCGCCTCGGACGCCTTGGCGTTATCGCGCCACAGAATCGCCGCACAGCCCTCGGGAGAAATGACCGAATACCAGGAATATTCGAACATCATCACCCGGTCGCCGACCCCGATTCCCAGCGCGCCGCCCGAGGCTCCCTCGCCGATAATCACCACCACGATCGGCACCTTGATCTGGAACATTACCTGGATGTTCTTGGCGATTGCCTCGGCCTGACCCCGCTCCTCGGCCCCGATTCCCGGAAAAGCGCCGGGAGTGTCAACCAGTATAACAATCGGAACATTGAATTTTTCCGCCAGATAAAAAAGGCGCCGAGCCTTGCGGTAACCCTCGGGGTGGGCCATCCCAAAATTCCGCTCCAGTTTCTGCTTGGTGTCGCGCCCCTTCTGCTGCCCAACTATCATTACCGGCCGACCGTCGATACGGGCGAATCCTCCCACCATCGCCTTGTCGTCGGCATACCCCCGGTCACCGTGCAGTTCGATAAAATCGGTGCACATCAGCTTGATATAGTCGAGGGTATAGGGTCGCCGCGGATGGCGCGATATCTGGACCTTCTGCCACCGGGTCAGGTTCGAATATATCTCCTTTCGGAGACGGTCGCGTTTCTTTCGAAGAGCCTCGATTTCGTTTTGCAGTTCAATATTTTCCCCGACCGAAAAATCCTTCATGTCGGAGATTTTTTTCTCGAGCTCGATAATCGGGCGCTCAAAATCCAAATATATTCCGTTATTAATACTCACTGTCTTTCAAATCCGTAAAAACTGGTTTTCTTTTTTATAACCTTCGATTCTTAAAACGGTTCAAATTGGTCATAAAGATAAAAAATAAAGCAAAAATAACAACCATAAAAAGGATTAAAAAACCGAAGACTTTCAGGCGGTTGCCGTAAAACATGGCCAGAGCGAAGAAGCCAAAAATCGCTGAAAGCAGGTAAAAAACAAAAACCACGCGACGGTAAGACAATCCTGCCAGAGTCAGGTAGTGAAAGATATGGCGGCGGTCGGCTTTCATGACGTTTTTCCCGGCTAAAAGCCGCCGGGTAAAGGAAATGACCGTCTCCAGAAGCGGCACTCCGAGTACCATCAGAGGGACATACAATGCCGCCGCCGTATAGGATTTCACCGGTACCAGCAGGGAGATAACCGCAAAATAATAACCAATTTGAAGCGACCCGGAATCACCAAGAAAAATGCGGGCCGGGTAACGGTTATAATACAAAAAGACTGTCAAAAACCCGATCATGGCATAGGCGAAAACCATCACCGGGCCGATATGATACAAATGTCCCACCACTGTCATGGTGATAACGGCAATCAGCGACACTCCTGCCGCGAGGCCGTCGAGCCCGTCAATCAGATTGATGGCGTTGGTCAGCCCCACCACCCACAGGATGGTAATCAGCACCGAGAACTGGCCGATGGCCACCTGCCCCAGAAAAGGTATTGTAATCGGGTCTATTTTCAACCCGCCCATATAGAGCACCAGTCCGGCCGCTACCTGGGCCAGCAGTTTCACCCAGGCGGTAACCGGGGATAAATCGTCGGAAAGACCGACCAGAAAGATAAGCAACGCTCCCAGAAAGATATACAACAGCGAGGCCGTGAATTCCTCGTTGGCGTCGTTCATAAGCAAAAAACAGACTAAAACCGTCAGCCAGATGACGATAAAAAGGGCCAGGCCACCCAGGAAAGGCGTCGGCTGGCGGTGTCGTTTGTGCCGGCCCGGCATATCGAGCAGTTCGTATTTGTGGCTGAGTCGAATAATATAAGGCAGGATCAGCCACCCCAACGAAAAACTGAAAATAACAATGCCAACAAACGTGAAGGTTTGCACCTTTTACCTCTTGCGATGATGTTCCGGTAAGAATATCACAAAAAGGAAATTAAAGGCCAAAAGCAAGGGTAAAAGGATATAGGAAAAGGGATTGGGGAAATGTTTCTTGAAATAGAGCCAGACGGAAACATGATGGTGCCATTTGCGTTTTATTTTTCCGGTACGGCTGCCATGCCCCCAGTCGTGCACCGCTCCGGCTTTCGGAACAAAAAGATTAATATAACCGGCCCGAGTCACCCGCAGGGACAGGTCGGTGTCCTCCATGAACATGAAAAAACGGGGATCGAACCCCTTCAGTTTACGAAACAATTCGGTCCGCACCATCATCACCGTCCCCGCCACCGCCGGGACAATAGTGTTTTCGGTGAAATCGGGTAGCGTATACGAGGTATCCCGACCGGGGCGATAGCGTCCCAGAAGCTGCGACAGAAAAGACCCGCGTGACAGAAAAATATTTTTAGTGGTCGGAAAATTGCGGCAGGTCGGATGAAAC
>JBMOKZ010000133.1:0-17689 GCA_049324195.1 Candidatus Zixiibacteriota bacterium | reverse complement strand
CGCAGCGAGCAGTACAGCCTGATCGCCGACAACAACAATGCCGTCGATAGTCTGACCCAGGGCGATATGCTTTTCATGGTCACGTCCGGTGCCTATGACCTCGTTGCCCGTGATTCCGTAGAGATCGCATTTGCTATCGTGGTCGGCAACAGTCTCGACGAACTGTACCACAGCGCCGTGATCGCCAAGCAAAAATTCGATATTATCACCGCGGTCGAGATTGAGGAAAGCACCCGCCCGACCAGTTTTATCCTGCATCAGAACTTCCCCAACCCGTTCAATCCCACCACGACGATTTCGTTCAGCTTGCCCACGGCGGATGATGTCAACCTGGAAATCTTCAACCTGCTTGGTCAGAAAGTCACCACTCTTCAGTCCGGGCGCCTTCCCGCCGGTGAACATGCTTATGACTGGAACGCCACCGATGATTCCGGGCAGAATGTAGCTACCGGCGTATACTTCTATCGTTTAAAGACTTCCAGTTTCACCCAGACCAGAAAAATGATGCTTCTCAAATAAACTGAAATTGCTTATATTGTCATAACTCTAGAGCACTGTCGGGTCGTTCTAATATTAAAATATTAGAATCACGGGGCTTGGTTTATGACATCTTCAATCTTTTCTCGGGGGATATCAATCACCGTTGTTATCTCATGTATTCTGACGGTGAGTGTTTTCGCTATCCCGCCTTCGCCGGACGCCTGCAAACGGTGGCGAATGGAGGGAACTTATGAACACCATATTACCGGCTGGCGGAATTTCGAAAAGCAGTACCACCGGACATATCGGGATTTTCTCGAGGTTCAATGGGAATCGTACAAAATAAGCTTCCCGACCGGGCAAGCCGTCCTGCCGGATACGTTGCGGTTGCCGGTCATTCTGGTCGAATTCCCCGGCTATCCGGCCGAAGGCCAGGCGGCAGCCGGGACTCCGGTTCAGTTCGATTCCATCCTGTTTTCCACGGGTTATCATAATCCAACCGGTTCGATGACCGAGTTTTACCTTGAAAATTCCTACGGCGCTTTTTATGTGACCGGCGATGTCTTCGGCTGGTATATCATGCCGCATCCGTATGACTGGTATGTCGCCGATGATTACGGGTTATCGCGGAGCCAGTCTCTGGCGACCGACGCCGTCGCGGCGGCGGACGGTGAAATCGATTTCGGGGATTACGATGCCGACAACGATGGTTATTGCGACGGCGTGATTATCATCCATGCCGGTCCGGGAGCGGAAGAATGCGGCGACGGACATATCTGGTCGCATCGCGGCTGGCTGGTTAATGCCGTTTTGCTCGATAATGTCCGTATCCGTGATTACCTCGTGGACCCGGAGGAATTCGACCTCGTCCTTTCTCCGATTGGTGTGGTCGGTCACAATTTCGGACATCTTTTGAACTTACCTGATTTGTACGATATCAATTATACCGACAATAAATCCTGCGGTCTGGGGCGCTGGTCGCTTATGGCTGAAGGCGCCTATAACAACCATGGTCGAACCCCCGCCGAACTCGATGCCTGGTGTAAAATATTTCTCGGTTTTATCCAGCCGGTGACAGTCGATGCCAATTTGAAACAGACGGCGATTCCCCGGGTGGAAACCAGCCCGACAGCTTATGTGCTGGCGAATACTTCCGTCAGTGCGACCGAATACTGGATCGTGGAAAACCGCCAGCCGACTGGTTCCGATACCTCGCTTCCGGGTAACGGTTTGTTGATTTATCATGTCGACGAAGCGGCGTCGTTCGACAATTCCGACCCGTACCGTTATCATGTCGCCCTGGAGCAGGCCGACGGTCTCAATGCGCTGGCATTCGGCGGCAGCAGCGGCGACAGCTCGGATCCATTCCCCGGCATGGCCGGCAATCATAATTTCCACGACCTTACCCGGCCGAATACGCGAACCAATATTTTAGAGACGACCACTGAAATCGGAGTGTGGCATATCTCCGAGTCGCAAGACACCATGTACGCCGATCTGGATATCAGCTATTCTCGGCCTTTCGTCATGTTGAAGGGAAACGACTCTATCCGTTTTGACGACAGCTTTGGGGGCAACGGCAATTCTGTGGTCGAGCAGGGGGAAACGGTTGGGCTTTATCTTTGGCTGGTTAATTATATGCTTTCAGCGGGGTACGCTGAAATTACTCTGTCGGCATCGAACCCCCGTCTCCAGATTATTCAAGGGGCAGTAACGCTGGATAATCCTTTGGTCAACTCTGTTCCGGTCAGCAACGCCGGTAAGCCTTTCATTTTCACCGTACCGGCGGATTTCGAGACCGCCGATGTTATTTTTTACCTGACGCTTTCGATTGACTCGACACTCGGCGAAGGCGCCGGAGCATACGCCGATACGCTCGAGTTCGTGGAAACCATCGGGACGGCCGACTTTATTGTCGTCAGCAGCGGCAACAGCGCCGTGTTGAATACAGAGAGCGTTTATAAAGAAAATCTGCGGGTCATCGGCGAACAGGTCCGCTTCTGGGACCGCAGCCGTTCTTTTCCCGACCCGGAATTTCTCGGTAATTTCAAAGCCGTGTTCTGGGTCACCGATACCTCGACTGTTAGCGTTTTTACTCCTGACGATATTCTCGTCATGAAAAACTATCTCGACCGCGGGGGCCGCCTGTGTGTGGTCAGTCCCTGCGGTGTGGAAATTCTGGTCGGCCTCGACTCCGCTTTTGTCGCCGATTATTTCCGGTTTACCCTGGAGCCGCTTGAGACCGAGGCGTTCACTATATACGGTGTGGCTGAAAACTCGGTCGGCGAGGGAGTGCAGCTGTGTTTGGACACCGGTCTCGCTTTTAACGGCCGGCACAAAATCCTGCAGCCGGTCAGCGACGGTGAAAAAGCTTTCGAACTCGTTCCTGAGGGCAGCGGAGGTACGGTCGGCGTTTCTTACGAGGGTTTCTGGCGGTCGCTTTTTTTAACTTTTCCCATTGAAACCGTCCTCGATGACCAGACGCCGGCTTTCAACACCAAAGCCGAGTTGCTCGAGCGCATCGTTCAGTTTATGAACGGGGACGAAATAACCGGGGTAGAGGACGACAACGCGCCGGCGACCGGGCCGAAAAATTTCGTCCTGTACCAGAATTATCCCAACCCGTTCAATCCGGGGACGGTGATAAAATATACGCTGTCACCGCAGTCCGGAAATATAGCGCCGGAACGAACCCGGCTGGAAGTCTATAATCTGCTGGGTCAGAAAATAAAGACCCTGGTTGATGCCTTCCAGTCGCCCGGGAGCTATGAGATAATCTGGGACGGCACCGGTGATGCCGGGGAGCGAGTAGCGACGGGATTCTATTTTTATCGGCTGCAACGGGGAAAAACGATCGAGTCGAAAAAGATGCTGTTATTGAAATAAAGACGGTTTTCTATCCGATTGACATTTAAATCAATTACCCTATATTGATTTCTTTAAATGGGGTAAGCATGTTTCAAAACGGCGCGGTTATGCTGGGGCAGTATCGTCCCGGCGACTCATTCCTGCACAAACTCGATACACGGGCTAAGATAATTCCGGTCACGCTGGTGCTGGTTCTGGCTCTCTTGACCCATTCCTTTATTTTTTACCTGATTGTGCTGACGGCGCTAATAGTATCACTGCTGGCGTCCGGCGTAGCTGTTCGGGCGCTTCTGCTTAATTTCAAACCGCTGGTGTTGATAGTTCTGATTACGTTCCTTTATCATCTGATATTTTCCGGGCGGGATACGCAGGTGCTTGTCGATATTCTCGGCTTCAAACTCACGGTCGGCGCCGTTACTCTGGCGGCGTTTTTCTCGTTGCGGTTGATTATATTCATTTCGATTGCCTATCTGATAACCCTGACCAGTTCGCCGTCGGAAATGGCTGAAGCTCTTGTAAAACTATCTCTCCCTTTGCAGAAAATTAAAATCTCCATCAACGATATCGGTTTGATTTTATTCATTGCCATCCGCTTTATCCCGATTCTTTACGAAGAGTTCACCGCCATCAAAAACGCCCAGATAATCCGCGGCGTCAGTTTTTCCGGCTCGCTGATAGAGCGCCTGAAAAAGACTACTTATATCCTGGTGCCGGTTTTCGTATCGGCTGTCGGGCGCGCCGATGACTTGGCGCTGGCGATTGAAGCCCGGGGCTATGACGGCGGCAGGAAACGCACCTTTTATTCTCATGCTTCGCTGGGCGGGCGTGAATGGCTTTTCATGTTTTTCACCATGGTCGGACTGCTGGCTCTTTTCCGAGTAACCTGATAATATGGCAGAGAAAAATATCAAATTGACGGTACAGTATAAGGGAACTTCATTTGCCGGCTGGCAGATACAGGCTAATCAGAAAACCGTGCAGGGTGAGATTACCGAAGCCGTTTTTAAAGTAACCGGCCAAAAAGTCAACCTGATTGGCGCCGGACGAACCGACGCCGGGGTGCATGCCCTGGCCCAGACGGCCAATTTCCGAATCGACCACGACCTGGAACCCGAGCGTTACCGCGACGCCCTCAATTTCTACCTTGACGATGATATCGTGATTACCGCCGCGGGTGAGGTTGATTACGATTTCCACGCCCGGTTCGACGCCAAATATCGCCGTTATCGTTATCTTCTTTCGGCGGAAAAATCCGCCCTATACCGTGATTTGCGTTGGGAACACCGCCGCAGTCTGTCGTTTGAGCGACTTCGGAAAGCGGCGGAAATTGTCACCGGTGAGCACGATTTCTCATCGTTCTGTGTGGTAGCCTCGCGAAAGGAAAACAATATCTGTCGTATTATGCACTCAAAATGGCGTAAAATAGGGCTTTTATGGGTATATGAAATCCGTGGTGACCGTTTTCTGCACAGTATGGTGCGGTCTCTGGTCGGCGCAATGGTCAACCTGGCGGACGAAAACCCGGATGACAATTTACTAAACTTGACTTTGAATCGTTTTAGCGATATTATTAACACTCAAGCCGAAGAGCGAATAACATTTACCGCCCCGGCCCGGGGTTTGTACCTGGTCTCGGTCGGTTATTAGAAACAGGATAATTTTTATGAAATTCTTCATTGATACCGCCAATATTGAAGAAATCAAAAGTGCGGTCGCGATGGGTGTGCTCGATGGCGTGACCACCAATCCGTCACTGGCGGCCAAAGAAACCGCCCCGTATCGGGATATTTTAAAAGATATCTGCAAAATTGTAACTGGCCCGGTCTCAGCCGAGGTTCTGGCCACCGATTATGAAGGGATGCTCAAAGAAGCCGAGGAACTGGCCGAAATTGCCGACAATATCGTGGTCAAAATCCCGACCATTCTCGAGGGTTTGAAAGCCATCAGGACACTTACCCAGAAAGGCATCATGACCAACGCGACTTTGGTTTTCTCGCCGGCGCAGGCATTGCTGGTGGCCAAGGCCGGGGCGACCTATGTTTCACCGTTTGTCGGGCGGCTCGACGATATCTCCACCGACGGGATGGATTTAATCGGGGATATTTCCACCATATACAACAATTACGGCTACGACACTGAAATTCTGGTAGCCTCGGTGCGGCACCCTATCCATGTGATTCAATCCGGGCTGATCGGGGCCGATGTTGTTACTATGCCTTACAACGTGATCGAAAAATTGATTAAGCATCCGCTGACCGATATCGGCCTGGAAAAGTTCCTTTCAGATTATAAGAAAGCGAAAAAAGGCTGATGATTGAACGATATACTTTACCGGAGATGGGCGCTCTATGGTCCGAGGAAAGCAAATTCAATTCCTGGCTGATGGTCGAAATCGAGGCCGCCCGGGCCATGGCGCAAAACAACATCATTCCCCGGAAGGCTTTCAAGGTTATCGAGAGCAAAGCCGCTTTCGATGTCAAACGCATCAGCGAAATCGAAACTGAGGTCAACCACGATGTAATCGCCTTTTTAACTTCGGTCAGTGAATATGTCGGTGAGGATGCGAAATATCTTCATTACGGGATGACCTCGTCGGATATGCTTGACACCGCTCAGGCGTTGCGTCTCAAACAAGCGGCGCAGATAATCGACAAGAAAGTCAAAACCTCACTTAACCTGATTAAGCGTTTGGCGCTGAAATACAAGGATACGCCTTGTATCGGGCGCACTCACGGAGTTCTGGCCGAACCGACCACAGCCGGTTTAAAATTTGCTCTCTGGTACACGGAGATGAGACGGGCTCGGGAACGGTTTATCCAGGCAGCCCGATCGGTCGCGGTCGGCAAGCTTTCCGGAGCGGTCGGTAATTTCGCCAATCTCGACCCGAAAATCGAAACCGCCGTATGCCGCAAGCTGGGTTTGAAGGCGGCCGAGGTCTCGACCCAGGTAATCCAGCGCGACCGCCACGCGGCATTCATCAATTCCCTGGCGCTGATGGCGTCGTCGATGGAAAAATTCGCCACCGAAATCCGCAATCTCCAGCGTACGGAAATCAACGAGATGGCGGAGGGATTCTCGAAAAAACAAAAGGGTTCCTCGGCCATGCCGCACAAGAAGAACCCCATCACCGCCGAACGCATCACCGGTATCGCCCGCCTTCTGCGGGGTTATGCCCTGACTTCGATGGAGAACATCCCCCTCTGGCACGAACGCGATATCGCGCATTCCTCGGTCGAGCGGGTGATTTTGCCTGACGCCACGATTATTCTCGATTACGGACTGGAGAAATTCAACGAGCTTTTGCGCGGTCTGGTGGTCAACGAAAAGAAAATGCTCGAGAATATCTATTACGGCGGCGGACTGGTTTTTTCCCAACGCCTGCTTCTGAAACTGACCGAGCCGGTCGGCTCCCGCGATATCGCTTATCGCATGGTGCAGCGCAACGCCATGAAAGCCGCGGCGGGCGGAGGTCTTTTTATCGACCTGGTAAAAAAAGACAAGGAAATTACCAAATATCTTCGTATTTCAGAAATAGACAGTTGTTTTGATTTGAAATATTACACTAAAAACGTGGGAACCATCTTTAAAAGGGTTTTTGGCGTATGATAGCCCGGGAAGGTTTACTGCTCATTTTTGTCGGCCTGGTCATTACTCTGACACTGCTTTGGGGAGCCGTTCGCTGGAACAGTTTCTGGCTGTTCGGAGCCAGTGTCGTTTTTGCCCTGCTGACCATTTTTACGACCTTTTTCTTTCGGGACCCGTCCCGGACGATACCCGCCCAACCGCAGGTTCTGGTATCGCCGGCCGACGGAAAAATCGTCGGTATCGATACCCTGGCATATCATCCCTTTATCGGTGGAAAGGCTTTGAAGATTTCGATTTTCCTTTCGATCTTCGACGTACATATCAACCGGGCGCCCACGGCCGGAACGATTGATTTCGTCCATTACAACCCCGGGAAATTTCTGGCCGCCTATAAAGACAAGGCTTCGGAGGTGAACGAACAAACCGAAATCGGCATGACCTCCCGAAGCGGCCATAAGCTGATTTTCAAACAGATTGCCGGTATAATCGCCCGGCGTATCGTCTGCCGTCTGGAGGAAAACGATACGGTTGCGGCCGGGGAGAAGTTCGGGATGATAAAATATGGTTCGCGAACGGATTTGATTGTACCTTCCGACAGCCGCCTGGAAATCAAACTCAACGACCAGGTATATGCCGGGTCAAGCGTTATCGGCTATCTGAGCGAAAAACCTGGCACCCCTGACCGCCGGGAAACCGTGAAGGAGAACAATGCCGAAATATAGGGGTATTTTCCCCGGTACTTTTACCATGGGTAACGTCGTGTGCGGCTTTATCGCTGTCCTGACGACGTTTGAGGGTAATATTACCACGGCCTGCTGGTTCGTTATCCTGGCGGGGTTTCTGGATGCCCTGGACGGTAAAATCGCCCGCCTCAGCGGCGGCGGTACTCAGTTCGGGGTGGAGCTGGATTCTCTGGCCGATTTCCTATCGTTCGGGGTGGCGCCGGCATTCCTCGTTTATGCCATCAAGTTCAGTTCTCTGGGCAAATGGGGCTGGGTCCCGCCGATTGTTTTTATCATGGCGGCCGCCTACCGCTTGGCCCGGTTCAACCTGCTTGCCGATACCGAGGAAAAAAGAGATTTTATCGGGTTGCCGGTGCCTATGGCGGCGGTGGCTGTGGTCGGCTTTATAATTTTCAATTATTATCTCTGGGACGGTCTGCAGTACGGTGAAATACTTATTTCCTTGATTGTTCTGCTCTCGTTTCTCATGGTTTCCCAGGTGCAGTACGACAGTCTTCCCGACCGTTTTAACACCTTCCCGGGTAGAATCAAACTGATAATTTTAATCGCGGCCGGAATCGCGGTTATTTTTAATCCGAGACTTTTATTGTTTCCGGTTGTGGCTTTATATATATTATTCGGAATGGTGCGGGAATTGTACCGCCTGTTTTATGTGGGTGTCGGGAAAGTGACCGCGCACAATTACCGGCGTCGCAAAGACAAAGGATTAGATGATAATGAACAACAATGAAAAAGCCGTCGTATACGTAAAACTGAAAGACGGCGTGCTAGACCCCCAGGGCGTGACCATTCAAAAGGCTCTGGCCCAGATGGGTTATCAGGATTTTATGTCGGTACGCTCGGGCCGGTTTTTCGAGCTGGAAATCAAAGCCGATGCCCGGGATATCGATAAACAGATTAATGAGGTTTGCTCGAAACTCCTGGCCAATCCGGTGATCGAGAAATTCGAGGTCGTAAGAAGATGAAATTCGGCGTCGTGACATTTCCCGGTTCCAATTGCGATTATGACGCCTACGCGGCGGTCCGCCATATCCTTAAGGAAGACGTCGAGTTTTTATGGCATAAGTCCGTGGATTTGAAAGGCTGTGACGTTATAATCTTGCCGGGTGGATTTTCCTATGGTGATTACCTTCGCGCCGGTGCAATCGCCCGGTTCTCGCCGATTATGGGCGAGGTTGTGAAATTCGCCCGTTCCGGCGGGATGGTGATTGGCATCTGCAACGGTTTTCAGGTGCTCACCGAATCCGGCCTGCTGCCGGGAGCGCTCATCCGCAATACCCATTTACGTTTCAGGTGTAAATATGTCTATCTGCGGGTCGAAAATAACGCCACCCGGTACAGTAACGCCTGTCGCAAGGGAGAGATTCTCAAGATTCCGATTGCCCACGGCGAGGGCAACTACTATAATTTTGAAGGTGATATTCTCAAGCTGGAAGGCGCCGGCCAGGTGCTTTTCCGCTATGTCAATGCCGCCGGCGAGATAACGACCGAGGCCAACCCCAACGGATCGGTTAACAATATTGCCGGGATTTTAAACCGGGAAGGCAACGTCCTCGGGATGATGCCCCATCCGGAAAGAGCGGTCGAAGATATTCTCGGCTCGGCCGACGGATTGCGGGTATTTGAGTCGATCCGGGCGGCCTGTTCCAAAGCCTTTATGAATACGGTGGGTGAAAAGTGAAACGACGCGAAGTAATTTTTATAATCACCGCCCTGATTCTGGGAGCGGTAATGGGCGGACTGGTCGGAGATATTATCGGGACGTTTTTACCCCCCGGGGCAGCCAAAACGGTTTTTACCAAATCGATTCAAATCGGTTTCGATACTACCCGAATCGACTTCTTCGCGATTTCTCTGACTTTCGGCTTGATGTTTAAAATCAATTTCATGTCAGTCTTGGTGGTGCTTTTAATTCTGGTATATTTCCGCTGGTGGTATTTGTAAAAAGTTTATTTAGGAGGTAATAAATATGTTCGGATTGGGTCCATGGGAATTGTTATTGATATTTCTGGCTATTTTGCTCCTGTTCGGGGCTAAGCGCCTGCCCGAAATCGCCCAGGGTATGGGCAAGGGTATCAAAGAATTTAAACGGGCGATGAAGGATACCACGGACGAGATTAAAAATTCCGTGGAGAACAGCAATAATGATTCCGGCAAGAAAAACGACGACAAAAAGTAAGCAGCGAAACGATGTGGTGCAGTCATGAGCCATACTTTTGATAAAAGCGATGTCGACAAAATCACGAAAGTATTGAAAACGGAAAAGATCACCTATGAAAAAGATCATTTCCGCATGAAAATCACCAACCGGGAAGATAAACGTATCCTGGTGCTGGAAATTTATCCCGAGACCACCCTCGGTAAAACCCGGGGGATGCTGGTCGTGGTTTACACCGGTAATTCTCATCTGCAGCTGCATAACTGTACCGGGTACGTGGTCTCCGCGGAATTGGGTGAGGTTACTTTTATCGCGGAAAACGCCAATCAGCTCTCCGGTCTGGTTGTCGAAAAAGAAGCTTCCTGCTCGCTTTACGCCGCCATCAACCGTGATTTAATTTCATCCGACTTTACCCAGCTCGGTGTGGAGGTGATGCTTTCGGGAGTGGCTCTGTCGCTGGCCGAGGAGGTCCTTGACCGCGATGACGACAAATCGTCCGAATGACCGATTTTAAAAACTTTTTAAAAAAATACCGGCCGAGACCGGTATTTTTTATGCTCTGTGAAAATCATATTATCTCGCTGCGAACGATTCGACAAAATCCTTGAGCGCCGCCGCAAGTTCCAGGGCGCTCTGATAGCGTTCCTGCGGATTTTTCTTGAGCGCCCGCTCAATAATGTGGTCGAATAACAGGGGTATCTGAGGGTTGATATTCGAGGGTTTTTCGGGCTCTTTATTAATGATGGCATAGATGAGCGAGGTGATGTTCTCGCCCTTGAACGGCCGGCGGCCGATCAGCATTTCGTACATTACGACCCCGAGAGAAAAGATATCAGCCCGCTTGTCTACCTGAAGACCCTTCAATTGTTCGGGGGAGATGTAATTGGGTGTGCCCATGGCGATTCCGGTTTTGGTCATGGAATTGCTGTCGATACGGGCGATACCGAAATCCATCACCTTGATGCGGTAGTCGCTGAGCACCATAATATTAGCCGGTTTGATATCGCGGTGGACAATGCCCTGGTTGTGGGCGTAGTCCAGAGCCTGGCAAATCTGGATAATTATCTGGGCGAATATCCGGTAATTGAATTTGACTTTCTTCTTTATAATATCTTCCAAAGTCTGGCCTTCGAGCAGCTCCATCGCAATATATTGCAGATGGCCCTCGGACCCGACGTCGTAAATGGTAACGATATTCGGATGTGACATTTTGCCGGCCGCCTGGGCTTCGCGGTGCAGGCGTTCCTTGAGCTCGGACAATTCTTCCGGGTCGTTGACGAAATCCAGCCGGATGGTTTTCAGGGCCACCGGGCGGTTAATGGCCGGGTCGAGACCCCGGTAAACCATACCCATCGCACCCTTACCCTGAATTCCCGTGACTTGATATCGGCCGAGATTCTTGATATCATCGGAATTGGTCAGTAACCGGTCGCTTTCTGTCAGACTGGTTTGGCTATCTTGCATGGCAACGGGTTTCATTGCTTCTCGGGGTGGTTCGTCGTCGGACAGTGTGATGCGGTCCGGCTCGAAATCCGACCCTCGGTCGGAGATTGCATGTTCCTGGGACGAGGCTTTGGTCTTTTCGCTCTCGGACCGGTCGCGTTGGTCCCCGTCCAGATTTATTGTTTGATAATCCTTGAGTCCCGAAACATCGTGATCCGGTGCCGATGTAGCTAAGGTAGCCTGGTTTTCCGGGGCTTGTTCGGATTCCGTCAGTTCCCGCACGGGAATATCGGCGGAATTCGGTTCTTTCGTTTTTTTCTTCAATTTCGGAACTTCGGTAGCGACCGCCTGAGCCCTGGGATTACCGGAAAGGATTGTAGAATCGAGGAACGGCGAGGCGATCATGAAAAATACCAGTTCCAGGGCGAAATATAGCATATTGACGATGACGTGAAACGATGTGAACAGGAAATAGTTTATGTTGCCGAGAATTACCAGCCCGACAAAAAGAACGACCATACGATACATGAGATTAATCCGGGGGAGCAGAAAGGCGCAGACGGCGCCCATGGCGAACAGGATCAACATGCTCAAGAGGGCCATGTCCTTTTTCTCGACGAGCAAATTGTTGTTCACGATATTTTCGATAACAGTCGCTTTTATCAGAATTTCCGGGGCGTTTTTCAGCACCGGCGTGTCATAGATTTCATCGGAGTTGATGACGTCGTTACCGATAAGGATAATTTTGCCTTTCAGCAGGTCGTAATTGAATCCCTGTCCCAGAATTTCGGCGGCCGAGAAAATCGGGAAAGCTTCCCGGTTCGAAAAATTTATAAAGATTTCCGACTTGTCGTTAATCGGGATAGAGCGCAGTCCACCCAGTTGAATTTCCTGCTTCTCGACAACTTTTATCTGTTCGGGTTCGACATCGAAGTACGCCGCGGCGGCAAGCAGCGACAGGGAGGGATAGTAATAACCCTCGTAATTCAAAATCAGCGGCTGATGACGGAGAATGCGGTCATCGTCCGGCTGGTTATATTTGAACCCCAGAAGCGGGTTTTGCTCGACCAGTTTTTGAGCCGGCAGGAAAACTTTACGGGCTAAAAGCGAAGATTCCTCGTCAAGCTGGCTCAGCGGGTTGTCAATCATGACCGAGTAGTTAAACAGGTACTCGGGATTGTTC
Source organism: Candidatus Zixiibacteriota bacterium (assembly GCA_049324195.1). Taxonomy (GTDB): domain Bacteria; phylum Zixibacteria; class MSB-5A5; order GN15; family FEB-12; genus JAFGNW01. Next base: position 5,229 of record JBMOKZ010000133.1, on the reverse strand, counting down.
ATCTTATTGCTGCGGAAGTTAGTCAGAGCGACATCATAGGGGAGAACGACGTCAGAAATCCAGCTTAGTTGACCGGCCAAAATTTTGGTGTAGCCGGCGGAATCCTGTCTGGGATCTTCGGGTAAAATGGCGTTCAGTACGATGACTTTCGGTTCGCCGCTGGCGGTGGCGGCCAGGAGGTCGGCGATTAAGTCGCGGTTCCAGGGCCAATATCCGTATTCATCCTCCGCCCGCCCGTCGATAGTGACCAGAGCGATGTTCGGCCGGGTGCTTTTTTCGGCGTTTATCCGGCAGAGCATATCGTTAATGGATTGCTGTAAACTGTCTAATGGGCCGAACCCGTTGATAAATATAATAACTACAAATATGGATATCAGCAAATACAGAATATATGATGAATACTTTGACATGATGACCTCATTAACGTCCGTTGCTAAGTCGTTCAATCAAGTATGACGGAATATTTTCCCGGGTCATTTTACGCTGAGTCAGGGTGACATCATACTCAACTCTATGATATAATATTTCTTTTTCTTCGTCGTCGTAAATAACATAACAGGCTCGAGGGTCATTGTCCCGCGGTTGACCGACCGAGCCGATGTTTACCAGATAGCGGTTTTCCTCGTCCGGGAGAAAATCATGACCGACAGTCTGGCGCAGGCGTCCGTCGGTAAAAACGGAGAAAATCATCGGGACATGGGTATGCCCGAAAAAACAGATTTTATTCGTGACCGCTTCGAATGCCATAACCGCCTCGGTCATGGTAAGGATATAATGCCAGGCTTCGGGTTCATGGGGCGAAGCGTGCACGAAATAATTGTCTCCAAATTCATAATCCATTTCAAAATCACTGATAATGGCAATCTCACGATCCCCGATTTTTCCCCTGGTCCAGATCAGTGATTCCTGGGCCAGTTCGTTCAGTCCTTTTTCGGACATCAGCCCCAGCGCGGCATATTCATGATTGCCCAGCAGCTTGACCTGGCAGTTCTCGTTAACCAGGCGCAGACACTCGATCGGATTACAACCGTATCCGATGACATCACCCAGGCAGATTATCCGGTCCACCGGATGCCGTCCGATATCGATAAGAACCGCTTCCAATGCTTCCAGATTGGCATGGATATCCGATATCAGGGCCGATTTCATTAGGCTTTACCTTCGACAAACTTGAAAGTGCTTTTTCCGACCGTGATCAGGTCGCCGTTCTTCAGAACCGCATTGTCAATAACTTCACCATTGATCTTGGTTTTGCCGTCCTTGCCCAGGTTGACCAGGGAATAACAGTTGTGCTCCTTGACGATTTTGGCCTGAATACCGGAAAGCAGAAACCCTTTGGCCTTGACATGGACGAATTTCGCCTTACCGATCGTGGTCACTTCACGGTCAAGCTTGAATTCCGAAAATTCGGTATTTTCCTCGCCGAGCAGAACCGATCCGCCGTATTTGGTGACAATTTCTTTTTCGATTTTATCGTTCTGCAAGAGCTGTTTCTGTTTTTTGGTATTCAGAATCATCGTCCCGTCGACGTTGGATACTTCGTCGTTGGCGTGGGATGATTCGACATGGTACACCAGGGCGTATTTGCCGATGGTTATGATGTCGTCGTTGCGAAGGACCTCTTCCGAGATTTTTCGGTTATTGACGAAAGTGCCGTTTAAGGATTCGTTATCGATGATAACAGCGGCGTTATTGTTAAATTCTATCATGGCGTGTTTACGGGAAACACCCCGGTTTTCCAGGACAATGTCATTATCATTTGTCCGGCCGATAGATATCCGTTTTTTTTCGGTGACTATCCTTTCAATAATCTTATCTTCGTATTTGACAATTATTTCCGGCATAAGCAAATCCTTTCGCATGACATGAAATAAATAATTTTTCTCCCAGTTTATGGTTTTCAGAAGAACTTGAAACCTTTTACTGATATGGTTATATTATCGGCATGAAAATAGGAAACTTAAACTTAAAGAGTGTTGTATTTTCGGCCCCTTTGGCCGGTGTTTCCAACCGTCCTTTCCGGGTTTTGGCCCTTGAAGCCGGAGCCGCCGCGACTTACACTGAAATGGTGTCTTCCGAGGGAATAATTCGGCGACAAAAGAGGACTTTAGCCATGATAGCTTTCAAGCCTGACGAGCAACCGCTTGGGGTACAGCTTTTTGGGGCCAATCCCGAAGTGATGGGGCAGGCCGCCGCGATTGTTCGAGAAGAATACCGGCCCGATTTGATTGACCTCAATTTTGGCTGTCCGGTCAAGAAAGTCGTCAATAAAAACGGCGGCGCGGCGGTTTTGAAAGACCTGACCCTGACCGAAGCAATTATCCGGGCCACAGTCGAGAACGCTGGAAATATCCCGGTGACCGTCAAAATCCGTTCGGGTTGGGATGAAGCCAACCCGGTTTATATTCAGGCCGGCGAGATTGCCCAGAAAGCCGGAGCCGCCGCGGTGACTTTGCACGCCCGGAGCCGATCCCGGGGATTCTCCGGCGAGGCGGACTGGCGTGCAATTAAAGACCTTAAACAGGGGCTGGCTATTCCCGTTATCGGCAATGGCGATATCCGCTCGCCACAGGACGCCCGCCGAATGCTCGACGAGACCGGTTGCGACGCCGTGATGATCGGCCGCGCGTCCATGGGCAATCCGTTTATTTTTAAACAGATTCTTCATTATCTAACAACCGGGGAACTGCTATCCGAACCCTCGATACCCGACCGCGTCGCCGTCGCCCGCAGACACAGCCGGTTGATGGTCGAGGAATACGGCGAGGAACGCGGGGTAAAGATGATGCGGCGCTATCTGGGCTGGTACGTTCGTGGTTTTCCCGGAGCGGCTGAGCTGCGCCCGCTGATTTTCCGGGTGGAAAAGCTGGCCGATATCGACGATATTTTCGACAACTATCTTGGAAAGACACCAGGCCGGTAATAAACCGGTTTAGATTCACCAGCGATGAAAATAAAAAAGGGTTGCCTTGACCTTGTCGCGCTTTTATATTTAGCGTCAAACCTGCAAACGAGAAAGGTGTGTAAATATGAAGATATTGACGGTTGCGCTTCAGAAGGACGGCAAACTGGCTCCGGCGTCGTTTGAACTGCTGGAAGCGGCGAAATCACTGAGCGGGGAAATTCTGACGGCGGTGCTGGCGGATAACGCCGAAGCGCTGGCGGGAGAACTGGCTTCGCGGGGCGGCGGTAAAGTCCTGGCGGTTTCCAATCCGGCTCTGAGCTTTTTTAACGACGAAATTTACGCCAAAGTTCTAAGCGAGTTGATATCTAAACACACCCCCGACCTCGTTCTGGGTTCGGCTACTTTTTACGGTAAAGCGCTGTTCGCCCGTCTGGCGGGTTTGAACGGTGGCTGTATGGCTTCGGACATAACCGGTCTTGCTCTCAAAGATAATAAGGTTGTGGTTACCCGTCCGGCTTACGGCGGTTCGGTTATCTCCCAGGTCATCGCCAGCGATGGCGGTACGTTTTTCTTGACGCTCCGTCCGAAAATATTCCCCGAATCGACCGGGGGGACCGGTGAAGTGGTCGTTGAAACGATTAACGCCGCCTGTTTCGAGGCCGGCACGAAAGTCCGGGAAGCCAAAGTCGAGTCCGGCGGCGCCGTTAATTTGAACGAGGCTGACATCATCGTCTCGGCCGGGCGCGGCGTCAAGAGCGCTGAAAATATCAAAATGGTTCAGGATCTGGCGGCTTCGCTCGGAGCCGCTTTCGGCGCATCACGCGCCATCGTTGACGCCGGATGGACACAGTATGCTTATCAGGTCGGTCAGACCGGCAAGACCGTAAACCCGAAACTGTATTTCGCGGTGGGTATCTCCGGAGCGATTCAGCACCTGGTGGGGATGCAGACCTCGAAAACGATTGTAGCTATCAACAAAGACAAGGATGCCCCGATATTCAATATCGCCAATTACGGTATTATCGGGGATATGTTCGAGATTGTTCCTGCCCTGACCAAAAAATTCAAGGCCGAATTATAGATTTCTCGCGATACCTTCAATAAAAAAGCCCGCTTCGGCGGGCTTTTTTATCTCTAAGTATTTCTATTTTCTACTTCCGATAACAAAAACCGTATCGGTAAAGACATCGCTGCCGAAAGTATTGGTAACCGTCAGATTGACCGGATAACTACCGGTTTCACTGTAGCTGTGAGTTGGATTCTGTTCGTTCGAAGTTTCACTGTCGCCGAAATCCCATTCCCAGGTTAAAGCGCCGATTGACTGGTCGGTGAATACTACTGACACTTCCACACCAACGGTGTCATCGCTCATTACAAAATCTGCCGTCGGCAGATAAGTGTAAATCGTGACGGTGGTGTCGTCGGTGCCGCACGGATTAGTAGCTGTCAGAGTGACATTATAAGTCGAATCGGGGTTCTCATAGAGATAGGTCGGGTCGGAAACAAGGCTGGTGCCGCCGTCGCCGAATGTCCAGGACCATACTGTCGCCCCTCCGGCGGTAGCGTCGCTGAAACTGACCAGAACGGAATCGGTTACGTAAGTAGTATCGGGTTCAACGATTATAGTATCAATATATAATGTTCCCGTAGAGGTGAAATTCGCAACAGGCACGTCATAAATTGCTATCTGGCCGCTATAAGCGCTGTCCTCGCCGCCGGTCCCGCTAATCACCAGCAGAATCTGATAATAACCAGGTTCAGTGTATTCGTGCGAGGTTGAGCCGTAATCGGTGGAGGTGGTGCCGTCGCCGAAATTCCAGAGATAATCAGTAATACTGCCCGTTGAGGTATCGGTAATATCAATCGTAACCGGTAAGCAGAAATCCAGCTGCTCGAGATAGAAGTCCGCGCGCGGGATGGAATCCCAGCGGATTAAAGTGCTGTCGAGCAGGTTCGATACGAACAAGGGGTTGTGTACACCCTCGGTTCCATCGTGACGGAGCAGCAGGTAATTGTACAGAATCCGGGCTTCCTCGGCTTTGATGGTAGTGTCGGTACGAAGTTTCAGTCCGTCAGGGTCGCTGTTGTCGAGAATATTTGCCGATTTCAGAAGAGTTTCGAGACTGTCGGTTTTATATCTGATGGAATCAATTTTATCGAAGGTGTAAAAACTCGTCACTTCCGGGGCGGTGGTTCCGTCATGGCAGCCGGCGCCTTCGCAGTTATCGACAAAGAAGGTAGTATCGCTGCCGATTATACGCTGCAGCCGGAAGGTATGTTCTCCGAATTCGTATCCCTGCCCGGTAACCTCCCCAATTTTACCA
>JBMOKZ010000132.1:0-2353 GCA_049324195.1 Candidatus Zixiibacteriota bacterium | reverse complement strand
TGAGTCCATGTCAAAAGCGAAAGTAATCGTGGTCGGAGGCGGTGCCGCCGGGTTGATGGCCGCCGGACAGGCGGCGCTGGGGGGAGCAGAGGTCGTTCTGTTCGAAAAGATGGAGAAACCTGGCCGGAAACTACGCATCACCGGCAAAGGCCGCTGCAATTTGACCAATATCGCCCCGGTGCGGGAGTTTGTCGAGAGGTTCGGAAAAAACGGGAAATTCCTGCATCAGGCGTTCTCGCGCTTTTTCGCCGAGGATTTAGTAGCGTTTTTGGGTGAGCTGGGTATCGCGGTCGAGTCCGAGCGCGGCGGAAGGGTGTTCCCCGAGAACAACGACGCCCCGGCGGTCACTGAGGCGTTGATTAGATGGGTCAGAAGCTGCGGCGTGAGAGTACACACCAACGCCCCGGTCGCGAGAATTCTGACGCAGGATAACCGTGCGATCGGAGTGATTGTGAACAAAGAAAAAATCACTGCCGACGCCGTCGTGATCGCCTGTGGGGGAGCTTCGTATCCCGGCACCGGTTCAACCGGCGACGGGTACAAGCTGGCACGCGAGGTCGGGCACACGATTGTCCCGGTGCGCCCGGCTTTAGTACCGCTGATGACCAGAGGGCCGGTAGCGAAGCAGCTTCAGGGGTTGAGTCTCAAAAATGTCAAAGTCGTTGTACTCGTCGATGGCAAAAAAAACGACGAGGCTTTCGGGGAAATGCTGTTCACGCATTACGGGCTGTCGGGGCCGATTATCCTGACGCTAAGCAGGGGCGTTGTGGACGCGCTTGAGGCTGGCCGCAAGGTATCGGCTTCTATCGATTTGAAACCGGCGCTCGACGATAAAAAGCTCGACGCTCGGTTGCTGCGCGATATCAAGGAACACCCCAATCAAAAATATCACACTATGCTGAAAGAGCTTTTACCTCAGAAAATGCTCGATGTTTGCTGTGTGTTGACCGGCATCTCGCCTGGCAAATCAGCCCACCAGGTGACTGCCGCCGAGCGCAAGCGCCTGCGCCTATGGCTGAAAGATTTTCGTTTCGAAATAACGGGTCATCGCTCGTTCACCGAGGCTATCGTCACCGCCGGCGGGGTGGCCTTGAAGGAAATCGACCCGCGCACGATGGAATCGAAACTTATTAGGGGACTGTATTTCGCCGGGGAGGTGCTCGATATCGACGGCGACACCGGCGGTTACAACCTTCAGGCGGCTTTCTCAACCGGCTGGCTGGCGGGAAACAGTGTCGTTTTATCAGGGAATAAAAGAAATGAATGGATCTAAATCGGCACAGGATATTATAGAATTTTTGGGTTTAAAACCGCTAGAATTCGAGGGTGGGTATTATCGGGAAACCTATCGGTCGCCGGATTTAATAAGAAGCGCGTATCTTCCCGAGCGCTATCATACCGATAAAACTCTCGGCACCGCGATATATTATTTGCTGACACCCGAGACTCGCTCGCGGCTGCACCGGCTTCCGACCGATGAAATCTATCATTTTTATCTGGGCGACCCGGTGACGACGTTGCTTTTATATCCTGACAACCGAGGAGAGGTAGTCACACTCGGTCAGGACATGGCGCGAGACCAGCTCGTCCAGATGGTTGTCCCGGCCGGAGTGTGGCAAGGAAGCATGCTGGTTGAGGGCGGCCGGTACGCCTTGTTGGGGATAACCCTGGCGCCGGGTTTCGATAAAGACGATTTCGAGTCGGCCGAATTTAGCCTTATGGCAAAAAAGTATCCGAACCACATGACCTTGATTGAGCGTCTTACATAAATATGCTCATCCATAACAAGCGATACAACAATAAGATAATAGCAATATATGAAGTATTACGTTATCATTGCTGGTGATTGAATCAATTAGCTCGGCAAATCGTCTGTGAAGCGGGTATTTTTGTTCGCCCGGTGCAACAAACCGGGTTTGGATACGTAGAAGCATATATACATATGAGAGTCAAATAAGTTATGTTCTGTAATCATCGCTTACTGGTTAATCCGCATAATAATAAAATTTTATTAGATTTCTTTGTACTGGAGGTTGTATTATGTCTCAGTGGACACGAAGGAAATTCATAAAGGCTAGTGCCCAGGGTTTGGCGATGGCCAGTATCCCCGTGTTTTTCAAAGGCAATCCGTTTGCCGCATTTACTTTGCCACCAACCGGCAGTAGCAAGTTGACCGATTATTACGAACATTTTGGTGTGACCGAAACAGACATCCGCGAGGTAATCGCCGCCGGTCTGGGGCATGGCGGAGATTTTTGTGATGTTTATTTCGAGCACTCGATTTCCAACTATGTCGGTCTTCAGGACAAGGCGGTCAACAAGGCTTATTCCGATATCGATTGCGGAGCAGGCA
>JBMOKZ010000131.1:0-17766 GCA_049324195.1 Candidatus Zixiibacteriota bacterium | reverse complement strand
GGGGTCTCATTATCGACGCCGCGCTTTTATATCTCGGGAGGTGAATTAAAGTTGAAATGTCCACCCGGAACATATTCTGTTATCGATACCATGATAGTACCATTGAACAGCGTGTGCGGGTAACGGGATCCGATTTGATTCGGTCATCACCCTCACCGGATAGGTAGTTTTTGAAATTAACAGAATAATTTCAGATGTTTGAGTGAACATCTCACTCTTTCACCTCCCTTTTACGACCGTTAATCCCTTAACGGACGTTTGACACCCCTCTAAGGCGGGTGAGATAATATTACTGCGAGAATTTTCCCGATGTAAGCTCCTTTTATATTATATCAAATCTAAATATCACCGTCAAGGTAAATACATATCCACGTTTACCCGGGGCCGGGCAAGACAAATCCTGACCCCGATTGCGCTTACACCTTCCTCTCCGGACTGCTGTTTTTTAATATGTTGCGCCCTGGATCCCGGGTGCGGTAAGAGGGTAGTTTAAAGACAAATAAAGTTGTGTCGGGTTTTGCACGCTCCGGCGAGTGTGCCAGATACCTCACCGGCAGGTCACCCCCTCCTACGTCGGGCAAGACCCGCAGAACAAGAAAACCGGATTCCCGGTCAAGCCGGGAGTGGCAGAAAAAAGCGGGTGCCCCACCTCTTTAAGGCGTGTTGAAAAACCCCGGATTTTATTGTTAGTTTATTATTATGGGCGTTGTTTGATAGAATCGGCAGGTTACTTCGCGGAGTTGGCGTATCTGGCCGATCATCAAGCGTAAACCGGTCTGAAAGACAAAGAATAGTCGATTAATAGGGCCAAAAGCGGCCGCCAACCGCTTGAAGTTGATGACGGCAGCAATTAAAAAGCACTGGACGCGCATCTTGGCCAGAATTCAAGCGATAAAGATTATGGTCTTTAGGTATGAATGTCTCCAAAGGAGGCAAGAGCATCATCGCTTCTTGACTGTATCTCGTTTTGTCTGCATGGATCTATTTAACCAACCACAACCCCCGGAAACAAGACCTTTTTCAACACGCCCTATAGAGGTGGGGTATAGAATACTGTCTTCTCGTTCCGACGCTTTGCGTTGGAACGCAATTCCCGACGCTCCGCGTCGATTTTATCTGGCACTTCCCCTTTTATTTCACGTATAAAAAGCAACCTTTCTGTTTATCAATGTGTCTTAGGGGTAGCTGTTATGAATAATGACCTGTTCTGGACAAGGCTCGAGCCGTTACACGAAAAAGCCGCGGCGTTTTGCCGGAAACTTGCCGGCAGCCACGACGAGGGCGACGACCTCTATCAGGAGTCGCTGCTGACGGCTCTACGCCGGTTCGAGACGCTTCGCGACCCCGCGGCATTTCGACCCTGGCTGTACCGGATTATGGTCAACAGCTATAAAAACCGGCTCCGGCAACCGTGGCGGAGGCGTGCGCCGATGCCCGAAAACCTGCCGGAAGCTACCGACAATCCCGTCGAACGCCTGACCACGCGACGCTGGCTGGAGCGGGCTTTCAAAGCCCTCAAGCCGCCGGAAAAAGCTCTGGTAGTGCTGTTCGAACTCGAGGGCTGGAGCGTCGCCGAACTGGCCGAGCTTTACGGACGGCCCGTGGGCACAATCAAAGCCCGGCTGTCGCGCGCCCGAAGAAAAATGCTCCGGGAACTGACGGCTTATCTCGACGGGGATAAAACTGAAGAACTCGTGAAAGGAAGCCGCGTATGCGTTGCCGCGAAGCCCGAAAGCGAATAGAAAAAGGCGAATTGCAAAATTCCGAGCTTTTGAGACATCTCGAAATCTGCCCGGACTGCGACCGCCTGGCCCAGGCCGCCGGTCTTCTCAAGCAGGCTATCTCGAAAAATCGGGCTGACCACGAATCAGCGGAGGATATTCCCCTGCTCTCGTTTGTCCGGTCCCGGGTCGAGGCGCACACAGCGAAGCCTTACCGAAAGGAATTTACTTTTATGTCATTTATGTCATTATTTGCAAACCATCGACGGTTCACCGTGTCGGCCGGTATCGTTATCGGCCTGCTGATTGTATTCACGGTGGTGCCGTTCTCGTATAAGAAGCCGGTCGGTTACGAGGTCGTAATCCCGGTTGAAAACAAGGCTATCGCGGCGGTCAGTCTGACCGAACTGACCAGGGCGTTGAATTTGCTGGGGTACGACGAAACCTCGGTTAATTACAACGTCAATAATAAGACTGATAAAACCTATGTCGCCACCGAGGGCGATGTTGCGGTGGGTGACGATTTCCTGCACGGTGAACTGGTAATCTCAGGTTTGCCCGACGAGGACGCCGCCCGCAAAGCCGGGGTGTTGTTTGTAACCATGTCCGGCACCGACGCCAAGCCGGAGGTGAAGATTGTCATGCGCGATGTTACCGGCAGTCTTTATGCGGCCATCAAGAACAAGCTGATTAACAACTCACAAGTCCAGATTTCGTTTTATACCGATGGGATGACCGACGAAGAAATCTCGGAGGATATCTTAATGCAACTGGCCGCGCGCGGGTTCCAGGTGGCCGACATCAAAACGACGGTTACCCCCGACGGCGATAAGGCGGTCGAAATCCGCCTCGAACAGGTCCCGGACAGCGCTGGTGAGTAGGCAGAACACGTAAGCGGAACATTTTGTGGTGTCAGGCGACTCGCCTGACACCTGTCCCCTGCCGGCAAACCGTTAAGAGCGGAGTCGAAGAGTGACTTCATTGATGTCATCCCTCGTCTACGCTCGGGATAACAGTTTTTGCAGGGCAGCATCCCCGCGATGCTGCCTATTTAAGAAACGATATTATTGTGGAATAGTCAGGAGCACAGCACAGGGCTCCTGATCTACTGATACTTCGATGATGCAATCATGTCGAAACCGCAAGGGTTTCGCTACAGTAATTCTATAATTATCTTACACGCCCCCCTGGTGCTCGGTCAGGTCGCGGTATTCTTCGGTGGATTCGCCCTGATATTTCGAGGGGCATTTGACCAGCATCTGCTCGGCTATAAACACGCCGCCGGCGCCCGCTTTCCCCTTCAGCACCACCGAGGTCGCCTGGTCGAAATTGCCCGGCACCACCCCGTAATAGTACGCCTTCATCGCTTTCGCGCCCTCGGGCGCGGGAGCGGCTTCGTCATAAACCGTCAGTTCCAGCCGGGAGGAATCGGCGTTGTAGCTCGTCCGGTCGAAATCTATCTTGCCCAGCACCTGTACCGTTCGCGTGGATTTGACGGCCTCCTCGAGCGGGACGTACTGAATCGTCGTTTCGAAAAAGGCAGTCGCCCCCCACACGATAAAGACTGCGATTACGACAATACCGATTATGATTTTCGCTTTCATCGGGTTCTCTTCTCGATTTTATCGATTTTCTTGTTGAGACCGTTTACGAAAAAGAACAGTCCGACCCAGATAATCAACGTGACAATCATAGCCAGATAGTTTCCGTCCATCAGTCCATTTCCTCCTCGATGATTTTTCGATACAACAACCCGACCCGGCAGGCCAGGTTGAATAGCCACAAATACAATACGGTGAATAGCGCCAGCGAGGCGAAGAAAATCATCCGCACGGTCGGACCCATAGTGAATTTCATCTCTGAGTTGATGACCGAGTCAGCCGGATGCAGCGAGGGCACCAGACGCGGCACCACGAACACCAGAAATGGCACGGTCACGAACGCGAAAATGGCGTACACGGCCGAAAGTGTCGCCCGTTTTTCCTCAACCTCGACCGCCCCCCGCAGGGCGAAATAGGCTCCGTAAATCAAAAGCAGGATGAAAATCGAGGTCTCCCGCGGATCCCAGTTCCAGAACGAGCCCCAGGTGATTTTGGCGAAAATCGAACCGGAAACAGTCGCCAGAATCGAGAATAAAAGCCCCAGCGCGGCGGCGTATTTGGCGCGGTTGTCCTCAATAAAATTTTTCGATTTCAGGTAACGGAGGGAATATATCATCGCCATGGCAAAAGCCAGCACAGCAATCCAGGCCATGGGAATATGATAATAAAATATCCGGCTGGCTTCTCCGATTACCTGCTGCGGCGCGGGGGTAATATAACTAATTATGATTACCGCCGCCATACCCGCCAACAATATTATTTTCCACCACATATTCTTAAATCGCGATCCTTGTCTCACCGTCATTTCAACAATATACTTAACGCCCGAATCAAAAATAAGTTCTAAATTTCACTCCCGCCAGACATATTTGAAAAGCATCAGCGAGGCGGTAATCATCACTCCGGCATAAGCCACCAACCCCTGGAATTCGGTCAATATCTCCCCCGGCGTCGCGTTGTCGAGCACTTTCGTAGTCGCGTTGACTAAAAGCAACAGCAGTACGAACAGGATGGGAAACGACAGCACCGCGAACAGCGCGCCCTTGACCGAAGCCTTGGCGATAATAGCCGCGACAATGGTCGTAGCGGTGCAGAGCCCGATTATCCCGAGTATCAATACCAGTACGAACAAAAGAATATTGTTTACCGGGGCATCAGTGAAAATGAAAAATATCGGGGTGATGACAGCCGAGATAAGTGTCAGCAGAATCAGGTTGAACAAAAATTTGCCTAGATAGACGGCGGTCGGGTCAGCCGAGAGTTTCAACATCAGGACGGTCCCGGATTCTTCCTCACGGATAAAGACCTGAGCCAGCCCAGCCATCGAAGCGAAAAACATGACAATCCAGAACAGAGCCGCGAGAATCGGAGAGCTTAATCCGCTCTGCCCCAGCGAAAACGAAACCACCGCCAGTGTCGTCACGCCGAACATCAGGATGGCGTTGAAAGCGTATTTGCTTCGCAGTTCGACGCGCATATCCTTGGCCAGAACGGCCAGCGCTCTAACCGTCAATCCGGCAGACTTGTTCGGCAAGGTCCCGCTCCTTCGGTTCGTTGGTGGCGATTACCACGATGATTTTCTGTTTCAACTCTTCGATTATATCGAACGCGATTTTCTTTCCGGCTTCGTCGAGATTCGAGGTCGGTTCGTCAAGAAAGAGAAATATCGGTTTTTTCAAAAGCGCGGCGGCGTATTTTAACCGCTGTTTCATGCCGGAGGAATACGACCCGACCAAATCATCGCCGCGGCCCGTCAGCCCCACCCGCTCAAGCAGGGCGCTGATTTCTTTTCCGGTGACACTGCCGCCGGCCATGGTCATGAAAAAGACCAGATTTTCCTCGGCTGTCAGGCTGTCGTAAAGGTTAAGATACGGGGCGACCAGCGCGGTTTTATCTCGCAGTGTTTCCTCATCGAGGATCTTGTTGTCGAATAAATACGTTACTTTTCCGCGGCTGGGAGTGTACCCTCCCATAAGGGTCAGCAAGAGCGTGGTCTTACCGGCCCCGTTGGGTCCGATCACAGCCAGGGTTTGCCCGGTGGTCAATTCGAAAGAGATTTCCTCGAATACTTTTCTGGAGCCGAAGCGTTTTGACAGTTTTTCCGCGCTCAGTTTATACATAGTTAATTCAATTAAATTATTAACGGAATCAAAACAAAATAAAAAAACAGCTCTCAACTTACAAGCACCGAATGCAGTGTCAGGCTCTGCCGGCCGCAGGCTGGTGACCCGGCCTATTCGTCAGAAAAATGGCAGGTCACAATTCTCACCATTTAGAATCAGGATCTGCCATTACTAAAACGGCTCTTGGTTAACAAACATCAAAGAGCCGTTATGTGAAATCCATAAAGAGTTATTTATCCCCGGACCCTTCCGTTTGGGGCGGCGGATTCCGGTACAGCAGACGGCGGCCGACGGCGATCGAGTAATAGGACATCTCGTCGTCGTCAATAGCAAACGTCAGCGACTCATAAAATTCCTTGTCAAGCGCGTCTTTATGCAAGACAATCTCGCCCTCGACCGTCTCCCCCGCTCTCACTTTCGGCGGCAGCTTGACATCGAAACTTTTATGGTCGACATCAATCGGGCCGATTTCGAAATCGCGATCGGTGGGATTGATAATCATGAACCTGGCGACATCGCGCGCTTCATTCTTGTCGAGTTGAGAAATGTCAAGCGCCAGCGGAGAAACCTTGATCGGGCCGATATCTTCGGGATTCGGGAATACCTGGGCGTGAATCTTGACATAAGTTTTTTCACTGCCGACATTGGTCAGGACATAGGGCTGCTTGGTTACGTATCCGCGATAGCTGCCGGTAGAAAAAGTGATATCCATCCGGGTGCTGTCTCCGGGGGCGATGAGCGTATCGGTTACGGGCGCCTTGGTACAACCGCAGCCGGGTACGATTTTGATAATCCGCAGGGTATCATCGCCGACCGATTTAATCCAGAAGGAATGCGACAGGCCGACCTGCTGCAGAGTTTTACCGAAATTGAACTCATGGTCGGGAATATCAATAGCGGGGCCGGCCAGAATACTGCCGCCTTCGAAAAACACCAACAAAAATAACGATAAAATTAAAAAAATACGACTGTTTCGATACCTGTTTTCCGTCATTTACAATTCCTCGTGAAATTCGATGGTTTATCCGAAAAGTTACGAAATCAAATTAAAGAGCCGTTCCCAGCGCACCTTCTGGAAAAAATGCACGGCATTGTAAATAAACACCCGGGGAACAGACAAGGGGTCGGTCACGGAAACCTCGGGCGAACGATACTTCTCATCGTTCCAGGACCAGTGAATCAAAATAGCTTCGCCGAGAATAAGTTCCTTGGGCACGGCCCGCCAGAATCGGGAATCATAGGAATTGTCGCGGTTGTCCCCCATCATGAAATAACTATTCGGTGGGACGATATAAGGGCCGAAATTATCACGGCTGTCCATGCCTCCGAAACCACGGGGTTTGATTACCTCTTTGCCGTTGTAGGTGGTATCGACGAATTTGGAATGTTCGGGGTTGGGGAACACCTCCCCGTTGACGTAAAGCACTTTATCCTTGACCTCGATTTTATCTCCGGGCAGACCGATGCAGCGTTTGATATATTTGGTCACGCCGTCACCGGGGAAAATAAATATAATGACATCCCCCCGTTCCGGTTCGCTAAAGGCGGGCAGTTGCCAGTTGACCAGCGGCAGCCGGGCGCCGTAAACGAATTTGTTGGCCAGGAGAAAATCCCCTACCAGAAGTGTGTCCTCCATCGATGAGGTCGGGATTTTGTAAGCTTCGACGATCGATGTTTTGATAATCAAAGCCAGCACCACCGCGATAAATATCTGTTTGACGTTATCCCAAATGGTGTCCGTTACGTTGGTTTTTTTATCTTTTCGGCGCTGTTCCATATTTGTTCCCGTTTTAATAGATTGTACCTGAATCAGTAATTAATTGTTTCAAACTTTATATTTCAAACAAAATCTGCCTTTAGGAAAAGAGGCGTAAAATATCGTTATAAGTCACCATAATAATGACAGCCATCAACAGCAGCAGCCCGACCTGCTGAGCAATCGCCCGGGTTTTGACCGAGAGCGGCGAACCTTTAATTTTTTCGGCAATCAAAAAGACCAGATGCCCGCCGTCGAGAATGGGAATCGGCAGGACGTTCAAAACCGCCAGGTTGATCGACAACAGCGCCATCAGCGAAAACAGGGAATAAATCCCCTTGCGGGCGGCTTCACCCGAAGCCTTGGCGATAAACACCGGTCCGCCGATCATCTTCATTGAAAACTTTCCAGTTATCAGGCTTACCACCACCTTGCCGGTTTCGTAAACCCAGTAATGCGCGGTGTAAAAGCCCTGCTTAAAGGCACTGGCGATATTGTATTGGTCAGCTATCCATGTTTTCTCGTAAAAACCGATGATTCCGATTGTGTCCATAGTCCCGTCCATCTGCATCTGTTCCGAGGCCTGGGTGACGATTTCTTTCGTGACCGTATCAGTACCATGCACCCAAGTCAAAACCAGGGGCTGTTCGACCTTGGCGGCGATGCGCGAGCGCAACGTTTCCATATCGGAGACAGACTCGCCGTCAACAGTGATAATATAGTCGTCAGCTTTAAGTCCTGCGGCTTCCGCCGGTCCGCCCTCGGACACCATACCCACCAGCACCCGGCCAGGGTCAGTGGTCGGTTGGCCGCGCATGAAAAACAAACCGACCAGAATCAATATAGCGAGGACATAATTCATGAAAGGTCCAGCGATAACCACCCCCGCCCGCTGCAGGACGGTTTTGGATGCGAATTCGCGTTCGTCGCCGGTCAGTTCTTCGTCGGGATTCTCCCCGGCCATCTTGACAAAACCGCCGAGCGGAATCAGACCGATACAATATGTAGTTTCCCCCACTTTTTTCTGAAAGATATTAGGCGGGAAACCAAGCGAGAATTTCTCGACAAAGATTCCGACTTTTTTGGCCATGATGAAATGACCCAGCTCGTGAATAAAAATCAAAACTCCGAGAACAAATATAAAAGCAATAGCTGTTAACATTCAATTTTCTCCAGTATTTTAGTCCCGATTACGCGCGCCCGACGGTCAGCTTCGAGAATGTCGTCAAGTTGCGGATTCGAGGTAATTTCCATTTCCCCCAGTGTATTTTCTATCATATCGGTAATTCCCGAAAATTTTATATGGCCTTCGAGAAACGCCGCAACCGCAAATTCGTTGGCGGCGTTGAATATCGCCGGAGCGGTCCCGCCGGTCCGGGCGACCTCGTAAGCGATTTTCAGAGCCGGGAACTTTTTAAAATCCGGCAATTCGAAAGTCAGCGGCCCCAGCGAAGCCCAATCAACCGCCCCGAAAGCCGATTTAACCCGATTCGGCCAGAAAAGTGCATAAGTTATCGGCAAGCACATATCCGGGTTGGAAAGCTGGGCGATCACCGACGAATCGACATATTCCACCATGGAATGTATAACCGACTGGGGGTGAACGACAACCTTTATTTTTTCCGGGGGCATCTCAAAAAGCACCACTGCCTCGATAACCTCCAACCCCTTATTTACGAGAGTGGCTGAATCGATGGTTATTTTCGGACCCATTTTCCAGGTCGGGTGAGCCAACGCCTGTTCGGGCGTGATTTCGTGGAATTTATGAGCGGGATAATCCCGGAAAGGTCCTCCTGATGCGGTCAGGATAATATTTTTGATTTCCTCTTTTTTGCCGGTCGCAAGCACCTGCCAGACGGCGGAATGTTCCGAATCGACCGGGAGGATTTTAGCTTTGGTTTTCTCTATGATTCGCGGAAACAGCGACCCGCCCGAAACCAATGATTCCTTGTTGGCCAGAGCCAGATCCCGGCCACTTTTGACGGTTTCGAGCGAGGCTTTCAGTCCGGCTGCACCGACCACGGCGTTAAGTACGATATCGACTCTGTCCAGAGCCATCAATTCCAGCAAACCATCATCCCCCGTCAGTACTTTTACCGGTTCGTCCGCGAGCATTTCCGCCAGTTTTTTCCCGCGGTCACTATCGACCACGGCCAGTAATTCTGGTCGATATCGTAGGTATTGTTCCAAAAGTAAATCAGTATTGGCATGGGCGGCAAGCGCTCGAACCTGAAAATAGCCCGGATGGGCATCGATTACTTTCAGTGTTGAACGCCCGATCGAGCCGGTGGAGCCGAGTATGACTATCTGGCGCGGATTCATATCAGGTAAAACCGAAATACCTTGTTTGAGTTCCATTAAAGAAACTTAAAGGCAAAGTTAAAGACTCCGCCCTAAGATTATATAATTTATACGTTTATTTCTTGAGAGGGTTTCCCTCAGTATCGGACATAAATGTCTTTTTCAAGTGTACCGGTTCTTTGGGCCGGGAATTTTCACCGCTTAACGGCTGGGGTTCTACCGGCACCGCCCCGATTTTCTGCAGAACCTCGTTCCCGCGAAGCAATTGCCCGAAAACGGTATATTTGCCGTCCAAATATTCGGTCGAGGGATTACGCGCCAGACAGACAAAGAACTGGGTTCCGGCAGAATTTTCGCTTCGACTCCGTGCCATCGAGAGAGTTCCCTCGACATGAGGCAGGTCGCTGAACTCGGCGTTCAAAGTATATCCCTTGCCGCCGGTGCCGTTGTTGTTGGGGTCGCCGCACTGAATCATGAAATTCTTAACCACTCTGAAGAACATCAGGCTGTCATAGAAACCCTCACTGGTTCGAGCGATGAAGGAATCGACATGGACCGGGGCAACGTCGCGATAAAGCTCAAAAGTCATATCTCCGAAATCGGTTGAAAGAGTAACGACCGGGTTTTTATCGTTGCGCATTTTGACATCGCTTTTTTCTTTTTCACCGGCGCAACCGACGTTGACCAGCACGAAAATCGAAATCAGCAAGTAGAATAAAAGCTTTTTTTTCATATTTCTCCTCTAATCAGTATAAATTATATTTTAAGGGTATATAAGAAGTTAAAGGAACAGTGTCAAGGATTTAGGCCCCGGATATCACTCGCTCGAACCATAAAATCAAAAAAAGAAAAACAGTTTGGAACCCGGGAGCAGTTTGTGAATATAATATTGCAAAGAGATAAACAAGCTAACTTGACCATTCTAGTGCTTCTTTAAGAGTGTAAACGCTACACTCGAATAAAGAAAAGACCTGATAACAAAAATTATCAGGTCTTTTTTTAATGATGTTAGTTTACTCAGGGTAAAAGTTTATAGTTTCGTCTCGTCTTCCCGGTTGAGATGCTACGGGTCAATTCGTCATCGTTGCCGAGCGAAACCAGCGGCGTATTGGGCGCCAGCAAATCGACCTGGTTGACAACCGTATCAGAGCGGTTGCACCAGAAAAGCAGCCCCAGGCTGTCATAGTACAAAATCGTGTCAGCGGGATAATCATCAGAGGCATATGATGACTGAGGCTCGCCCAGGGCGGCCACCATTTCCGGATAAGTAGAACCAACCGTCAGACCGTCGGAAGTAGCGCCGCCTTCGGGACTGGTGATAATAATATAATAGACCGTATCCATCTGGCTGATCTGGCCGTTAATCGCGCCTACTTCGCCGACAAGAAACACCGCACCCCGGGTGCTTTCGTACACCACCGCCAGAATTCCGCCGCCGACATTATCGACCACATCAGGACTGCCGTTGAGCGCCTCGACTGTCGTATAGGTATCGCCGTAGAGAATATATTGACCCTGGAACAGATCGCCCGGCAGGATAGTTTTAGCGCGCAAAAACAAATCGGTCGTATCGACGTTTTCGACCCAGGCGCGGACAACGGCATGACCCAGGTCGCCGTTGAAGTTATAGCTTAAAAAGGCGGTATCGTTGCTTCCCGGCTGAACGGAATCGGCCGACAGGGTTCCGTCACCCTCGATAATCGCAGCCTTGATCCAAATATCTTGAAGAGGCTGGCTACCTGCACCAAGAACCTGCATCGCAATTTCGGGGGTCAGCACATCGGAACCCATCTCACCTTTGTAATAAAGGCCGTTTAAAATTAATAACGACGCAACCGTAACTGTAACTCGGGCAGAATCGACACCATCACTGTTATAAGCAACCAGTGTATAGACGGTCGTTTGAGTCGGTTTTTCATAAAAGGAACCGGAATCAAGGTCATCCAGAGACAAATCCCCCGGATACGATTTAAGAGAATCCGCATAATTGACAACATAACTCAATAAGGTGGAATCATCAGGGCTAATGTTTGAAGGAGAAGCAGTAAAACTCACTATTACCGGCGGTTTGTCCGGGCCGTTCGGCTCGTCATCGCCCCCGCAGGAATAAAGCACCGTTAACAATATCGACAGCGAAAAAACAAACAATACCTGTTTCAATCCCGCCATATTCTGCGATTTGCTCATGCAATTTTTCCTTTAATCAGCATTACGTTATCAGTAAGAATTACCTGATGCTTCAGGGCCGGAAATAATATTTAAGCGCAAGCCCGAAATTGAAATATTTCGGTTTGTCGTCGGTCGCCAGCAGGTTGACGCTGTTGGACGACGACAAGGCGAAGAAACCCCGATTGTGAGTCTGACTCCATAGTTTGACATCCAGCCCGTAATTCAGATTGAATGACATCTCAATCTCGTTCTCGGAATCGAAGTTCTTCATCGACAGGCTGGTAATCCCCGCCAGAACCCCGACTCCGATATAGGGCGACCAGGCCCTGACATTTAAATCGTTGATAAGATAATTGAAATTGAAATCGAAATCATAAGACCGAAGATGTAGATTATCCGGCAGAATCATGATAGTGTCCAGAGTTAAAGGAATCGTATCCCGGAAACTGTGGTCCGTAAAGCGAAAGCCAACTTGGTAAAACAGGTGTCCCCGCCGAACAGTGCCATAATTAAATCCGAGATAATAGGTTTCGTTAAACAAATCTTCATGACTGACATCGACCAGTTGATTATTAATGAGAAAATCAAGACCAACCGTGCCGTCGTAATCCCCCCAGGGTTGAGCGTAACCCCCGTAAGCTTCGAACATATTCAAGGTACGGGCGACCTTGGTGATACCATGGGCCGAACTCCCGGCCAAAATTACCACCAATAACAACAATAACAAGAATTTAGAGATATTACGCATATATGCTCCTGGTAACCATAAAATTATCTGACTGTTATTATATATAACGACATAACCGGCTGTCAAATAATAAAGAATTGTTATTATTTGTACAAAATTTATCGGATTTAGTCGAAAAAAGGGTATTTTTAGAGTCGGGCTATGGATTTAAAATCCTCTTGCTCCGAAAAATATAATGATTATAATGGCATGAGATTTTTTAAATATAAGGTTTTGAAATAGGTTTAAATATGCCAAGTTCAAGAATAATGATTATCGGGGCGGGCTCCATGGGGCAGGGGCTGGCCGAGGCAGTAGCCGCGGCAGGCCAGGAAGTCACCCTGGTTGATAAAAAAATGAAGCTGGCCGAGCAGGGGCTCCAGCGTATCAGTGAATCTATTGACCGGGAAATAGGCCGGTGGGGAA
Organism: Candidatus Zixiibacteriota bacterium; assembly: GCA_049324195.1. Lineage (GTDB taxonomy): Bacteria > Zixibacteria > MSB-5A5 > GN15 > FEB-12 > JAFGNW01. Next base: position 4,942 of record JBMOKZ010000131.1, on the reverse strand, counting down.
TGACCAGTTCCGACAAAAAAGCGATTCTGGCCCGCATCTTTCCTTCCTCCGATATTTCCCAGGCCGAAGACGCGGAAATCGTGATGGAGGCCATCCCGGAAGATCTTCGGGCCAAGCAGGAACTTTTCCAGGAACTGGACTTGATTTGCTCGCCGGATACTCTGCTGGTTACCAACACCGGCACCCTCTCGATATCGGAAATCGCCGCCAGCACCAAGCGTCCCAAAAAAATCATCGGGATGCACTTTCTCAACCCGGTTACCCGGGTACCGCTGGTAGAAATCGTCAAGGGGCTGAAAACTGATGAGGCGACGTTCCAGAAAGCCGTGGAATTCGCCGAATTGCTCGATAAAAAATGGATTACAGTTATCGAATACCCCGGGTACGTGACTACCCGGATTATCGTACCGTTGCTCAACGAAGCCATGCATGTCCTGATGGAAGGTGTGGCGTCGGCCCGCGATATCGACCGCGCCATGCGGCTCGGTTTCGGCTTCAATGTCGGTCCCCTCGCCCTGGCCGATATGATGGGGCTGGACGTGGTCATGTCCTGGATGTTGAACCTGCTCGACGAGCTATCCGAGCATAAGTATAATCCCTGTCCGCTGCTGCGCAAAATGGTCCGGGCGGGGCATCTGGGCGTAAAAACCCGGCGCGGTTTTTTCCGCTACGACGCCGAGGGTAACCGGCTCACCGACGACGGCACCATCCTGCAGGAGGAAGGCAAATGAAAATACTGGTCTTGAATTGCGGTTCCTCCTCGGTCAAATATCAACTTATCGAGACCGAATCCCAGCAAGCCCTGGCTAAGGGTATGATCTCTCGTATCGGCATGTCCGGTTCCGTTCTGACCCACAAACCTTTCGACCGCCCGGAGACCAAAGTCTCGGCGGAAATTCTTGACCATATCGTGGCGGTCGAGTACGTAATTGCCTACCTGACCTCGACCAATCACGGCGTTATCAAGAACAAAAACGAAATCGACGCGGTCGGACACCGGGTAGTACACGGCGGCGAAGAATTCAAAGATTCGATAAGGATTACTCCGGAGTTGATGTCCACTCTGCGCTCGCTAATTGAACTGGCTCCGCTGCATAACCCGCACAATATCCGGGGTATCACAGCCTGTCAGAAGACATTGCCCGATGTGCCCCAGGTAGCGGTTTTTGATACCGCTTTCCATCACAAGATTCCGAAACACGCTTATATTTACGGCATCCCTTACGTCTTTTACACCCGTTACGGCATCCGTCGTTACGGTTTCCACGGCACATCGCACAAGTACGTCAGTGACCGGGCAGCCATCATGCTGAACCAACCGATTACGGATTTGAAGATCGTAACCTGCCATCTCGGCAACGGGGCGTCGGTGTCGGCTATCAAGGGCGGCGTATCCATCGATACTTCGATGGGCTTCACTCCCCTTGAAGGACTTTTGATGGGAACCCGTTCGGGCGATTTGGACCCGGCTATTATCCTGCATATCATGGCGCGGGAAGAACTGTCGCTGCACGAGGGAAATACCCTTTTGAACAAGCACTCCGGTTTAATCGGCATTTCCGGGGTTTCCTCGGACATGCGCGAAATCGAACAGGCGGCTCAGAAGAACAACAATAACGCCCGGTTGGCGCTCGACGTTTATTGTTACCGGCTCAAAAAATACATCGCTTCCTACGCCGCCGCCATGAGCGGCCTCGACGCCGTTATTTTCACGGCCGGCGTAGGCGAAAACTCACCCCTCGTCCGGAGAAAAACGCTGGAGGGTCTGGAATTCATGGGTATAAAAATCGACGACAAGAAAAACGAAAAAGCCGTAGGAAAGGAAACCGATATTTCTTCCGACGACGCGGCGGTTAAAACCCTGATTATCCCCACCAACGAAGAACTGGTGATTGCCCTGGACACCGAACGCATCGTGAATAATATATAAAGATAATTTATCTATAAAGAATAGAGGCGGCCGGAATTTAATCGAGCCGCCTTTTTATTCGATGAGGACAGTGTCTAACCGGATATCCGGGCTTTGCGGGCTGCCAGATATTTGCCGATCTTTTTATCTACCCGGACAATATGTTCATTCCACCAATCCAATAAAAACGAAAGCAGTTCATAAATACTGACTTCTTGCTGGTTTCTCAAACGCAAAAGCACGGATACCACATGACGGGTAAATTTAACGTGTAAAACACAATGAGCCTCAACATCGGGATAACTACTCTCTGCCATCAATTTTTCTTCTTCCGAAAAATGATATTTGATGTAATCGACAAGTTCTTTAAGTATCTCCCCCATTTCGCTGTTCCCGTCGCCACGATGCAGAGAATCGTGCAGAATGTTAATTAATTCGAGGATCTTCTTGTGCTGGTCGTCGATTTTTTTTACACCGATTCCGAACAGCGCATCATGCCAGGTTATAAAAGTCATCGTTCTTAAAATAATTTATCAATAATTAAAATAAACGGGCTTTATATAATTATCGGCCGGAAACGAAAAAAAGTATATACGTTCTTATCCCCGGCGACTTTCCGCCATTTCCCAGTGATAATAGCCTATTATACGTGACTTTTTCTGACTCCCAGAAACTTGTCGATCGGAAGACAACGACGGGAAGTTGCATATCGACAAAATAAAAAGGAGGTTTCGTTTCCGAAACCTCCTTTAAAGTTACCAGCTAAGTTCGACTTACATATTCTTGATAATCTGCGTAGCGAACTCCGAAGTCCCGACTTTTTTGGCGCCCTTCATCTGGCGATGCAGGTCGTAAGTTACGGTCTTCTTGGTAATGGTTTTCTGCAGAGCCTTGGAGACCAACTCCCCGGCTTTTTCCCAGCCGAGATAATCGAGCATCATCACGGCTGATAGAATCAGCGAACCGGGATTGATGACGTCCTTATCGGCATACTTGGGAGCGGTCCCGTGAGTAGCCTCGAACAGCCCGATATAATCGCCGATATTGGCGCCCGGCGCCATGCCCAGTCCGCCTACCTGCGCGGCGCAGGCATCGGAGAGATAGTCGCCGTTGAGATTGGGCGTGGCCAGCACTGAGTACTCGTCGGAACGGGTCAATATCTGCTGGAACATCGAATCGGCGATCCGGTCCTTGATGAGAATTTTTCCCTTGGGCATTTTCCCTTTGTGCTTGGACCAGAGTTCATCCTCGGTAACCACCTTGCTGCGGAATTCCGTGGTGGCAACCTGATAGCCCCAGTCGCGGAAAGCACCTTCGGTGTACTTCATGATATTGCCCTTGTGGACCAGCGTCACCGACGGCAGTTTCTTGGCGATAGCATGATTGATGGCCTTGCGAACCAGTTGTTTCGTACCGGTGACTGAAATCGGTTTGACCCCGACTCCGGAATCACTGCGGATACTGAGCTTCATGTTCTTGTTGAGCCAGCTGATGACCTTTTTGACTTCTTTGGTGCCCATCTTCCATTCGATACCGGCATAAACGTCTTCGGTGTTTTCACGGAAAATAATCACGTTCAGTTTTTCCGGGTGGGTGACGGGCGAACCGACACCTTTGAAATAACTGACCGGGCGGACACAGGCGTACAGGTTCAGAATCTGGCGCAGGGAGACGTTGAGAGATCGGAAACCGCCGCCGATCGGCGTGGTTAACGGACCTTTGAGAGCCACGATGTAGGTCTTGATGGCGTCAATGGTTTCTTCGGGTAGCCATTCCTTGTAAAGTTCAAAAGCCTTCTCGCCGGCGTAAATGTCCATCCAGGCGATGCGTTTCTTCCCTTTGTATGCCTTTTCGACCGCGGCATCGACCACCCGGCGGGTGGCCTTCATGATGTCCCGGCCGATGCCATCACCCTCGATTACGGGAATGATGGGGTTGTTCGGAATCTGCAGTTTTTTGTTCTTGATTTTAATCGGTTTGCCATCTTGCGGCACCACGATATGTTTGTATTTAGACATTACAATCTCCTTAGTAGCCGAGAATCTTCAGATGTTCTTTATAGGTGTTAGCGGATTCCTGCAAAGCTGTCTTTTCGGACTTGTTCAGTTTCAGCTCGATAATCTTTTCGACACCGTCGGCGCCGATAATCGCCGGGACGCCGATGTAGATATCCTTGATGCCGTATTCACCGGTCAGATAAGCGGATACCGGCAGGAGTCTCTTTTCGTCGTTGAAGACCGACTTGCACATCGAGACCGTCGCCGCGGCGGGGGCGTAAAAAGCGGAACCGGTCTTGAGCAGTTTCACGATTTCACCGCCGCCATTCCGGGTGCGTTCGGAAATTTCCTTGATGCGCTTGGCGGGGATAAATTCCGAAACCGGGATGCCGGCTACGGTAGTGTAACGCGGCAGCGGCACCATCGTATCGCCGTGACCGCCGAGTACCATCGACTGGACATCGGCCATGGCCACACCGATTTCCATCGCCACGAACGTCCGGAAACGGGTGGAGTCAAGCACGCCCGCCTGACCGAAAACGCGGTTTTTCGGGAAACCGGTGACCTTCTGCATATGGAACGTCATCAGGTCGAGGGGATTGGAAACCACGATAACAAAGCTCTTGGGAGCGTATTTCTTGATGTTGTTGGCGGCCGTCTTGATAATATCGGCGTTCATGTTGAGCAGGTCTTCGCGGGACATACCGGGTTTACGCGGCAGGCCGGCGGTCATGATAACAATATCAGCGCCTTTGATATCACCGTAATTATTGGAACCGTAAACCATGGAATTGTAACCCCGAACCGGGCCGGCCTGGGACAGGTCAAGGCCTTTACCCTGCGGCATCCCTTCCACGATATCAACCATCACGACGTCGGCGAAATTGGCTTCAGCCAGGTACATGGCTGTGGTCGCTCCGACATTCCCGGCACCGATAACAGCAATCTTCTTGTTCATAAATCCTCCAAGATTTGTCTTTACAGATATGGTTTATATTTTAGTTATTTAATTTTTCAAAACCGTGTGCCCGGCGTC
>JBMOKZ010000130.1:0-2361 GCA_049324195.1 Candidatus Zixiibacteriota bacterium | reverse complement strand
ACGATCGGCGAGTCGAGCGGAATCCAGATATCGAAAAAGCCGCCACCCTCGGGTACGGTAAGGTTATATTCCGATGATACCGCCAGTTCATCGCCCGGGATATGACAACCGGGATATGCGGTGTAGTTGGGCTCAATGATATCAACCTGAACATCGAGCGGAGTCGTGGCGTCGAAAACCATCGGCATATTGACAGCCAGGATTGTGAACGGATAAGGATCCGGACAGGAAAGCTCGGGGTCGATATAAGCTTCGTAAAGTTCATAGCCCCAGACCCAGCCGTCGATTCGCCAGGCCGGTTCGGTGTGCATCAAGGCGTAGCAGGTGTCGGCGGCGCTCAGGCGGGGGCCGTTCAGCTTGACTGTCAGGGGCTGAGCCGGAGAGCTTCCAATTATTACCGGTTGAGCTTCTTTTATCTTATCGCTGGCGATAATTGTTGACGTAATTAATAAAAAGATAAACAGGATAACGGCAGGTAATCTAGATGACATCGGAATTCTCCTTATATATTTATTTTATCTCTCTATCTTGATTATCGTATATTTTTTAATATACTTGACAGGTAAGGATGAATTGAACGCCGAGAAAACAGGCTTTTTTAGTTGTTCGGAAAATGAACATATGAATGACGTGAACAAGACAATTCAGCGCAAACCGGAATGGCTCAAAGTGCGGGCATTCGTCGGGGCGAATTTTTCCGAGGTGTCTTCGCTTATCCGCGAGTTCGGGCTTGACACCGTCTGCCAGCAGGCCAACTGTCCCAACCGGGGAGAATGTTTCAACCGCCGGACAGCTACTTTTCTGATTATGGGGCATCTGTGTACCCGCAATTGCCGGTTCTGCAATATCGCGACCGGGCGGCCTTTGCCGCTCGACCCCAAAGAACCGGAAATGGTGGCGCGGGCTTCCCAAAAACTGAACCTCAAACATGTCGTGGTAACCTCGGTAACCCGCGATGATTTACCCGATGGCGGCGCCGGGCATTTTGCTGAGACTATCCGCCAGTTGAGAAAATATTTACCGGGTTGCAAAGTCGAGGTCCTGACGCCCGATTTCCGGGGTGTTCCCGACGCTTTGAATATTGTCATGGACGCCCGCCCCGATATCTTCAATCACAATCTGGAAACCGTCCCGAGACTTTATCCGAAAGTCCGTCCCGGGGCGGATTACGCTCGCTCCCTGGCTCTGTTAAAAAGAGCCCGGGAGGAATTCAACGCCGTGACCAAATCGGGGCTGATGGTCGGGGTCGGCGAGGAAAGAGAGGAACTAAGACGGGTTTTCGATAATCTGGCTGAAAACCAGGTTTCGATTCTGACAATCGGACAATACCTGTCGCCTTCCCAAAATCACCTTCCCGTCCAGAGATATGTTTCACCGGAAGAATTCAAAGAGTATGCCGTCGAGGCTAACCGGGCAGGAATAAAAAAAGTTTTTTCAGCGCCTCTGGTTCGCTCATCATATATGGCTGACCTCATTTCCGAATAATAATTCCCGCCAGCGCAATTATTATACAAAAACCAAAACAGCTATAGACGCCTGCGGCAGTTTAACCGATAGATACGTAAGCTGGTTTTTTTAAGAGGAACATATGCTTAATGAGCCTAAAATAAGAATCCTGGTCGTCGATGACGAGGAACATATTTGTAGTATCATTACCGAAGCCTTGGCGTCGGACAGTTACGAAATCGTTTCTTTCTCCGACCCGGAAAAGGCGATAGATTATATTGAAAAGAATCAGGTTGATTTGGTATTAACCGACCTGGTCATGGGCGAATATTCCGGTACCCAGATTCTGGATACGACGCTCAAAAATTATCACGATTCGGTCGTTATTCTGATGACGGCTCACCCGACGGTGAAAACGGCGATTTCGGTCCTGAGAAAGGGCGCATATGATTTCATGCTCAAGCCCTTCAAACTGGAAGTCATGAAAGCCACTGTCCGGAGGGGACTGGCCCACCAGAAAGTTATCCGGGAAAACCTGCAGTTGAAAAGCCAGGTGGAATTTCTGAAAGTCGCCAACGCTTTCGGAATAGGGGCCGATATCGAAAAGTATCTGAAGATGGTCGTGAATTCCTGCAAGACTGAGCTTTCGGCCGCGGCCGTCTCGCTGATGGAGATTGACCCTAAAAACGGCCAGCTGGTCAGGAAAATATACGAGACCGACAACGATGCTTTCACCCGCGAAATCCTCGACGAAAAATATTTCTCGAAATTCGCCCAGTCGCAGGACGTCAAACCATATATCCGTACCGATGAAATCGTGATTGACGGCATCTCGAAGTTGAAAACGTTTATATCCAAGCCCATTTTAATCAGCCGGAAGCTGCATGGGACAATCAATTTGCTGATTATCCGCCG
>JBMOKZ010000129.1:0-17835 GCA_049324195.1 Candidatus Zixiibacteriota bacterium | reverse complement strand
GGCTGGGTCAAGCCGATAGTGCTGATACCGGCGGCGGCTTTGGGCGGTTTGAGTTCCGAGGAACTCGAAATGATTATTGTCCATGAACTGGCGCACATCAAGCGCCATGATATTTTGATAAATTATCTCCAAACCGTTTTGGAGACCCTGTTTTTCTTTAATCCCGCAGTCTGGTATATCTCGCGGCTGATTCGCATTGAACGCGAACATTGCTGCGATGATGCCGCTGTAACAATCACAGGTGATAAAATGAAATACGTTAAAGCTCTGGCTAATCTCGAAGAACTGCGTGTCGGCGCGTCCCACCTGACGCCGGCCGCCACCACCGGTTCCCTGCTGGAACGCATTCGCCGAATCGTGCTGCCCCCGGCCGTCGACCGCGGCACCGGGTCGGCGATGGTCAGTGTCATCTCGATTTTTCTTCTGGCCGCCACTTTGTTCGTCCTGCAGGGTCTGGCGCCCGACCGGGTCACCGCCGATATCTACCCGGCCAAAATCGACCAGTTCGAATCAAGGCGCAGCGACCTGAAAGGCGATTGGGAGCTGATTCGCGGCGACCGTAAACAGCAAATCCGGATTGAATTCCGCCGGGGACTCTTCGGCGGACAGATGTCCATGACCCAATATTTCGATAAACTCGACCTTACTCCCGGTGAGAGTGTCCTCTTCAAATGGGAGCGCGACGCCGGGACGTTCTTTTTCGAGGGTTCAGTCGATGAGTTCGATGGTTTTTTCGAGGGTGAGGGCGACTGCTATTTCCGGGCCCGCGAGAACTATGTCGACCGGATGAAAGCGATGAATTACGAGGTTGACGAGAAGGACTGCCTGACGCTCGCCGTGCACGATATCACGCTCGAGTTCGCGAAAGAAATCCGCGAACTCGGTTACGATATCGACCTCGACCGTCTGGTTGAGTTCCATCTCCACGACGTCAATCCGGAATATATCCGGGAACTTCGGGATCTTGGTTATAACGAACTCCATCCCGACAAGCTGATGGAAATGTGCATCCACAACGTCACGCCCGATTATATCCGGGAATTGAGTAAATTCGGCGTCAGCGACCTGAATCCTTCGGAGCTGGTAGCGATGAAAATTCACGGCGTGGAACCGGATTACATCGCCCAGTTTCAGCAACTTGGTTACGATAAAATAGATTCCGACAAGCTTGTCGAGATGCGCATCCACGGCGTTTCGCCTGAATTCGTGAGCGACCTAAAGGAGTACGGTTACGACAACCTGAGCACCTCGAAACTGGTCGAAATGCAGATTCACAACGTCGATATTTATTTCATCCGCGGCCTGGTCAAGCTGGGGTATAAGGACCTCAGCCCCTCGAAACTGGTCGAGATGAAAATCCACAACGTTACGCCGTACTATGTCAAGCAATTGACCGAGGTCGGGTACACCAAAATCGACCCCTCGGACCTGGTTTCGATGCGGATTCACGGGGTGGATGCCTCGTTTATAAGAAAGCTCCAGAAGCGCGGCTATGACGACCTGACCCCGGAGGAGCTGGTGGACCGCAAGATACACGGCGACTACCGCTCCCGCCAAAGCGACGACGAAAGCTACTGAGAAAGTTACAACCGTATTACCATACACGACTTACACAGGGTAAAACAATTAATGTTTTACCCTGTTCAACTTACTTGAAAACGATTTCATTTCTTTCAAGTTAAATAGCTTGAAAATCTCGACCGTTTTCTGTATATTTCCGCCACGAAACCGCGGAAGGTAACCTGATATGTGTAACCGGTGAAAAGAAACGACAAAAATCCCGTTATCACTCGCCGTGATATCCCCACCGTAAAACCCCGCCTGGACGACGTATCCTCAGTGTTCAACCCCGGCGCCGTCAAATTCAACGACCAATATCTGCTTTTATTGCGTGTCCAGAACCGCGGCCGCGAAACTTTTCTCGTCAAAGCCCTCAGCGCCGACGGCGAGAATTTCACGGTCGACAACCGAATAGTATATTTCGAGGGCGTCGAGAACGAACGCGAAACCATCTACCATATTTACGACCCCCGCATCACTATGCTCGACGGTAAATATTTTATCATGCTCGCGGTCGATATGGACCGTATCTGCCGGCTGGGGCTGGCGGTTACCGAGGATTTCGAGCGCTACCGCTGGCTGGGGCTGGTCTCCGACGACGACAACCGCAACGGCGTCCTTTTCCCGGAAAAAATAAACGGACGCTACTGCCGGCTCGACCGGCCCAATACCGCCATGCTCGAAAACGGAGTGATCTCGGGCACGGGCATCTGTTTCTCGGTTTCGGACGACCTGCTGACCTGGCACAAAACCACCACGGTGATGACCGGACGGCCGCATTTCTGGGACGAACGTATCGGCGCCGGACCACCGCCTTTGAAAACCCGCGAGGGCTGGCTGCTGGTCTATCACGGCGTCGCCACCCATTTCGAAAGCGTCAATATCTACCAGGCCGGGGCGGCGCTGCTGGACCTGCGCGAACCGTCGAAAGTCATCACCCGCGGACGCTACAATATCCTCGAGCCGCGCGAACCGTACGAACAGGTAGGCCAGGTGCCGAACGTTGTCTTCCCCGGCGGGATGATTGTCGAGCAATATGACCGCGAGGGTTACGCCATGCCTGACAGCCCGGTGCGGGTCTATTACGGCGCGGCCGATACCTGTGTCGCGCTCGCGCACACCACCGTCCGGGAGCTGCTTGACGCCTGCCGGGCCGGAAACGACAACCCGGAAGACAACCCTTGAAAACGGGAATCATAAAATAATGAAACTTAAAAATTACGTTCTTCTGACTCTTTTATTGACCGGTATCGTAGCCGCGATATTTTCAGGATGCGTTCGAAAAAAAACGAGCGAATTAAAGGATCCCTTGAAAATATCCGACGAAACCCTGCCAACTCCCCAAATCCCGTTTGACCCGCGCCGCTATATCTGCTACCGAACCGACCAACCGCTTAAAATCGACGGCAAACTTTCCGAACAAAGATGGGACAGCGCTCCCTGGACAGAGGAATTCGTCGATATCGAGGGTTCCCTGAAACCCGCGCCCCGTTTCAATACCCGCGCCAAAATGCTCTGGGACGACAAATACTTCTATGTCGCGGCGGAGATGGAGGAACCCGACGTCTGGGCCAAACTGACCGAGCGCGACGCCGTCATCTATCACGACAATGATTTCGAAGTATTCATCGACCCCGACGGTGACTCGCACGAATATTATGAACTCGAGGTCAACACCTTCAACACCCAGTGGGATTTGCTGCTGTTGAAACCCTACCGCGACGGCGGCCCGGCGGTCAACGCTTGGGACATCCAGGGCTTGAAAACCGCGGTGCACATTTTCGGGACGATAAACAAACCGGGTGATACCGATAAGGGCTGGAGTATCGAAATCGCTTTTCCCTGGGCGGTATTGAAAGAATGCGCCCATCGCCCCACCCCGCCCACAAACGGTGAGCAGTGGCGGGTCAATTTTTCGCGGGTGGAATGGGAAGTCGAGACCGTCAACGGCAATTACGTCAAAAAAACCGACCCGGCAACCTCACAATCCCTGCCCGAAAACAACTGGGTCTGGACGCCGCAGGGTCTGATTGCCATGCATTACCCGGAACGCTGGGGGTATGTACAGTTCAGCGATAAAATCACCGGTGAAGGCACGGACACAATCATCCCGGACAAAACAGAAAACGCCCGTCAGGCGTTGTACGAACTGTATTACGCTCAGCGAACTTATAAGATGCAGTATGATACTTTCACCGACGACCTCAAAAAGCTCCACCTCAAAAAACCGAAGCTGACAGGCTATACTTGGCCGCCGGTCATGGAGACGACCAGGGACCTGTTCAAGGCCTGTCTCGAAGAATCGGATGGTCGTGAAAAGGTCTGCATCACCCATGACGGTAAATTAACTAAAGAAAAATAGAATACGTTTAATGAAATTACGGTATGATTAAATGGCATTAATTGACTGGACTATCGTTTTTGTAATACTCGGCTTCATGGTTTTCTCGGTCGTCGCCAGCAAACATTTGATGCGGAGTGTGGCGGATTTCCTGGCGGCGGGGCGGACCGCCGGAAGGTACGTCATCAGTATTGCCGCCGGGGTAGCGGCGCTGGGCGCGATTACTATCATTGCCAACCTGGAGATGAATCTCATCGCCGGGTTTTCCATGTCCTGGTGGGGCATGACCACGGGACTGGTGGTACTTATTATTAGGGTTTCCGGCTGGGTTGTCTATCGTTTTCGGCAGACCCGCTGTCTGACGCTGGCGCAGTTCTTTGAGCTTCGTTACAGCCGCAAATTCCGCATTTTTGCGGGGATTATCGGTTTTTTATCAGGTCTTATAAATTTCGGCATTTTCCCGTCGGTGGGTGCGCGGTTTTTTATTTATTTCTGCGGCCTGCCTTTGACCATTCAGGTTTTTGGCCTGGAAATTTCCACCTTTCCTCTGATCATGATACTCCTTTTGTCCATCTCACTTTATTTCGTTTTTTCCGGAGGACAAATCGCCATTATTATAGCCGACTTTTTCCAGGGATTGTTTGTCAATGTCGTGTTTGTTATACTGCTGTTATTCCTTTTTGCCACGATTGACTGGACTCATATTTTCGAAGCCTTGTCCTCCACCCCCACCGAAGCCTCGCTTATCAACCCTTATCACACAAGTCAGGTCAAGGATTTCAATTTCTGGTATTTCCTGGTCGGGATAATCGGAGTGCTTTACAGCGTTCTGTCCTGGCAGGGTACGCAGGGCTATAACGCCTCCGCCAAAAGCGCCCACGAGGCCAAAATGAGCGGTGTGCTCGAAAACTGGCGGGGGTTGCCCCAGATGCTTTTGTTTACTTTCGTTCCTATTGTCGCCTATACGATCCTGAACCATCCCAACTACAGCGCTATCTCGGACAGTGTCAACAATGTCATTGCCGGTTTCGACTCTGAGGCTGTCAAAAGCCAGCTGAAAGTCCCCCTGGTGTTGTCACACCTGCTTCCCCGGGGATTGATAGGGGCGTTTGTAGCGGTGATGCTGGCTTCGTTTATCAGCACCCACGACTCATATCTGCATTCCTGGGGCAGTATTTTCATCCAGGATGTTGTCATGCCGTTCCGCAAAAAACCGTTTTCACAAAAGCAGCATTTAAAATTACTCCGGTTATCTATTCTGGGGGTGGCCGTGTTTATTTTCTTTTTCAGTCTTATTTTCCAGCAAAGCCAGTACATTTTGCTTTTTTTTGCCATTACCGGTGCCATTTTCGCCGGCGGGTCCGGGGCGGTTATAATCGGCGGTCTTTACTGGAAACGCGGTACTTCCGGTGCGGCCTGGGCGGCCATGACTACCGGGTCAACGATCGCCGTCGGCGGCATCATAATTCACCAGTTAAAAACCGACTTTTTCATCAACGGCCAGATGTTCTGGGCTGTCGGCATGTTCTGCAGTTCGCTGTTATACGTCATCGTTTCGCTGCTCGGTAAGCGCCAAGCACATAATATGGACAAACTGCTTAACCGCGGCGAGTATGCCATTAAGGGCGAGATGGAAATCATTGATAAGGTGCCCTCGCGTGGTTGGAAACTGCTGGGCATGGGCCGTGAATTCACCCGCTTCGACAAGTTCATCTATATCGCCAACTACATCTGGACCGGCGCCTGGACTCTGGTCTTTATCATCGGCACCGTCTATAATCTATCCCACGAGGTTTCCGATATTTCCTGGATGGCTTTTTGGAAATATTATGTTTATATTCAAATGGGTTTGGCCATAATCGTGATTATCTGGTTTTCGATCGGCGGCCTGAAAGATATCAGGATTATGATTAATCGCCTGCGAACCATGAAACGCGACGAGAGCGACGATGGTTTTATCGACAGGAAAGAAAACGCCGAATAACATACGAGGTTTGACGTGAACGACCGGGAAACCAAATTTTACATTACGACTATCGAGCGCTTCACCGCCCGGTTGACGGAAAAAGTCATAGCCGAGACGGTTCCATTCAAGGCCCGCTATGCTCATTCTCTCGAACCGGTCGCCTACGAAAACCGGCTGAAACTTCAATATGAGGACATCCGCGAGGGCGACCGCTGGGGTGCGGCCTGGGAAAGCGCCTGGTTCCGTATCGAAAGCAACGTGCCCTCAAAATGGACCGGTAAAAAAGTCGTTGCCCGGCTTGATTTCTCCGGTGAGGGTCTCGTGTTCGACCGCACCGGTCGTATCCTGCAGGGCATCACCAACGGCTCGGTGTTCAAATCCGATTTCAGCCGCGATATCGTGCCGCTGTTCGAGCAATGCGAAGGCGAGGAAGTGGTCGAACTCTGGGTGGAAACCGCCGCTAACGGCCTTTTCGGTGTCTTCACCGAACCCGACCCGGATGAAAACTCTCCCCTCCGGTACGGCCGCTACGACGCCCGGGTCGAGACCATGCGCCTGGGAGTGTTCGATTCAAGAGCCTGGCATCTCTGGCTCGATTTGCGAATCGTGCTGGGCTTTATCAAAACCCTGCCGGAAAAATCCATCCGCCGCTCCCGGCTGATCAAATGCGCCGTCCGGGCATTGGAAGAAAAGGATTACGGCCGCAGCCGCGAGATCTTACAGGAAGAATTGGGCTGTCCGGCCGCACCGTCGGATTTGTCCGTCACCGCTGTCGGCCATGCCCATATCGATACCGCCTGGCTCTGGCCGGTGCGCGAGACCGTTCGCAAATGCGCCCGCACTTTTGCCAGCCAGCTGGCGCTTATCGAAAAATATCCCGGCTATGTGTTCGGAGCATCGCAGCCCCAGCATTATGTTTTCGTCAAAAACCAATACCCCGAATTATATCAGCGTATCAAAAAGGCGGTAGCCGACGGCGCCTGGGAGCCGCAGGGAGGAATGTGGGTCGAGGCCGACTGTAACCTCATCAGCGGGGAGTCGATGATCCGCCAGATACTGCACGGCAAGAATTTTTTCCGCGACGAGTTCGGCATCGACATCAAAAATCTGTGGCTGCCCGATGTTTTCGGGTACTCGGCCGCCCTGCCGCAAATCCTTCGTAAAAGCGGCATCGAATATTTCCTGACTCAGAAGCTGTCCTGGAACCAGTTCAACGAATTTCCTTATCACACTTTCAAATGGCGCGGCCTCGACGGCAGCGAGGTATTGGTGCATTTCCCGCCGGAAAACAATTACAACAGCATGCTCGGAACCGACTATCTGATTCCGGCCGCGGAACATTTTAAGGAAAAAGATTTTATCGGGGAATTTCTGAGTTTATTCGGAGTCGGCGACGGCGGCGGCGGACCCAAGGAGGAAAACATCGAACTGGGCCGGCGCATGGCCGATCTCGAGTCCGCGCCCAGAGTCAAATTCGGCAGAGCCGCCGACTTTTTCGAACGTTTGAAAAAATATGAACTCCGCCTGCCTGTATGGGTGGGAGAACTATACCTGGAACTTCACCGCGGCACCTACACCACCCAGGCTAAGGTCAAGAAAGCCAACCGCCGCCTGGAACACAAACTCCGGGAACTGGAAATGCTATGCTCCTGTCTCCCGTTTGAGCATTATCCCTCGGACCGCATCGACAGCATCTGGAAAAAAGTCCTGCTCAACCAGTTCCATGACATTATCCCCGGTTCCAGCATCACCAAGGTCTATGAAACGACGCACGCCGAACACAAAGAAGCGTTGGCCCAATGCGAGATTCTTGCCGGGGAAGCCGCCCGGGAACTGTTTGAAACCGACGACAATGCGATGATTCTGTTCAACAGTCTGCCTTACCCCTACCGCGGCGCGGTAGCGTTACCCGAGGGTTGGCCCGGCGGTTCCGTTAACAGCGTGGCTCTCCCGATTCAAACTGAAAACGACCAGACGATCGCATATGTCGAAATCGAGCCATATTCTTTCGTTACCCTAACGAAATCCGGACAACCGGCGCCGAAAGCCGTCAATATAAATAAAAACGTTCTCGAGAACGACCTGGTGCGATATGAGTTTTCTGACAACGGCGCCCTGATTCAAGCTTTAGACAAGGAAGCCGAACGGGAAATAAGCGTAACCGGGTCACCTGGCAATGTTTTCACTCTTTATGAGGACCGGCCGAACGACTGGGATGCCTGGGATATCGACATCACATACGAAAAACACCCGCTCGAACATGCAAAAGTAACAGAACTAACTCCCCTGCCTTCAGGTGAAATCCGGCAGGGACTCGAATTCAAAATGACTATCGGGAATTCCCGCCTCGAACAGCGGGTATACCTGACCCGCAACAGCAAGCGGCTCGATTTCCACACGGTCGTTGACTGGCACGAAAATCACAAGATGCTTCGCGTCGCCTTCCCGGTCGATGTCTTTGCCGAACAAGCCGCGTTCGATATCCAATACGGTTTTCTCCACCGCAACACCCACCGCAATACTTCCTGGGACATGGCCAAATTCGAGGTTGCGGCACACCGATATGCCGATCTTTCCGACCGGGTTTATGGTATCGCTCTTTTAAACGACTGCAAGTACGGCTACAAGGTTTTGCACAACGTCATCGACCTCAATATCCTGCGCTCGCCTACCTATCCCGACCCCGACGCCGACCGTGGCCGGCACGAGCTTACTTACAGCCTGCTCCCCCATATCGGCGGGTTGATTGATTCCGATGTAATCTCCAATGCCGCCGTCCTCAACCAGGGTTTGATGGCGTTCAAGGGCTTTAGAACCGACAAGAGGGTGCTGCCCTGGCGGGTCGAGGGCGACGGGTTATCGCTCGAAGTCGTTAAAAAAGCAGAAAAGGAAAACTGCCTGATCCTGAGGATTGTCGAAACGAAGGGCCGATTCTCCCGGGGCCGGCTGATTATCGATGACAAACAGGCTCTGCTGGTCGAAACTGACCTGATGGAATGGAGCGACGGCCGCTCATTTAAAAGTTCCCAAACGCTCGAACTTTCTTTAAAACCGTTTGAAATCATGACTTTCAAATTAAAGGAATAATAATGAAGACGTTCAAAACCTCGCTGGCGATGTTATCAGCTTGTCTGCTGATACTGTCGTGCGGAACGATTTCACTGGCGGACGACCTCGATAATTCCAATAGCATTCAGATTTTTTCAGGCACGACCATCCATTTCACTCCCGATAACCCGGCTCAATACGACACGGACGACGTAACCTCCGACGAGAACGGCCGGGTGATGAAAACGACCATAAATTTACCTACGTACGACAGCCCGGTGACCATCACCGCTTTTTTGACCGTTAGCCCGATTCCCAGGGACGAGGTTTCGGTCATTGACGCCTGGGACCGCGCCGGCAATATCCGTCTGTGCCGGGATGGCATGGCGGATATCGAACTGATAAAGTTTATAACGGCCTACGGCGGTCTGACCGAATACGAGGTTGACCTCACTGCCCTGGCGCCTCTTCTCAAAGGAACCTGCACTTTCAAAGCTTTTATCGATACCTGGCTTACTCCCGCCTGGGAAATTGATTTGGCTCTCGTTTACCGGCCGGTCGGGGACAACACCGCCCCCGACTGGGTTGACGGCGTTTTATTCGTGGAGTCTTACACGGAGAAAACTTACGGCGGGAAAGGAATCGAAATAGCGGTGTCCATACCCGATGACCTCAAGCGCGTTAAACTGTACTATTACACTTCCGGTCACTGCACCGACGGCACCGATGCCGATGAATTCATAAGCAAGGACAACGTCATCTACGTGGACGATATCGCAGTTTACCGTTATCAACCCTGGCGCGACGACTGCCGCCACTTTCGTGATATCAACCCCTACACCCGGCGGTGGTCCGACGGTTACTGGTCGTCCGATTACAGCCGCAGCGGCTGGTGTCCCGGAGACTTGGTCGAACCGCTGGTTCTCGATCTCACCGACCATCTTAATCCGGGAGACCATAAGGTAAGGTTCGTGGTCGAGGACGTTCGCCCCGAAGATGAACAAGGCCATTTTGGTTACTGGCGTCTCTCAGGATATCTCGCCGGCTGGAAAGAAAAATAACCATGTCCTTTCCCGACCTCGTTCCCCGGCCGGTCACGGTCGAGCCCCGTGAAGGCGCTTTCGAGTTAACCCCGGACGTCGTCATTACCACCGGCTCGCCATCGAGTGAAGTCGTTAAAACAGGAGATTATCTCCGCTCTCGAATCGAGACATTGACCGGGCGCCGCTTGACGTTTATTCCAACCGCCAACCATTCTTCAAACCGCAGCGTAATCAGTCTTGATCTAAAAAAAAAATCCGAACGTTTTCCTCCTGAGGCTTACGAGCTTGTTATTGAAACGGGCTGTGTCCGTATCGAGGCGGCGACATTTTCCGGACTTTTTTATGGGGTTCAGACTTTCCTGCAGCTGATGCCGTGTGACGACGTCCAAGACTCGTCTATTCTCATACCGGCGGTCAGAATCGAGGATTATCCCCGGTTCGTCTGGAGGGGGATGCACCTCGATGTCAGCCGGCATTTCTTCGGCCGGGAACATATCAAAAAGTATCTTGACCTACTCGCCTATCACAAATTTAATGTCTTCCACTGGCATCTCACCGATGACCAGGGTTGGCGAGTAGAAATCAAAAAATATCCCGAGCTGACGGATATCGGCGGCTGGCGAGTCGAAGCCGACGGCCGTCGATACGGCGGCTTTTACACTCAGGATGACATTCGTGATATCGTGGCCTACGCCGCCGAACGAGCGGTCACCATCGTACCGGAAATCGATATTCCCGGTCACGCCGGGGCGCTTCTGGCCGCCTGCCCGGAATATTCCTGCAACGGAAACAAAAACGAGGTGGTCAACGAATGGGGCGTGTTCGAGCACGTTCTCTGCCCCGGCCGCGAGGAAACCTTCACTTTCCTGCGGAACCTTTTCGAAGAAATCACCGCTCTTTTTCCCGGACAATATATTCATGTCGGCGGCGATGAATGCGTCAAAACTCCCTGGCAAAATCATGACCTTTGTCAAAAAAGAAAAGCCGAACAAAAACTGGCCGATGAAAACGAATTGCAGAGCTATTTTATCCGCCGTGTGGAAATAATTCTGAACAGCCTGAACCGCCGTCTTATCGGCTGGGATGAGATTCTCGAGGGCGGCCTGGCCGAACAGGCGACGGTAATGTCCTGGCGCGGTATCGAGGGCGCTGTCAGAGCCGCCCGGGCGGGACACGACGCCGTCTTGTGTCCGCAGTCACATTGCTATTTCGACCATTACCAAGCCGAAAGCGGCGAACCGAAAGCTATCGGCGGTTTGACCCCGTATGAAAAAACTTACGCGTTCGAGCCGGTCCCGGACGGACTGACAGAAACCGAGGCACAGCACATTCTCGGCGCTCAGGGAAACGTCTGGACCGAATATATCGCCGATTTTAAACACGTCGAATACATGGCGCTGCCGCGTCTGTGCGCTTTGGCCGAAGTAGTCTGGTCACCGAAATCCTTGCGCAACCTGGCTGATTTCAAACGCCGGCTGCGACATCATTACCGTCGTCTCGACCGGATGGGTATCAACTATCGACGCTCATAATCTATATTAAAAAGTATAGATGATTTAACACCTCTCGATTGTCATCCTTTAAAAAAATATTGCCTTAATAAAGTTCTTTTCACATATTGCCGCATGGACTTTCCTCAATTTTTTCTGGATTTTTTCGGAAATCGTATTCTTATTGCTGTCATCGCCAGCGTACATGTTTTCATCAATCACGCTCTGGCAGTCGGCGCTTACCCCCTGGTAACCCTGCTGGAGTGGCGCGGGTATAAAAATAACGACCCGGAATGCGACCGGCTGGCCTACCGCGTGACCTTCGTTTTGTTCATCATTACTACCTCGGCAGGCGCCCTGACCGGGGTCGGTATTTGGTTTACTACCGCTCTTATCGCCCCATTCGGTATCGGCAGTCTTTTGCGGGTTTTTTTCTGGGCCTGGTTTACGGAATGGCTGGTGTTTATTTCCGAAGTCGTCTTGATCATGATCTATTTCCTGACCTGGAAACGCTGGACCGTCGGTGCGATGAAAAAACTGCATATTGGTTTCGGTGCTTTTCTCAGCGTTTTTTCCTGGTTCACCATGGCCATAATTGTGGCCGTGCTCGGCTTCATGATGGGCAGCGGTAACTGGCCGGTGGACAAGTCCTTTTTCTCGGCCGCGTTCAACCCGCTGTATCTCCCGCAACTCGCTTTCCGGACGACTTTTTCGATGATGCTGGCTGGCTTGTGCGTCTGGTTCATGCTCTTTTTCTTTACTCCCAAGGGTTCGGAACTAAGACGGAAAGCAGTCCGTTTCGTGGCGGCCTGGTCGCTGGGTTGGGCTTTGCCGTTTATCCCATCGGCTTTCTGGTACTGGAGCCGGGTGCCGGAGGCGATGCTGGCTAACATCAACGTCGCGCTTTTGACCCAGCGTTTCATGAACTGGCACGAAACGCTGGCCATTATCATGACCGTCGCCGTAGCAGTGATTGTTCTCATCACCACCCTGGGCG
Organism: Candidatus Zixiibacteriota bacterium; assembly: GCA_049324195.1. Lineage (GTDB taxonomy): Bacteria > Zixibacteria > MSB-5A5 > GN15 > FEB-12 > JAFGNW01. The sequence continues at coordinate 5,390 of JBMOKZ010000129.1, read as the reverse complement.
TTTTCAAACCAAAACTTGTACACGGCGTGGTGCTGTTGATTCCCTTTATCCTGGGAGTCTGGCTGCTCGGTCATTTCGAGCGGGTGCGCGAATTTATCCGCAAACCCTACGTCATTGCCGACTACATGTATTCCAACGGCGTTCGGGTCGATGAAATGCCGGTGTTCCAGCGCGACGGTATCCTCCCTTACGCCTCTTTCGTCAACAATCACCAGGTCACCAAAGCCAATCAACTCGACGCCGGTGAGGATGTTTTTCTCATTGCCTGTTCGCGCTGCCATACGACACGGGGTATCAACAATATCATCTCCAAGTTCAATAACCTTTACGGCTCCGAACCCTGGGATGAAACCGCCCTCAAGGCGTTCGTCCTTACAATGCACAACACCCGTACTTATATGCCCCCGTTTCCCGGAAACGAAGCCGAACTGGACGCCATGGTGACTTATTTCCGTCAGATGCAAATTAACCATCGATATATTTTTGGCGCGCACGCGCGCTACAGTCCGAAGCCGGCTCAGATACAAAACGCCGCCGGACAACCTTAAAGGATACCGCTTATGTTCGTCCGGCTGACCAACATGATTTTTCCGATAATCACGCAGGTGCCCCTGCCGCGCGATATCGAACTGCCCCTGCCTCTGGATGAAGGGTATCTGAAATTCCTGCTGGTCGCCCTGTTTCTGGTGCATATTTTGTTCGTCAATCTCATGGTGGGCGGGTCGCTTTTGTCCGTCATTTTCGAAATGTTCGGCTTGAATTCCCCCAAATACGACCGGCTCGGTCACAAAATAGCCGAAACCATTACTGTCAATAAAAGCCTGGCGGTGGTGCTTGGTGTTGGCCCCCTGCTTTGCATCAACCTGGTTTATACCCTTCATTTTTATTCGGCCAATTCGCTCACGGGTTACGCCTGGATATCGATTATCCCCCTGGTGACCATGGCCTTTCTGCTGGCGTATCTTCACAAATTCACCTGGGACCGTTGGACGGGCGACAATAAAAAATTCCATATCCTCGTCGGCGTCGCCGCAACTTCCCTGTTTTTATCGATTCCCCTGATTTTCCTGGCCAATATCAACCTGATGCTGTTTCCGGAAAAATGGCTTGAGGTCGGCGGTTTCTTTTCCTCGCTTTTGGTCGGTAACGTCTTCCCCCGGTATTTCCACTTCCTGACGGCCACCATCGCTTTGACGGGACTTTTCCTGACCTGGTGGATGGGGCGTAAAAAGTATCCGGTGGAAAAGTACCTGCCGGAATTCACCCACGCCTCGTTACGAAGGATTTTCTACCGGGTGGCATTCTTCGCCACGTTAGCTCAACTGGCGTTCGGTCCCCTGCTACTGTTTACGCTGCCTTACCGGGGCATGACCACCGCTCTGATAATCCTGGTGCTGATCGTTATTGTTCTCGCAGTGATTGTCCTGTTTCTTTTCAGGATAGAGCTGCGAAGAAAAGACGAGACTATCGGCCGTTCTTTCGTGATTATCGTACTGATGCTGACGGCCGTGGTGGGGATTATGGGCACCGCGCGCCACCTCTACCGTGAGGCCAGCCTGGCGGAGCACTATCGGCTTATCGCCGATGAAACCGCCCGTTTCAAGACCATTCTTGCCGCCACGGAGATGCGCCTCGCCGCCGGATTGGGGGCCGGCGACGCTATCAGCTCCGGTCCGACCGGGGAGTCGGTTTTTGCCAACTGCGCCGCCTGTCACGCTCTCAACAAGGTTCTGGCCGCACCTTCACTGCGTGAAATATATTCCATCTACAAGGACAATCCCGATGGAATCGTAGCCTGGGCCAAAGTGCCCGGTAAAAAGCGTCCCCAATTCGCGCCGATGCCCTCGTTCACGCACCTGGGTGATGAAAAGTTGCGTTTGGCCGCCGACTACATCCTGCAGCTGGCCGGCAGTGAAAATACGGCCAACGAGGCCAAATAAAATTCATAAGCCGCACGACTTATCATTTAGTCAAAATTCGGTTTAGCGCCAGATAAATACGTTTTTAAAAGCTTGATTCTTTGGTTCATAGACCCTGATTTATTAAAGGGCTTGACTTTCTGCAAATAAATCTTATTATAGACCTGATAACCTTTATAGTCTGTCAATTCAACAGAGAACATATGAAAAACTACAAAAAGGCGCTGACTCCCCGTCAGAATAAAAAACTGACTGACATACTCGCTGCCGGTCAAACATTGTTTTCCAAATTCGGATACCGTAAAACCTCGGTGGATGATATTGCCCGTAACGCCAATGTTGCCAAGGGTACGATATACAAATATTACGAAAGCAAAGAAGACATTTTTGCCGCTGTCATACAGCAGGAAAGCGACCAGGTAACCAGCGTCATCGAGGAAGCGGTAAACCGGGAAACCGACCCGGTCGCCAAAATCACGGCGTACACATACACCAAGCTGTCGGTCATCAGAAAAGCCATCAGTTTTTATCACGTGAGTCGGGAAATAGCGAGCGAACTCTGGCCCTTGATGGATAACGTGCAAACCAACTTTAACTCCTGGGAAGAAAATAAAATCAATGAAATCCTCAAGGAGGGTGTTGCCACCGGACAATTTAGCATCGAACATCCCGAACAGTTCGCCAAATACCTGGGGTTGATGTCAAAAGCCCTGGAACTTGAACTGGTAATGCTGCAGGATCCCGACGAACTCAAGAAACAAATTGATACATTGTTAAATACCCTCATATGGGGTTTAGCGGGTCAGAATCGACCTTAAAAAGTTAAAAAAAACCAATAGCGCTATAAAACCGCCCGTTTTCATGTCTTATATACAAAATCAAGATATTACAGCCCGTGACGCTGCTCCCCCTCGTCACGAGCTTTTTTGCCTGTCGGATTCAGATTCCCTCCCTCTGTTCCGACAGGTTTTTTATTTTTACCTTTGATTTTTACCGACAGAATCGCCATTTTTAAAACGTGAATATCAGAATCAAAGAGAACTGGCTGACTACCGAGGAATTATGCCGCTATTATGAACGAGGTACATATCAGGTACGTGCGGTCGAGGGTGTCAATCTGACCGTAAACCGGGGTGAATTTTTAGGGCTTGTCGGCGCCTCGGGCTCCGGCAAATCGACCATTTTAAACCTGCTGGCGGGACTCGATACCCCCACGTCGGGAACCATCAAAATCGAGGGTATGACTCTGAATTCCTTTAGCCGGCGCCAGCTGGCCGCCTACCGGGCTCGTAGGGTGGGAATGGTGTTTCAATCTTTCAATCTCATTCCTCATTTTACGGCTCTCGGAAATGTCGAATTGGCCCTGTATTTTAACGATACCCCGCCCCGCGAGCGCCGCCGCCGGGCTTCTGAAATGCTGGAACAGCTGGGTTTGACCAATCGCCTGGACCATCGCCCCGCCGACCTCTCCGGCGGAGAACAACAACGGGTAGCTCTGGCGCGAGCTCTGGTCAAGAAACCGGATATTTTGTTCGCCGACGAACCCACCGGCAATCTCGACCAGGAAAATACCGACCAGATTGCCGCCCTGCTGACCGACCTGAACCGTCAGGGTATCACCATCCTGATGGTCACACACGATAAGGAACTGGCTCGAGCCTGCACGGGGAGACTTATCCGGATGCATTACGGACGGATTATTGACCAACCGGATCAAGATGAAAACGATGGAGACCGGGTATGACGCTCAGGGATTTATTCGCTATCTCGACCGGCAATCTCTGGCGCATGAAACTGAGATCGTTTTTGACCGTTTCAGGAGTAGTCATAGCGATCGCCGCTTTTGTCTCGATGCTGTCTTTCGGCGCCGGAAACCAGCAGCTGGTCACCCGGCAGTTCAACGAACTGGGACTGTTCACAACTATGCAGGTGTATCCGGCCGAAAGCGACGACAGCGCCGCCGCTAAAGCGCTGAACCATGAAACACTCGATATTCTCGCCCGGCTTCCCGGCGTCAATCTCGTTTATCCTTACTATTCTTTCACGGTTGAGGCCCGCCTGCCCGATACCGTACTCAGCACCGAGGCTCAGGCTCTGCCGACCGCCGCCTTCGACACCAAACTTTTTTCACAGCTTCGCTCCGGCCGGTTTTTCGCGGGCGACAGCTCCAGAGAAGTGGTCGTTAACGAGGAATTCTTAGAGGAGGTCGGACTCGAAAAACCCGATTCGATTGTCGGACAAAAAATCATTCTCTCAGTTTCGGTAGCCAGCCTCGACAGCGGGATTGTCAGCGTCATCGAGCAGGAAAAGCCCCGTCTGAAACCGTTCTTCAAGCAATTCCGCTATGATTCTTTGTCCCATCAGCATTACCGCGAAAAAGTTTTTTATTCCGAACTTAACCAGGCTGTCAAATTCTTCCTCGACGGTTTCATGAACCATCGTACCCGTATCAGCGATACTCTCACGATTTGCGGGATCCTGAAAAAAGTCCAGTCACATCGCCTGAATATCAAACCGATAATTCTCCCGGCGCAAACCGCCCGGCAGTTCAATGCCAGCGGGTTCGGCGATGACCCCTCCGATTTATTTTCCGCCCTGCAGAGTGGCACTTTCTTCGCTCCCCGCGGCATCGATACCGTCACCGACAATTACTCCCAGGTTACTCTCGACCTGGACCCGACTGTACCTTACGAAATCGTCTCCGACACAATTGAAGCTCTTGGCTATCGCGTCTTCAGCTTTGCCGCCCGTTTCAAGGAAATCAGCCGCTTCTTTTTGTACTTCGACCTGGCCCTTGGGTTAATCGGTTTGATTGCCCTTATCACCGCCTCACTCGGCATCATCAATACCATGGTAATGTCTATAATTGAGCGGAAACGGGAAATCGGGATGTTAAAATCGCTGGGGGCCGATGAAGGGGATATCAAAGTGCTCTTTCTGGTTGAATCGAGCGTTATCGGCATGATCGGAGCTGCTGGCGGTATTGTGTTTGGCTGGCTGATTACCCGGCTGGCTTCGTTTATCGCCCGGACGATTATGATTCGCGAGGGCATTGATGAAACCGAACTTTTTGCCCTGCCCTGGTGGCTTATTCTTATAGCCTTTTTGTTTGGCTTGATTGTCAGCCTGATAGCCGGTCTATACCCGGCTTCCCGAGCCGCCCGGGTTGATCCGGTCGAGGCGCTCCGCAACGAATAGCCCCGGATAATAAAATAACTTATATTATATCAATGCATTACAAAAAGCATAAAACTACCCAGGGCATTTTCCAAATCACAACTTATTAAATTGCAATAAGATATAATAGCATGAACAGGCTCGCTCACGATTTTAATTTTCTTTTTTTAAAATATGGATAAATTTATAAATTATCTAGCCGCCCGCAATATCGGATGTTGTCGTAATCTATTGTTCGACAATACAATAAATCAATGACGTGAAATTATGATTATAAAAAAACATATCGATTAC
>JBMOKZ010000128.1:0-17878 GCA_049324195.1 Candidatus Zixiibacteriota bacterium | reverse complement strand
CCATGTGAAAACTCCCTGATTTTCATGGTCACAATATGGTCACAGCAACACCTAAATGTAAGATACGAATTTATAAGTGGCTGTCAAGGAAAAAGATAGGTTGGGGTAAAATATTATGGCGGAGAGGTAGGGATTCGAACCCTAGATACCCAGAGGGTATAACGGTTTTCGAGACCGCCGCTTTCGACCACTCAGCCACCTCTCCGTATCCTTGATAAAATATGTCCCGGCAGGCAGGGTCACCGAACAGACAATGTAATAAAAAAACCCGGTCTGTAAAGCAATTTTATGCCGGCTTTTTCGGTTGTCTATTTCAGAAACATCCCGTTATCAACCAGACTCTGCTGGTGGATCAAAAGCTTTTTGACCATACCATAGCGAGGGCGCACGACCTGAAACACCAGGAACGAAAACACCACAAACAACACCGCCTCGGGGAATCGTCCGGTCAGAAAGAAATAAAGATACCCGTAAACGGAAATCGAGGCAATCACCAAAAAGACCGGTTTGGAGCGGGCCAGAAGCGCCTCGACAAAATCAGCCTCGAACGTCTCCGCCCGGCGAATCATCGGCTTGTGATATATCAGATTGCGCCACCACAGGGCGAACCCGGCTTCGACCAGAGCCAGAAAAGCAAACAGGTAGAAAACGATATTGGCCGCGTCCCCGATTTTATTCTCAACCGGGTAATTGTTATTGATATAATAACAGACCAGAAGCAGCGCCATCGGAATAACGATATTGCTCACCAGCCCGAAATACAACGGCTTGACGATTATCGTCGCCAAATTGGTTTTATTCTCATAATCTAAGGAACTCATGATACTTCCAATGACTCCATCAGCGTTTTAATCTTATCAAATCGGGGCCAGTAGATAAAAGCCCAGATCAGACCATATATATAAAAATACAACATATGAACCCCTTCACCGCCGACCAGATAAGTTACTACGCCTAAGACAAAGATGGAATTGACAAAAGCGAACCGGGTGATTTCATGATTGAGCACGAACTGTCCGGCCGTCATTTTGGTTCCGGTGCTTTTGCGATAATTACCAATTTGAACCTTCCGGATTATCTGGTATATAAACGGCTCGACAAAAGCCACCAGAGCGAGCATATAAAACATGAATCTATATGATTCCGGGACCTCGACCCGCTCCAGTTGCGCGAAAGTCGCCACCAGCACGAAAATGAGCGGAATTCCCACCAGCATCAGCATCCCGATCAACAACGCCTGCTTATAGCGTTTGTTGATTTCATCCACGGACACCATCAATTCACCCTCCTTTTGTTTTGTCTGATTTCCTTAAAAAAGATTTTCATCAGGCCGGCGATTTCGTCCTCCATCACCCCGCCGACAACCTCGACTTTGTGGTTGAGCTTTTTCTGTTTGGGCAGGTTGACAATCGACCCGCAGCCGCCGAATTTGGGGTCTTTCGCACCGTAAACGATGGTTTTTATCCGGGCGTGAATCGCCGCCCCGGTACACATCAGACACGGTTCCAGAGTCGAAAAGAGCAGACAGTTTTCCAGCCGCCAGTCGTTGAAATGACTTGCCGCCGCCGTCAGGGCGATAATTTCGGCGTGGGCGGTGGCGTCATGCAGGGTCTCCACCAGGTTGTGCCCCCGGCCGATAATACGGTTTTCAAAAACCACCAGCGCTCCGACCGGGACCTCTCCCTTCTCGAACGCCAGCCCCGCCTCGCGCAGGGCCAGTTCCATATAGATAGGATAATTCTCCGGATTCATGACGCTAATATACAAAGGCCTCAATTCCTGACCAGTTTTTTTTTAAGCTTCCGAGAAACTGTGAACTTTTCCTTACGGTAAGTGTTTATCTTACTAAATCCTGAAAATTATGAACAAAAAAATAAAGGAGAGTAAAATGGAAAGAAATAACGTTATAACGATGAAGGGCAACCCCCTGACTTTGACCGGACCGGCCCTCAAGGTGGGCGACCGGGCTCCCGAATTTACCGTTTTAAACAATGATTTACAGCCGGTAAATTTCTCCGACAGCAAGGGTAAAGTACGTCTGATTTCGGTCGTGCCCTCACTCGACACCCCGGTTTGCGACACCCAAACCGTAACCTTCAACCGGAAAGCAGCCGAACTGGGGGACAATGTCGCTTTGTACACGATTTCCATGGACCTGCCGTTCGCCCAGAAACGTTATTGCGCGGCCAGAGCAGTCGACCGGCTGCAAACCCTCTCCGATTACAACATGGCCTCATTCGGTCAGAACTATGGTCTTTTAATCAAGGAACTCAGGCTGCTGGCCCGGGCGGTGCTGGTTATCGACCAAAACGATAAAATCAGCTATATGCAGATTGTTCCCGAAGTCACCCAGGAACCGGATTACACCGGCGCGCTCGAAGCGCTCAAGAAGATTGTCAAATAAAGTGCTCTTATCTTTACCCTATCAACTCTGACGGTCCGATTCGCTGTCCGGCGAATCGGCCGCATCAGGGGCATCCTCTTCCATATCTTCATAAACCGGCTCGCCCGGTTTCGGCCCTTCCGGTTTTTTCCCGTTTTCCAGCAATTTAGACAACGGCGTAAACAGGAACAAAATCAGCACCAGCGCCGGCAAGAAGATAGGAATATAACGCATCATAAAAGGCACGTTGACGCTCGGTTCCGCGGGTGCAGGTTCGCTAGGTTGACCATGCTGTACCCATCCGCCCTGGCCATCCGGCGCCCAGTAATCTTCCCCGTTTAGAAAGCCGAACGACGACCCGTACACCGCTGAAAGTACCAGCGACGAGATCAGATAAAGCACGATAATGGCAATCAGCAAATACAGACTATTTTTCATAATATTGGCGTCCTTTCAAGGGTTCTTTTAAATTCGACGGAATTTTTAAATATTGCCAAGTTTTGGAGGGCCGGCTATAATTTGTCAGACAAAAGCTATAAACCATTTTGAATCCCATACCCTTTATTATAAGAGGTGGCGTCCATGACCGAAAAGATAAAAATTCCGGATACTTCGCCGTCGCTTATCGGCGAGGAAATATATTTGCGCCCGGCGACCGACCAGGACATCGCCAATACCTATCACTGGTTTTTGCAAAGTGAATTGCAGTCCCGGTCCTGCCGCCCGGTCCTCTTCCGCACCGCCACCGAGGCGGCTGAAGCCTACAAAAAGAAAGAAAAGTCCCCCGACGAACAGAAATTCATGATTGTCCGCATCAAAGACAAAACCCCGGTCGGAACAATAAATTTTTTTAATCTCAATAACCTCAACCGCTCGACGGAATTCGGACTTTTAATCGACCCCGACGAACAACAGAAGGGCTACGCGACCGAGGCGGTCAGGATATTGTGTGGTTACTTGTTCAATTACCGAGGGCTGAACAAAATTTATGCTCAAACCTCCGGTTTCAACAAAGCCGCCGTAAAACTTTTACAAAAAACCGGGTTCAAACGAGACGGCGTACTGCGTCAGCATTATTTTCACAAGGGGGAGTTTTTCGACGGTTACGTCTATTCGCTTCTTCGTTTTGAATTCGAATGGTAAAAAAATTATTGAATTGGCGAAAAAACAGCCGGTCAAATCTGACCGGCTGTTTTTTTAGGCTTTAATGAGCGCCGTGTTCGCCCGGTTGAGGGTTGTTCCGGTTCTGGTGTTGATTCGGATTTTGATACTGTTGCTGATTGTGGTTCTGGTGCTGAGGGTTTTGGCCATGATGATATTGCTGTTGCTGGTTCGGCTGCTGGTTTTGGTTCGACTGAAGCTGGTTTTGTCCCTGACCCGGTTGCTGGTTTTGTTCCGGTTTTGGTTTCAGGGCGTTTTCCCGAAGGCCGTTGACGGCCACATTCAGCTTGTCCAGTTCTTCACGGGCTTTCACGGCGAAATCCTTGTCGGTCGAGGCATAGAGCACTGAACGGGAAACATTAATCACCGCGACCTTGGTGAAGTTGGCCGTTCCCGACAGAGCCGCTTTTTCGAGCGCGCCGCCCTGAGCGCCTACTCCCGGAATCAAAAGCGGCATATCCCGGGCAATATCCCGGATTTCATCCAACTGATCCGGATGTGTCGCTCCGATAACCAGACCGCAATTCTGTTCCTTGTTCCAGTACGAAACCTTCTCCGCGACAATCTGGTACAGCGGTTTGCCGTCAACCTGCAATAGCTGGAAATCCTTGGAACCGGCGTTCGAGGTCAGACAGAGCACGAATACGCCCTTGTCCTTGTATTCCAGAAACGGCCGCATGGAATCGTAACCCATGTACGGATTCAGCGTCACCCAGTCACCTTTCAGGATATCGAACAACAGATGCGCATAATGCGAGGCCGTGTTCGAAATATCTCCCCGTTTACCGTCGAGAATAATCGGGATGTTTTCCGGGATACGTTCCAGTATCAATTTTAACAGCGACAGGCCCTCCGCCCCCAGGCTTTCGTAAAAAGCCAGGTTGGGTTTATAGGCACAGACGCTATCCGAGGTCGCCTCGATAATTTTGTTGGCGAAATCAAACATGCCCTTGATGGAGCCGCAGTAATCCTGAGGCATGCGTTTGGTATCCAAATCCAGCCCCAGGCATATCATCGACTTGTTGTCCTGCTGTATTTGCTGAAGTTTCCTTAATGCACTCATTAATATTTCCTAACCTTACCGACAATTTCACTGATAGAATTTATCTTTTTTTCTTTCATGTAATTAATCAAACCCTCGATAATGCGTACCGGGGTGTCCGGGTACACGAAAAGCGCCGTTCCAATCTGAACTGCCCGGGCGCCGACCAGCAAAAACTCCACGACATCGCGGTAATCACAGATCCCGCCGATTCCGATAATCGGCAGACGGCAATTGTTATACACGGCGTCAATTTTGGCCAGCGCGATCGGTTTGATGGCGGGACCGGTTAAACCGCCCCGGTTGAACGTCAGCCGGGGTCGCCAGGTTTCAATGTCAATCGCAGTACCCAGGACCGAATTAATCAGAGAGAGAATATCGGCTCCGCCGTTTTCCGCCGCCCGAGCGATAGCCACGATATCGGTGACGTTGGGCGAGAGTTTGGCGATAACCGGTCTCTTGAAGACTTTTTTGACTTCAGTCACCGTCCGCTCAGTCATAGAGGGATTGCTGCCGAATTCCATGCCGCCCTCTTCGACGTTGGGACAGCTGATATTCAGCTCCACCATATCGACCCGGGGAAGGTCGTTTAACCGGGCGCAAATCTCGACATACTCGTTGATTTTTGACCCTGCGACATTCACGATAACGCGGGTTTTCTGTTTTTCGAGGAAAGGGATGATTTCCTTCACGAACCGGTCGATACCGACATTAGCCAGACCGATAGCGTTGAGCATTCCCGACGAGGTTTCGGCGGTTCGCGGCGGCGGATGTCCCGGCCGCGGTTCTTTGGTGATGGTCTTGGTAATCAATGCCCCGAGTTTTGACAGGGGGAAAATACCAGCCAGTTCTTCACCGTACCCGCAGCATCCCGAAGCGGTCATAACCGGGTTGGCGAATTCCAGACCGGCCAGCGTAACTTTGATATCCGGTTTCATAAGGCCACCTCCCCGATTTCGAACACGGGACCATCGGCACACACCCGGGCATACCCGCCGGCGGTCAGAGGGACCACGCAGCCGAGACAAATCCCCACCCCGCACGGCATCGGCGCCTCTAGCGAGAGCTGCCCCGGAAGTTCATATTTCAATCCCAGGCTGTTGGCGGTTTTAAGCATCGCTTCCGGCCCACAGCCGTACAGACGCATTTTCTCGCCCCGGTGTTCCAATATATAATCCTCAACCGCCTCGGTCACCAGCCCCTTACGGCCGAAACTGCCGTCGTCAGTGACCGGGTGAAATTGGACACCAAGTTTCCTTATGCGGGCGCGTTCGATCAGGTCGAGCGTGCTGCGCCCGCCGTAGAAAAACTCGACATTCCCCGGCAGGAAACCCTGTTGGAGCAAATGCCTGGTAAAATACAGAAGCGGCGGGAATCCCACGCCGCCTGCGACGATAATAACTTTCTCGTTTTTACGGGGTGCCTGAAAGGTGTTGCCCAGTGGTCCCAAAATATTTATACGGTCATTGACCCGGAAATTCGACAGAAGTTTCGTGCCACGGCCGTACACCTTAAAAATTATTTCCAGTTCCTTGCGGACAGTATCGACTCCGGCCACCGACATGGCCCGGCGGAATAAAATCTCGGTTTTAGGCATCTGCAGGTGGATGAAATTTCCGGGCCGGCACTGGGTTACCCGGGAATAAGGACCGAAAGTAAACGAATAATAATTGTTCTTTAAGTCCCGCCTTTTTTTTAAAAAGGTGTCTTCACAGCCTGGTTTTATCATCGTAAAAAGTCTGGTTTCTCAACTAAATATTTATAGACAAACCAATGACCCTGACCATCGGGGTCCTCCGGCAGGTTATAATCCGATACCAGTTTGGACACCGCCAGCGGGTCGAAAGTCATCGACCCCACCGTTCTCGAAGCCTGGTCGTTGATATCTTCATAACTAGAAGGATTTTTTAACTCATATTCAAGAACTTTTCCGGAAAAATCAAGCAGAACCTGAAAATACAAATAAAAGTCCTGCTCCATCCCATATGCGGACGAAGGAAAGATAAATTCCTCAATGGTCTCGATCGGTTCCTCGGCTAAAAGCGCAACCGTATCCCCGTTGGGCCGAATATACATACTCTGCTGGAAATCGACATAACCGCTGGAGCCGTTGCTTTCCTCTGTTTCTGTTTCACCGCTGGTGTCCGCAGTATCCCCGACTTCAGCAAACAGGCTGTCACCGGCAGCTTCCTCGGTACCAGGTATTCTTTGCCGGGGCACGAATTTTAACCTGTTTTTGGCTTCCGAGGCAAACTCCGATTGAGGAAAACTGTCGGAAAACGCCTGGTAGGCCAGTACGATAGAGGAATCTCCGGTGCTTTGATAAAGCTCCCGGGTCAGGATTGTATTAAACCGGGCGTGCAGATAATATCTCGAATCGGGGAAATTATCGACAATATACTGAAAGTTAGCCAGGGCTGAATCGACCAGGCTGTCATCGACCAGAAAATTCTCCGCCCGCCGGAAATAATACTCGGCGTAACCGGTATCGGCGGCGGTGCCTCGTAATCCAAGAAGGTCCAGGACCTCGGGGACATAATCGGAATGTGGATATTTCCGTAAGGCGGCTTTCAACAGGGTATCCGCCCCCAGCGTATCCAGATTGTACTCCCGGCGCATCTGAGACAGAGCAATCATGGCTTTGGGGGCATCATAGGTGGTCGGGAAAGAATCTATTAAATACTGCAATTCCAACATCGCCGAATCGGGTTTGTTTAACTCGAACCAGTAAAGTTCCGCCAGAAGGTACTGGGTATAAGCAACTTCGTCTATCATTTCCTGAGTGGCATTGGTATCTATTTTGATACTCTCCGAAAAAGTCTCCAGTTTGCCGATGGCCGACGACCGCTGCAGGGCTTCGTTGCCGATATCCGATCCGCGGGTGTTCTCGACGGCTTTATCGTAATATTCCTTGGCTTGTTTCAAGTCATCATATTCATACTGATAAATCAACCCCAGTTGATAATAAGCTTTGCCGACGATGGTTTTTTTGGTCTCGTTGCGGGTAACATCCGCATAAGTAGCTTCAGCCAGTTCCAGATCGCCGTCATATTCATATCCCTCGGCTTCCGTCAGCTTGAGCACACCCAGCGAATCGTAGAACAGCTGGTCATCCGACAGTTGCTTGAGATAGTCCAGACCGTCCCTGATACGCTGCAGACGATAAGAACAGATAGCGGCCTGATAAAGAGCATGATATTTTTCCGAAACATCGGGTTCCATTCCCAGCAACTGCAAATAACTGCCGAGCGCATCGGAAAAATTAAAGGTATTGAAATAACCGTCGGCGATATATGACTGCGCTAACCGCTGTTCCTGCCGGTTGCCCAGGGAATCCCGAATCGAAAGGAAGTATTTATAAGCTTCGTCATATTGAGCCTGTTCAAAATTATATACCCCGAGCGCCATGGCAGCCTCGGTTTTGTATATCTTATCGAAATCGGTCTCGAAAATCTGTCTGAAAATATGTATCGCCTCATCCATCTCACGCAGAGCCAGTTTGGTCTTCGCATGATACAGCGTGCCTTCCTTGTAGTATTTGGATTCGGGATAATCGATAACCAGTTCGCGCAGGCGCCGGTCGGCCTTCAAATACTGCTGAGTATGATAGTAAGAGACACCCAGGACAAAAAGAGCATCGTCATAATATTTCGAGTTAGGATAATTTTCGGCTACTTTCAGGGATTTTTCAATGGCAGTTTTATATTGGGAGCTGTTGATGCGACCTCGGGCGTCCTTTTTACGGTCTTTTTCAGCCTGGTTAAAAGCTTTCCGGGCATTGTAGAAAGTGTTGTAATAAACACAGCCGCCGGTAAGGGACAGAGACACCAGAAGAACGCCGAGCACCACCGCCGATACTTTTTTCTTCAGCAACATCGAGTAAGAAATTATCCTTTCTTCTTTATACCACCGTTCGGGTCATAAGTTTAATTAATGCCCTCCGGGTCAATCCTCACGGCCGACCTCGTCAACCAGCAACGGCAAGATTTCCCCGGCTTTACCGGCAATGTAAAAATCGGCCATAGCTGACAGAGGGGTTTTTTCGGGATTTATTTCCACCAAAACCGCTCCGTTTTGTCTGGCTGCAACCGGCAGGGAAGCCGCCGGGTGAACGATAGCCGAGGTCCCGATAGAGAAAAATATATCCGCCGCCTCGGTTCGCTCAAAAGCCTGACGTATTATTTCCGGGGAAAGCATCTCCCCGAACCAGACGACATCGGGTCGGATTTTCCCGCCGCAATGACTACAGACCGCAATATTTTCCGGGTCGATATCGTTCTCGTCGGGCCAGTACCGGTTGCACTCCACGCACTTGCTCCGCATGATGTTACCGTGAAGTTCCAGTACCCGGTCGGTTCCCGCCCGGCGATGCAGACCGTCAACATTTTGAGTTATCAGAGTGAAATCATCGAACCAAGTCTCGAACTTGCAGAGGGCGTAATGACCGGAATTAGGTTGGACTTTTTTTATTATTTCCCGGCGCCAGTTATACCATTCCCAGACCAGTTGGGGATTGGTCCGAAAAGCTTCCATGGTCGCCAGTTCCTCGGCTCGGAATTTCTTCCACAGGCCTTCCTGGCCGCGAAAAGTTGGGACTCCGGATTCGGCGGAAATTCCAGCTCCGGTCAAAACTACGCCTTTTCGGGATTTTTTGATAATTCCGGCAACTTCCTTAAGCATCGGCACAAAGATAAAAGCCGGAGGAGGAAAAAACAAAGGAAATCTTGTCATTAAAAAGATAAAAAAGGCTCCCGTATTCAATAAGATACGGGAGCCGGATAAAAGATCAGTATCTTCAGCGACTGTTGGCGGCGGTCAGAGTGGGGTCGTTGTTCACAACCTCCTCCACCTTCCCCGCCTGAAGTGAAAGCTTGATTATATGCGGCTGGTCGGAAAGGTTACATTCGTAAAGACTGACCAGCGTTGTCCCCTGATAAACTTTTTCGAAACCGCTTTCAGAGATGGAAACCGTAAAAATAGGCAGGTGCCAGAATTCCGTCGGTTGCTCGCTTCTGAGTACCACGGCCAAATCCTGATACTGGTCCACCATTGCCAGGCACTGCCGCCCGCCGTAACAGCCGTGGGAATCGAGGTAATAATTTTCCTGACGTTGATTGTCCACCAGAACAAAGCGGTCCTCGGCGTGGCCGGCCTGGAAGTTGAAATTGTTCTCGATACCGAACTTCACCTTTATCCCCTGGGAGCCGGGACTGCTCAACTCGTAGGTGACATCGATTCGTCCGGTACCGCTTTCGAAATTGAAGCGTTTAATCAATCTGAGAGGCACCGGCCCGCCGTAACGCCAGAGATGGCCGTTACGAACCATCGACAACCGTTGTCCGGATTTCTCAACCTCGAATGTGAACGGCTCCAGAATAAAATCGCCGTCTTCGCCGTAGGTACCTGAGGCGAAAGTACCGAATTCCACACCGTCACTGAAAAAGTGGTCGATAAAACCTCGTTTGAGATACCAATCCTTGATTAAATACCGGGAAAGCCCCTCTTCTTTGGCCAGGAGCAGGTCGTGAATCGAGGCGGCCTTGTCGCCGTTCTCCTCGTTGACCTTGTTCTTATTGACAGCCTGGCTCAGCTTGTTGTGGTAACCCTCAATCCGCCGGGTCAGGGTATCGGTCAAACAGAAATTGTGTTTATTCAAAGCCAAATCCAGCATTATTCCGCCCCGGCTTGGTTTGAACACGGACGTATATTCTTCGGAAGTAATGACAATTTCGTCGGCGCCATCGGCATCATAATCGTAAATTTTGAATGCGGGCAATTTTTCCCTGTTCAGTTTTCGAAGCTCGTTATCAGCCGCAATCAGGTTGGCGTAAATTTCCTTACGGATATGAGCCAGATAAAGGCCTCCGAACACACCGTGCCAGTAGGGACAGTTGCACTGTCCGGCGTAAAGATGTTTGCGGGCGGAGTCGGTCAGCTTTCGGTTCTCGGGATGGTTCTTCTCGAACTCGGCCAGTTTATCCGACACGGTCAGCATCTTCTTGTGCATGAGGTTGGATTCCTCATATTTGGTGAGGAAACCGCGCCAGTGACCGCCGCGGACAAAACGTCCATATTTTTGCTCCTGACCCTGCTCCTTGAGCCAGTTGACGAAATTATCATATTCCAGGTAAGCCTCGGTAGGCAGCGACCAGTGCAGCATCTCGGCATACGAAGCGGTTGGCAGATAGGCCCGGCCGACCGGTTTCATCGCGGCGGCCTTGCCGAGCGGTACGAATTCCAGCCAGTCGGAATTTTTCTCAACGGCCTCGAAGAATTTATACAGCCAGCCGTCATCGAAACAATGCTTGTGCGTATCCGGCCAGACGCCGAATTTCTCGCCGTCATCGGCATAAACTGCCAGACCGGCGGGATTTTTTTCCGCCTGTTTTTTCAACTCCGCGATAACTTCCTCGACCGAGCCGAAAGGTATCAGATACCGCAACCGTTTTTGTATCGGCAGCAGGATTACCGTCAAACCCTCGTTCTCGGTCACGAATGCACCGTTCAAACGGGACTGCTCGTAACCGGCATAGAGAAAATGAGTGTCATCGATAGGCAAGAATTTAACGCCGGCCCGCGAAAGGGGTTTCGGAAGGTGCGGTTCCCAAATTCGTTCTGTCAGCCAGAGACCCTCGGGAGTGACATCAAAATGTTTTTTGAGATATTCGTTCAACAGGGCAATCTGCCCCCGGGCGTCGCGTTCGGGAATCGAAGTCAGAATCGGTTCGTAAAAACCGCCGGTTATCAATTCCAATTGTCCCTTCTCCAGGAGACGATTCACCAGTTCGAAATAATCCGGATGTTTCTTCTGTTGCCAGTCCCAGAGTATTCCGGACTGGTGCAGCGACAGCGACAAGCCGGGAAAGGCTTCTAACATTTTCAAGAAAGGCAGATAAGCGTTGAGGTGGGCATATTCAAATACGGCTTCGAAGTTGCCTACCGGTTGATGATTGTGAATGCCAAAAGCTAACTTGAATTTTGCCATAATTAAAACAGTTCCACTTTAAGGTTTATATATTTACGCGGGTTAGACCGGATATCGTTGATGAGATCATCGAGATTATCCGTGGTCCGCCGCAAATCGTCGTACAGCTTCCGGTCTTCCAGAAGCAATTGCAGGGTGCCTTCCTGCTGGTCGATGGCGTCGACAAATTTCCGGGCTGTCGTCACCAGCGTATCCAGCTGATTTACAAACTGCTCGAGACCGGCCGAAGCTCGGTCGAAACGAGTCAGCGAAGAATCTACCCGAGTTTTGTTGTTATCCAGAAGCTGATTTAAATCAGCCGAGGCTTTGGCGAAATTGTCCGCCGTCCGATCGAATTTCGACCGGTTCTTGTCAAGATAATCGGCCAGTTGCGAGGTTACTCGTTCGAAATTGCTCAGTGTATTGCTTATTTTTTCCAGCGATGAATCGGAAGCCACGCTCTCTTTCACCGAATGAACCAGGTGCCGCATTTCAATAATCATCTCGCCCATCAGGCCGATTACTTCCGGAATGCCGGTTTCGCTCTGACCGATAGCTATCTGAGTATAATCAAAAACCGTACTGTCGGTTCCCGGGTTGATGGCGATAAAACGCTCACCCATCACGCCCATGTTCTGGATAACGAACCGGGCATCCCGTTTGAGAACAACATCCTGATAGAGCAACAGCTCGACCAGCACACCCTTCGGAGTTAATTCGAGCATATTGACTTTCCCCTTGTGCACGCCCGAAACGGTTACTTTGTCCCCGATTGAAAGCGAGCCGACATCCCCGAAACACACCAGCACCTGCTGGGAGTTTCTTTCCAGTTTATATCCCTGGAGCCAGTAGAGCGAAACTCCTAACAGGATAATAGCCAACAGGATGATAACACCAACTTTGAACTCTACGTTATTTTTAGCAGCCATATTACTATCTTTATCGGTAACTGTATATTATTTCTTAAATTAACATATGAGAACTATCACCCTTTTTTTACAGGGATTCTGCGATAGCGAGATAATTTTCGTAGCGAAATCGGCTGATTTCCCCTTTTTCGAGAGCTTTTTTGACCTCACAGTCCGGTTCGTGGGTATGGCTGCAGGGGTTAAACCGACAGGCGCCCCGGTACGGTTCGAATTCGGGATAATAATGCGGTAATTCGTCCTTGTTGATGTCCCACAGCCCCATTACCTTCAAACCCGGCGAATCGACCGCGAAGCCCCCGGCAGGCAATTCATACAGCTCGACCCGGGTCGTAGTGTGTTTACCCCGATTGGAATAATCGGAAATTTCCTGAGTGGTAATATTTAGCCCCGGAATCAGCTGGTTTAACAGGGTCGATTTGCCTACTCCCGAATGACCAACAAACAAAGTCCGGTGCCCGGCCAGCTGTTTTTGTAAAGTATCCATCCCCTGACCACTCAGGGCCGAGACCGTCACCACCGGGTATCCGATCGCCCGATAGGTGGAGACGATATCCTCGAAATCACCGGGGCATTCGAGGTCGATTTTATTGATGATAATCAGGGCGTCCATTCGTCCCGCCCTGGCCGCAATCAGAAAGCGGTCAATCAACCCCGTCCTAAGCGGCGGCGACGCCACCGAAACCACGGCCGCCAGGCGATCGAGATTGGCGGCGATAACCTGAAGCTTTTTCGTCTCGCCTTTGGCCGGACGTACGAACGCCGTCCGCCGGGTTCGGACCTCTTCGATGACGCCTCCTTTTTTCCCGGTCCGTTTAAACAGGACATCGTCACCCACCGCAACCGGTGTGGTGTCTTCGATTTTCTTGACGACTTTCTGCCGGACCTCGCATCTTAAGCGGCTGCCGTCTTCCGAATGCACCACAAAAAGCCGGCCCCGCCGGGCGACAACTATTCCTTGTTCCGCCTTGTCCATACGATAAACCTATAGCATCCCGCCACCAGTATCAAGTCCAATAATTGAAAAAGATTTGCCATCGAACTTCAGCTCCTGGAAACCATATAAAACTATAGTAAAAAAAATAATTGCCAAATCGGGCTTTTTGATGGTTTAATACAATAATTGCAATATTTGAGAAAATTTCGTATCCTGGTACCTGAGAAACCTATGCAAAACAAGAAGTAAAATGAGAAACCTGATAACCAAATTATTCGGCACCAAACACGAACGGGACGTCAAGAAACTCCAGCCCGTCATTGATGAAATAAACGAACATTTCGAAAAACTGAAAAACGTCAGCGAAGAAGAACTGGTCGGGAAAACGGCCGAGTTCAAAAAGCGGCTGACCGAGGGCGAGACACTCGACGATATCATGACCGAGGCGTTCGCCGTCGTCAAAGAAGCCTGCCGCCGCCACGTCGGCCAGACATGGGAAGTGGTCGGACAACCAACCGAGTGGAACATGGTTCATTTCGATGTTCAGTTGATGGGGGGTATCGCCCTGCACCAGGGGAAAATCGCCGAGATGGCCACCGGTGAAGGCAAGACCCTGGTCGCCACACTGTCCACCTACCTCAACGCCCTGACCGGACAGGGGGTCCATGTCGTGACGGTCAACGATTATCTCGCCCGCCGCGACCGCGAATGGATGGGAAAAATTTACGAGTATCTCGGTCTGACGGTCGGCGTCATCCAGAACCAAATGACCAACGCCGAACGCCGGGTCATGTACGGGTGCGACGTTACTTTCGGCACCGCCAACGAATTCGGATTCGATTACCTGCGCGACAACATGGCCCAGACCGTGGACGACCGGGTTCACCGCAATTATTATTACGCCATCATCGACGAAGTCGATTCGATTCTCATCGACGAAGCCCGGACGCCGCTGATTATTTCGGGTCATGTCGAGTCGAACATCCACGACCGCTATCGCCAGATGAAACCCACGGTGGAAAACCTCGTCCGCAAGCAAACCATGCTGGTCAACGACATGGTGTCCAAGGCCGAGAAACTGCTCGAAGCCGAAGGGGGTGAAAACGACTTCGAGGCCGGCTCGCTTTTACTGGCCGCCAACCGAGGCGCTCCCAAAAACAAGCGCCTGATGAAAATCATGAAGGAAACCGGCGTGAAAAAGCTCGTAACCGATGTCGAGTCGTCGTACATGCGCGAGAAAAAACTGCACGAAATCGACGAGCGCCTCTATTATTACATCGACGAACGCGAGCATTCCATCGCCCTGACCGACCTCGGCAACGCCCAGTTCTCCCGCGAAGAACAACAGCTGTTCGAAATTCCCGATTTGTCCACCATGCTTTCCGAGCTGGACGGCGACGAATCGCTCTCGGTCGAGGAACGCCAGAAAAAGACCGACGAGCTCTATCGCCTGCACGGCGAACGCTCGGAGAAGGTGCACGCCATCAACCAGCTTTTAAGGGCTTATTCGCTATATGAAAAAGACGTCGAGTACGTCATCCAGGACGACAAGGTGATGATTGTCGATGAATTTACCGGCCGCATCCTGCCCGGGCGGCGTTATTCCGACGGCCTGCACCAGGCGATCGAAGCCAAGGAAGGCGTGAAAATCGAGGGCGAAAGCCAGACTCTGGCTACCATCACTCTCCAGAACTATTTCCGCATGTACGAAAAACTGGCGGGCATGACCGGCACCGCCGAAACTGAAGCCGGTGAGTTCTGGGACATTTACAAACTCGATGTCATGGTCATCCCCACCAACGAACCCTGTATCCGCAACGACATGGACGACCAGGTGTACCGCACCCGCCGGGAAAAATATAACGCCATCATCGACGAAATCGTGGAGAAAAACAAAGCGGGCCGGCCGGTGCTGGTCGGCACAGTGTCGGTCGATGTTTCCGAGACACTGTCGCGGATGCTCAAGCGGAAAGGGGTTTCGCACCATGTTCTCAACGCCAAACATCACCAGCAGGAAGCGGAAATCGTCGCCCATGCCGGGCAGAGCGGCGCGGTGACGATTGCCACCAACATGGCCGGCCGCGGCACCGATATCAAGCTCGGACCGGGCGTGGTCGAGCGCGGTGGCCTCCATATCGTCGGCACCGAGCGCCATGAGTCCCGGCGAATCGACCGCCAGCTGCGCGGCCGCTCGGGACGGCAGGGCGACCCCGGGTCCTCGCTGTTTTTCCTTTCGCTCGAAGATGACCTGATGCGGCTTTTCGGCGGCGACCGCCTGGGTTCCGTGCTGGATCGTATGGGCGTCAAGGAAGGCGAGGTCATCACCCACGGCATGGTCACCAAGGCCATCGAACGCGCCCAGAAAAAGGTCGAAACCCAGAATTTCGCCATCCGCAAACACACCCTCGAATACGACGACGTCATGAACGTTCAGCGCAAATGGATTTACGAACGCCGCCTGTCGGCCCTGGAACGCGAATCCATCAAGGACGAGGTTATCGACCTGTTCAACGAGGTCCTCGACCGGATGATCGAGATCCATTGTCCGGAAAAACAATACGCCGAGAACTGGAACCTGGCCGCTTTCACCGACGAACTGCGCAAAACCTTTTTAATCAACCTGCAGTTCAAACAGGATGACATACCCGGTCTGACTCCGGAGAAACTGAAAGAAAACGTCCTAAAAATAGTCATGGGGCTTTACACCCAGAAAGAAACCGCTTACGGCGAGCCTATCATGCGCCAGCTCGAGCGCTTCGCCGTCCTCTCCACCATCGACCGTCACTGGCGCGACCACCTGGCCGAGCTCGACGAACTCCGGGCCGGTATCGGCCTGCGGGCTTATCACGGCGCCATGGGTAAACCGATTGACATCTACAAAAAAGAAGCGTTTGAATCATTCGAAAACATGGTCAACGTCATCGACCGCGAAATCGTCAATCTGGTGTTTAAATTGCAGGTGAATATCCCCGAGGAATCCCGCGCCGAACGCCGCCGCCAGCCGGCGATGGTCACGCAGCACCAGGATACCACCGGCATGGGCATAGCTTCGAAGGCGGTGCGGTCACCCGACGGCGCGATAGAGAAGAACCCGATGGCCGAGGCCTCGCAGGCCGGCAAACAGGACCGGACGGTCAAGCGGACGATGCCGAAAGTAGGCCGCAACGACCCTTGCCCCTGCGGCTCCGGTAAAAAATACAAAAATTGCCACGGGAAGATGTAAGAATTCCTTAACTCAAGTAGTACAAGTTTTAATAGAAATAGCAGAAGCAAGTGCAGGTCAAAAGCCCCTTGCTCCTGACTATTTTGCAAGTGACGGAATCGAAAAATGAAAAAGTCCGACAAACTCAAAGACCTCGTGAAGAAAAATTACGGCCAGGTCGCCAAAGATAAAACCCGCGAGACTTCCTGCTGCGGGCCGGAGAGCTGCTGTTCCGGAACCTCGTTTCTTTCGCTCAATGACGATTACAAGAAATTCGACGGTTACCAGAGCGAGGCCGACCTCGGTTTGGGATGCGGGATCCCTACAGCTCACATCGAAATCGGCGAGGGCGACACCGTAGTTGATCTGGGGTCGGGCGCGGGTAACGACGCCTTCATCGTCCGCAACCTGGTTGGCGACTCTGGAGCGGTCATCGGTATCGACATGACACCGGAGATGATTGAGAAAGCCCGGGTCAACAACGCTAAAGCGGGATTTGAAAATGTTGATTTCCGTCTGGGGGATATCGAGAAGATCCCGGTCGAAAACGACACCGCCGATATCGTTATCAGCAACTGTGTGCTCAATCTCGTCCCCGACAAACGACAGGCGTTCCGGGAAATCTTCCGCATCCTGAAACCAGGCGGAAGGTTCGCCATCTCCGATATCGTTCTCAAGGGGAGTCTCCCCAAAGCGTTAAAAGAAGCGGCGGAACTGTATGTCGGCTGTGTCGCGGGCGCCATCGATGATGATATCTATCTGGAGATTATCGAAAAGGCCGGGTTCGAGCAGATTCATATCGCCAAAGAACACCGGATCCCCCTGCCGGACGAAACTCTCAAAAAATATCTGAACGAACAGGAAATGAACGCCTATAAAAAAAACAAGACGGCAGTGCTCAGCATAACCGTCACCGCCCGAAAACCTGCACCGGCTCAGTAAAAACAGGTCAGGAGCCTCGCTATCCTGATTTTTTTAACTTGAATTGACAGACTTTACATACGGGGAAAAATATGAACATCACCAACCTGCCTTTTGAAATCACTGACTGGCTAAAAATAGAGCCAACCGAGCATACCGGCGAGACCGGAAAAGCCCTCTGGCGGACCCGGCAGTTCGGCGATATCCGCGTGCGCCTGGTGGAATACACACCGGGTTATCTCGCCGACCACTGGTGCCTCAAGGGACAGATTCTCTTTTGTGTCAAGGGGGAGCTTCACACGGAACTGGAAGACGGACGGAAATTTTTCTTAAAACCCGGGA
>JBMOKZ010000127.1:0-2396 GCA_049324195.1 Candidatus Zixiibacteriota bacterium | reverse complement strand
GGCGCTCTTTGCCCTTGGAGTTGACGATTTTCATGGTGACCTCGGCGATACCGTCGTCACCGGCATAATACAAGTTGAGGTGAGCCTGTTTCATCAGCTCTTCAGCGTTTTGTTCCTGGGCAGAGACACCGACGGTTACCATCATCATAACGACCGCCACTGCTATAAAAGTTTTAAAAGTCTTCATCATAACCTCCAGAATGAATTTATTTGTTAACAATATTTTCTTCGACTCGTTTGGTTTCTACTACCTTATGAGGCAGCAGACGGTTCTTCAGGACGATAAATATCGAAGGCAGCAGAACCATGGTCACGGCTCCGGACACGAGCATAATGGAGAAGAAGAAGGAGCCGACCGTGATATAAGGTACGAGGGTGGAGAAGAACATTGGCACGAAACCGATGGCGATCACCAGCACATTCCGGGCGATAGCCCGCGCCAGGCTCTCGAAAATCTCGGGATAGGTTTGTCGGTAATCGCCGGTTTTTTCATGGATGTATTTAGTCCGCTTAATGAAATGGATGGCGAAATCGATTGACAGCCCCAAAGTCAGCGAGGAGAGCACCGCCACGGGCATATCGTACGGCTTGCCGATGTAACCGATGGCGCCGTAGATGGCCATGATGGTGATGCTCAGAGGCAGCATCGAAATAAAACCGAGTAAGAACGAGCGGAAGAGAAATATCATCATGATGAACACCACCGCAAACGAACTCAAAAGAGAGGAACGCATGCCGCCTACCATCTTTTCCTGCCAGACGACGTTGACATAGGGGAGACCGGCCCAGCGCACGTCCATCGCGACCGGCGGCGGGTTATCGGCCATAAACCGGTTGGCGTCATCGACCACCGAGACGACCGACTGGTTATCGCCCTCGCGAAGCTGGACCCAGAGGTTGGTCTTGGTATAGTCCGAAGTGACAAACTTGAAAAGGTCGTCGGGGTTGCCGCCGGAAATCTCGAACAGGAACAGATTCTGGGCGACTTCATCCTGGTTGTCCGGAATGGCGAATTTTGCCCGGTCGGCGTTGAAAAGCTCGTAACGGACTTTCTTGACAATGTCGGTCAGGCCGGTGGTAGCGCCGACAATCCGGTTTTTCTCCAGATGTCTCTGGAAACTTTCGATATATTTTAAAACTTCGGGATTCTTCATGACGTCTTCTTCGCCGCCGTCAAATACCAGGTAGTTCATGTAGGTCCCGGCCAGGTGCTGGTTAAGAATCGTGTCGGCGACGCGCAGCGGGTGGTTTTTCTTGAACCATTTAACCGGGTTGTCATTAACGATAATCATGCTCAGGCCGATGGCCGCGACGACAATCACGACCCCGGAGCCGAACAGGACGGGTTTGTAGTATTTGCGGTTGAAATCGCGGAAAAAGTGCATTATTTGGGCCAGGAGGCCATGCTTGCTGTCGTCCTCGGCTTTGCCGAAGTTTCTGAGAGTTTTTTCCGAAAGAAGCACCGCGAACGCCGGGTTGAAAGTGATGGATAATAACCAGGCGACGAAAATACCGAAAGCGACGAAGATACCGAAAACCTTGACCGGCGGAATGGGCGTCAGAGCCAGCGAGATGAAGCCGACGATAGTCGTGATGGTGGTAAACGCGATGGGGACAAACAGTTCGGAAATGGTGTTGCGAATCGTGGTTTTTTTATGTTTGTGCTTCTGGTAGCGGTCGTGGAACTCGGATATAATGTGGATGGAATTCAAAACCGCGATGGGAATCAGGAAAATGGGAATCATCGAACTCATGATATGCACGGTGTGGCCGGTCATAATCAGAAGCCCCATCGCCCAGATAACCGAGGCTATCGCGACAATCATCGGGGCGATGACGATTTTCAGGTTGCGGAAGAAAATCAACATTAATAAGAAAATAATCAACCCGGCCAAAGGGGCACTGATAGCCATTTGTTTGAACATCTCGGCACCGAAGCTGTCTTCAGCCACCGGCAGCCCGGCGATGAAATATTTTTCGCCGGTCGAATACCGGTCGATAATTTGCTGAATTTCACCGGCGATGCGGTAAGACATGTTCTTGGCTTCGATGGGTATGAACATGGCGATCGCCTTGCCGTCGTCCGAAGCCAGTTTACCCCTTAAAATAGGGTTGTCCTTGATGCGGCTCAGGATATATTTCGCCTGTTCGTCGTTTTCCGGAGCTTCTTCCATGAGCGTCTTAACCGTCAGGATACCGTCGGTCTGCTTGATATCGTCGACCATCGACGGCGCCATAATATCCTCGGCGATAACGCCGTCGATATCGGCTACTTCTTCCATGATTTTATAGATGTTGGACAGCAACTGCCTATTGAACGCGCCCTCTTCATCGACCACGCCCACCGCGATAAAGTCGTAAAGAGAGAATTCTTCCTTAACTTCATGGTCGAATAC
>JBMOKZ010000126.1:0-2419 GCA_049324195.1 Candidatus Zixiibacteriota bacterium | reverse complement strand
TCAAAAAAGGAGAGGAGTACAATCCCGATGTGCTGGTCGAACACCTCGTCAGACTCGGTTTCCGTCCGGTTCGCCTGGTGGAGGAAGTGGGTGATTTCGCGCGCCGCGGGGGTTTGATTGATTTGTTCACGCCCGGTTCCGACGCCCCGGTGAGGGTGGAGTTTTTCGGCGATGAAGTCGACACCATCCGGCAGTTCGAGGTCGCCGGGCAGCGGACAATCGGTCATCTTGACCGGGTGCAGATCCTGCCGCGACGCGAGATTCCCATTACCCAGCAGACACTCGAAAAATATCTCGAATACCTTCCCGAGGATGACGCCGAGTTCATCCGCGCCCGCTATATCAATGACCCGGAACTGCCCGGCCTGGAATGGCTGGCGCTGCTTTTCGGATTGGAACGCGGCTCGTTTCTGGAATACCTCCAGCCCGAAGATATCCTTTTTGTGCATAACCAGAAAGAACTCCCGGACGAAATTGACTCTTTAATCGACGAGGCTGACAGCCTGCGCGAGCGGTTGCAGAAACGTCTTTCTCGTCTGCCGGAGGCGAAGGATTATTATATCCCGGCTGATAAAGTTTTGGAGAAATTCGGGCAGTCGAGCCTTATCGATTACGTGTCTTTCCGGGGAGGGGACGAAAAAGTTATTTCTTTTGATTGTCAACCGCACCCGGCTCTGGCTTCCCGATTGGACCTGCTTGAAAAGACGATTAAGGAATTTGAGGCTTTCGGAGTTAATTACCTGATTGCCACCGACAGCCGGGGACAGGCGGAGCGGCTCGATGATTTGTTGTCCGAGAAAATAGGCGCGGCGAACCGTCCACCGATCGAAGTCGCCGACCTCAACGGTGGGTTTGTCTGCAAAGCGGGCGGCATGGCGATCCTGACCGACCATGAAATTTTCAGCCGTTATCATCGCCGGATTCGCCGCAAGAAATTCCGCGAGGGCATGGTCATCTCCGACTACGCCCAGCTCAACAAGGGGGACTTCGTCGTTCATACCGATTTCGGCATCGCCCGCTATCTCGGTCTGGAGACCATCGTGGTTGACAACCGCAGCCGTGACTGCCTGCTGTTGCAGTACGCCGAAAGCGACCGCCTGTTCGTGCCCATCGAAGAATTCAACCGGGTCGCCAAATATTCCGGCAAGGACTCGGCGCCAGCGCTTTCGCACCTGGGCGGCCCCGGCTGGGAGAAACTGAAAAAGAAAACCAGAAAAGCCATCGAGGAAATGGCCACCGACCTGATCAGGCTGTACGCCAGGCGCAAATCCCGCAAGGGTACGGCATTTGGCGAGGATACGGTCTGGCTCAAACAGCTCGAAGCTTCGTTTGTTTATGAAGAGACCCCCGACCAGGAAAAGGCCATCAACGATGTCAAACGAGATATGATCGAGGAGAAACCGATGGACCGGCTGATTTGCGGCGATGTCGGATTCGGCAAAACCGAGGTCGCGGTGCGGGCAGCGTTCAAAGCGATCGATGCCGGCAAACAGGTGGCCGTGCTCGTACCGACCACCATCCTGGCCCAGCAGCATTTCACGACCTTCTCCGAGCGGCTGAACGAATTCCCGGTCAAAATCGCCATGCTGTCGCGGTTCCGGACCCGAAAACAACAGCTCGAAATTGTCGAGCAGATTAACCAGGGAACGGTTGACCTCGTAATCGGCACCCATCGGTTGTTGTCTAAGGATGTTGTCTTCAAAGACCTGGGCTTGCTGGTTATCGACGAAGAGCACCGGTTTGGCGTGCGCCACAAGGAAAAACTCCGGCAGTTGAAAGAGACCGTGGATACGCTGGCCATGTCAGCAACACCGATTCCGCGGACATTGCAGATGTCGCTGATGGGCGTAAGGGACATGAGTCTCATCAACACCTCACCCAAGGACCGTCTGCCGATTATTACGGAGATTGTCGAGTTCGACGCCGCCGTCATCGCCACGGCTATCCTGCGGGAGATGGAGCGCGGGGGACAAATCTTTTTCGTCCACAACCGGGTGCAGACCATCGAAGCCATGCATCAATATCTACAAAAGATCGTGCCGCAGGCGCGAATTGCCGTCGCTCACGGACAGATGCACGAGAAATCACTCGAGGGCATTATGCTGGCCTTTCTGGCGAAAAATTACGACGTCCTGTTGTGTACCTCGATTATCGAGTCCGGCCTGGATATTCCCTCAGCCAACACCATTATCATCAACCGTTCCGACCGGTTCGGGCTGGCGCAGCTTTATCAGATTCGCGGCCGGGTGGGCCGGTCATCGCGGCGCGCTTACGCCTATCTGCTGACGCCGCCGACCAAACTGCTGTCGGCCGACGCCGTCAAGCGCCTGCGGGCGCTCGAGGCTCACTCCGACCTCGGCTCCGGGTTCGCCCTGGCCATGCGCGATTTGGAAATCCGCGGCGCCGGTACCATTCTCGG
>JBMOKZ010000125.1:0-2429 GCA_049324195.1 Candidatus Zixiibacteriota bacterium | reverse complement strand
TCGAGGAAGCCGACGCCAACGGCTCGGGCGGCGAACCGGATATTTCCGATATTACCAAACTGATTGACAACCTGTATCTGTCCCACGGCGCTCTTCCGGCCTGTCCGTAATACGAAAACAGCGTAATATTTGCGATAAAAGCCGTCTCCGAAAAATCGGAGACGGCCTTTTTTTTCTTTGATTTTTTATGGATTTTGTTATATCTTAATGCTAAGAATTGGTTAGGCTAGTTGCTTTAAGAATGGCTATATTTACCTCAAGATAAGTCCTGTTGGTTTATACCTTGGGATTTATCTTTCTTCTTCTTTACACAGAGGCAAAATCTGCTTATAGCATCCTGAATTTGCAACCGGAGCTTACCTGAATTATTAAACAAAGAATCGTTTATTTCGTTATTTAAGAGTGACTTTGGATCTTTCATGTCTGGATAAAAGTCCATGAAAGGAGGTGGTTTAAAAGCATTCTTAGAGTTTACGTTAGTGGTCTTGCGTCATTTCACGACAGTTTATAACTATTTTCTTTAAACATGTGCAATTCAAACGCTCGAAAGGAGCAAAGAATGGCGAAGAAGCTTATTACTTTGTTAATCCTCACCTTGTTTATCTTCTCCACCCTGGCTGTTACCGCCAGTGCCAAATCCCGCATCAAAGACGAACGTTCTGAGCGGCTTTCGCATTACGGTTTCCTCACCCAGAGAAAAGCCACTGTGGTCCCAACCAGCGAATACGGCAACGCCGACAGCAAAAGCAGTTATACCGCCTCGGCTCTCGGATATTCCGAATTCAACGAAGGTCCGGGCGCTCTGGTGGGTACCAGCTGGCGCGATAAGCAGTACCATGTATCCGCTCCCCGTATGATTGACTGGCGCTCTCCCAGTCCGAAAATTCATATGGGTTACACCTATCAAACCTGTGCCGGCGAGCCGGATGTCTGCTCTCGTCAGCTTGCGTACAACCTGTACGACCCGATTACCGGTACCTGGCCGAAAAGCGAAAATATCGGCTGCGGCGTTCTGGTCGCTCCAAAACAGGGCACCTATGTGACCATCGATGTCGAACCGGCTAATGGCGGCGCCCTGCTGGCCGGTCATGTTTCCGATGACGGGACTTTCACCGATATGACCTACGGTATCGTGGCTTGGGACGCTACCGCCGGTGCTTCGGTCTATTGCGGCTGGAGCCAGTATGCGGTTGACGAAACTCAGGCTTTCGGCGATGACGGGGTTACCTATCCCCGGATCGAGCACCATATTTACGGTACCGACACCGCCACTTACATGCTGTGTTATGAAGGCGTCTGGGATGCCAGCGATGTCTATCAAGGCTCCTATCTCGAATTCTGGAAAAAGACCGGCGCTTCGAGCACCACGCCCGGTCCCTGGACGATGACTGTTCTGTCCGAAAATACTGCCACCACTGACGAATTCTGGTGGGATTCCTGGCACATCGCCGCCTCGCGGGTTTCCGGGAAGGTCCTGGTCTCGTGGGTTAACTTTATTGAAGACACTGCCCAGAACTCCGGTTCGGATGTGTTCTATCGCCTGTCCGAAAACATGGGTGACACCTGGGGCCCGGTGGTCAACCTGACCGGTGATGAATTGAACGGCGATGTTCCCGGCCATCGCGCCTGGATCGAATCGAGCTGTTTAATCACCAGCGACGATAATCTCCATGTTATCTGGAACGCCAATATTTACTGGCCTCCGCATCTGTATCCCGATTCCGCGGCGGTATATAATAACAGCCGCAGTTGCCGTCTGTACCACTGGTCCAGCGGCACGGACATTATCAGTACCATTCAGAATGCCGAATGGAATGCCGGGCGGATGTGCGGCGTCGGCGGTTTGAACGTACAAAACCTGGCCCGCTTTGAGATTTCTGAATGCGCCGGCCGTCTGTACGCCCTCTGGGTCCAGTACGGCGACCCGGACAATGGCGACTCGACCGACTGCGCCGACTATGACGGCGGCTACAGCGATTTTGCGATCGGTTACAACGGCGACCTGTATATGGCCATCTCGACCGACCTGAACGGTTCGGCCTGGGATGCGGCCCGTAACCTGACCAACACCAAAACCCCGGACTGCGGCCTTGACAGCTGCAGTGCTGAAAACATGCCCTCGATGTCGCGTTTCGGGATGGACAACAGCGCCTGGGCCAGTCTCGACTGGAGCAACGCCGCCGACGCTTATACGGTCAACCCCGGCGACCACAACAACACGTCATATCTCGACGTGATGTATGTCGACGACCATTCCCCGAGTGCGGCTCCGGACAACACGGATCATCCGGCGACTTACACTTACAACCCGCACAAGTGGTTCCGCCTGCCCTGCGTGGACCCGGTTATCAAGCCGATTATCAGAATTTCGCAGGGTGATGTTGTTTACCCGTTCTATGTCCAGCACGGCGACACCTATGCCCTGAAGG
>JBMOKZ010000124.1:0-18299 GCA_049324195.1 Candidatus Zixiibacteriota bacterium | reverse complement strand
GCGACGGTTTCGCCGCTCATTACGCCGGGAGAGGGATTTTCGACGACGAGGTTCCGGGGGAGGTCGACTTGGATTATGAGGTCAGTTATTATTACGACACCATCATGCGGCCGTTCTCGAGCTATATCCGCAAGAATCTTCCCAAACTCGACGAGCTGGATATCAAGATGGTCGGACCCTCGCACGGCCCTGTTTTTCGCAAAACCGCCGACCTTTACATCGAAAAATACAAGGAATGGACCGTGGACCGCTCCGAGGGCAAGAACCAGATCGCCATTTTCTACGCCAGCAGCTACGGCAACACCCGGAAAATCGCCGAGCGGCTTTCGGAAAATCTCAATAAGGCCGGTTTCCTGACGCCGATACACGATGTTACTGTCGTGGACAAAAAGAAAGCCCGCGAGCTGATCGAGGAAAGCCAGGCGGTGCTGATCGGCACGCCGACATTCAACGGCGACGCTGTCGAACCGGTTTGGGAATTCGTCAACCTGTTCTCGACCGTGGACACCAAGGGTAAAAAAGCGGCGGCGTTCGGCTCCTACGGCTGGAGCGGTGAGGGCACGAAACTCGTCAGTGACCGCCTGGCCGGGATGAAACTGAAAGTCCTCCCCGAGCCGTTCCGGGTGAAACTGATTCCCTCGGAAGAAGAACTGGCCGAACTCGACCGTTTCTCCGGCGAGCTGGTCCGTTTCCTCAACGAGAATTGAACGGTAGAAATTTAATATCCCGAGTTGTCAGGAAAGGATTCCTGACAGCTTTTTTTATTTTCGAGCCGTCGGGAATTCCTTCCTGACGGCTTTTTATTCGCGTTTAAGTCACGAGGTGCCCCACCCTTTAGGGTGAGTGAAGTTGCTAAAGAACGAGTCTAAATAAACCTACCCCGAGGGGTGAGCCACCCAAAAATAATTTCTGTGCATGGCGTACGCCCCCGTGCGCTATGAAAAGGTCGGTGCACGAGGACGTACACCAACCACAATAATCCGCTCGCCACCCTGAGTATGTCCTGGACCGATATTTCGCTGGCTGAATGGTACGCCCTCGAAATCGAAAAGATCCGGGATTCCGCCAGACAGGATGTTACTTCCCTGTATTATCATTATTCTTATGACTCGACCTTTACTCTTCCGTCAGAATTCACCGACACGGATGTAAGGTTTTTGTATATCACGGTCATTCCCGTGACCGGCCCGGACCCGGAGAGGGTGAAAGGCAATTTCAGCAGCGACCTTGTTGAGAGCTGGGTGTACTGTTACAGGGGATACGACGATATCCTGGTGACGGTACTCGACACCTCAAAAAGAAAGCCGGATTACAGACCGTCCGAACCGACAAAGCGTTCCCCGGCAGATATCGTCCAAGCCGTGTATGAGACGTATAAGCGGTAATACTGGAACCCCATCCCAAGGGGTTGGCCACCTGCCCAAAAATAAATTACGACTAATAAAACGTGTAAGCGCCCTATTGCAATAATCAAGAAAAATACTATATTAATAATATCCAGAGCATACCCCGATGATCGGGTTGGATTCATTTACAAAAACGTACAAATCGTCATAGGAGGCATATTATGTCTAGCTGTAAAACTCTCCCGATATTTATCATTTTATTATTGATAGCCGTTCCGGTTTTAGCCGATACGCCTCTGGACTATCTCCCTCTTGAAGTCGGGTTGGAATGGCACTATCACACAGATACCAGCATCCACAGCCAGTGGGGTCAGCGAAGTGTCAAATGGCAGATACCCGGAATTGATGAAATTGAAGGGGAAGAATATTTCCGCTTAACTATAAAAGAAAAAATGGACTATGAGGCTGAATATAGTCCCAATAACGCCATTTGGTTTAATTCCGACCCGGACAGTAATATCATAATAAAAGCCTTTACAACTGATTCTCTCAGCGATGATATCGATTCAGCCTTAATCCTCGACAATCCAGTCATTTTCTTTTCACGTGGAATGCTGGACCTTGGGAACACCTGGTCGTATTGCATAGAGGAGCTTGATTTTTGTGAAAATATCGAGGTGACCGGCGTCGGCGAACAGATAACTGTACCGGTGGGCACGTTTGAAAACTGCCTGGTACATAAGAGTGTTATGACCAATCTCGCAGGTACCGACACCGCATCGATTTCCTATTTTTGGTATGCTTATGGAATCGGCAGAGTAATGGACGAACGTGTTTATCCGGAAACGAGCCATCACCAATTGGAACTGATAAGTTTGGGCTGTTGTGAGGGCACCACCGGAAACGTCAACTGCTCCGAGTACGAGGACCCGGATATTTCCGACATCACCCGTTTGATCGATTTCCTTTATTTAAGTCATATCCCGTTGTGCTGTCTGGAGGAAGCCGACTGCAACGGCTCGGGGGGCGAGCCGGATATCTCGGACATCACCAAGCTTATCGATTTCCTGTACCTCTCCCATAGCCAGTTGAGTGCGTGTATGTAGCTACTCATTCCTTTAACTGTCGTTAAACAGGATATAGGAAAAACACTTATGAAAACCGTCACCAAAAATTTATTTCGCGGCTGCCTGCTGGGTCAATGCCTGGGCGACGCCCTCGGGGCGCCGGTCGAGGGCTGCGACGGCGACACCTGCTACGATTATATTTACAACAAGGTCGAGCACTGGTACGACCGAAGTCTGTCCGACGAGCACTGGATCGGGCAATATACCGATGATTCCCAGCTGGCCCGCGAACTGACCATCAGCCTGGTTAAGCACAGCGATTTCAATCCCGAGGATTACGCCGGACGGATAGCCGAAATATTTAAAGAGAATCGTATTGTCGGCCGGGGAATAGCCTCGGATAACGCCGCCCGAAGACTTATCGCCGGCGCCCCCTGGGACAAAGCCGGCATGGCTGCGCCTGCGGCCGGCAACGGTACCGCCATGCGGGCTGCGCCAATTGGAATGTTCTATTACGACAATCAGGAAAAACTGACCGAATACGCTCATCAGCAAGGGTACATAACCCACCAGGACCCGCGCTGTTCGGCCGGTTCCATAGCTATCGCCGGGGCGGTCGCCCTGGTTTTGCGAGCGGAAGATATCCGGACGGATGAATTCGTGACGAAACTGTTTGATTGGATGCGGCCCTATCACGAAGAATTCGCGCAACTCGTCCTTCAGTTACCAGACTTCATTACCGAAGAACCCGAAGAAGTCGTGGATACCATCGCCCACGCCGGGATGCCGCCGGGACAGCACCCGCACTGGCCGGGAATTTCGCCTTTTGTCGTCAGCAGCGTGATCTGGAGTTTGTATGCTTTTTTGAAATATCCCGACAGTTACCAAAAAGCCGTGAATCTTTCGATACAGGTCGGCAGCGATGTTGACACGACCGGGGCCATGACCGGCGCGATAAGCGGCGCTTATCTCGGTCTCGAGGCTTTACCAAAGCATCTGGTAGAAAAAGTCAATGATTACGACACGTGGGGTTATAGCGAGCTGGTTCGCCTAGCTGACCGCTGTTATGATATTGTTCACGGATAAGAGGGAACGTCGAAACCGCAAGAGTTTCGACAATCATAGTAGTCGGGTTCCGAGTGAAGCGAGAAACCCGACAAATGATATATTAAGATGTTGGGTTTTTCGTCCGCTGTTGCTGTCTCAAAACTCAACCTACGATTACTGTTATGATATTGTTGACGGATAAGAGAGAACGTCGAAGCCGCAAGGCTTTCGATCTACAGGCTGCTTAAATTATCTATTATTTTTAAAATTTCCAATTTTCTTTAACTAGAAATTTCTCAAGATTAACACATTTTATTTGAAAGTGGTTACAAATATTAGGGATTTTAACGGAATTAGGTTTTTCCTCTTCTTCAGTTACAACAATAGCATTTTTTATCTTTGCCTTAGCAATAACAAACGGATCTGCAACTGGCTTACCACCAAGTCTCTTCTTAAGTTCAACATTTTGCTGAAAATGTTTTACACTATAAATCTCTGTTATGAATATTAACTCTTCATTCGTTGGTTTTTCAAAGAAATCCGGAAAATTAACCGCCCATTGCTCTAAATAAACCCAACGATTAACTTCCTTTAATTCACGACGAACTTCACTAACAGAAAGAATCTTACCTGCCTTGACTAATTGATTAAACTTTTTCCAAAAGGAAGGGAAATTATCAAAATAATAATGCATAAATATTGATGACAAAGTATTTGTATCAAATATATGTTCCATCTAGAAATTAACCAAATGCATAATGTTCAAATGTAGATATTTTAGATTCTTTTATATTCAAATAGCTTGATAAATTCTCAGGTGTTATTTTGTTTTGATAATATTTACTAAAGGCTAAATTTATATATGTGCTACCCAAATATGTGATTTGGGTATAGTAATAATGCCCCCCCTTTTTTTTCTTTTGTTCTTTATTAATCTTTTTTTGTTCGTATTCATGCGCCCATGTTGACACCATTTTATCATATTTATTACTATCTATTAGTCCTAAATCTAGTAAGTTTCTAAGAATTACATCGCGGCTTACCGAAAATTGACCTGCTAAAAATGAAATGTTGTTCTCTGATACAGTTAAATCTTGTTTCTTAAAAACATCTGTTGGTACAAGAAATTCATTTGCAAATTTATTACAAGTAACCTCGTATATCGAATACTTTCTACTAGTAAAATCTATGTGTCGATTATCTCTAAAATCCACCCCACCCATATGATAAAGGAGATGTCCTAATTCGTGAAAGAGAGTAAAAATTTGTCTAGAATACGGCATGCTGTTATTAATAAAAATAATTGGATACTTTTTATCATAAACACAAAAACCCGAAAAATCATCATTCTTAAAAGCATCCTTAAATACAAAAATTCCTTTTTCTTCTAATGCTATTCGCCATTTTTTAAATGCGGTATCAAAATTATCCCACGCGTATTGTTCTTCAATAGAAATACCCAAATTTATTCTTATATCACTTGCAATTGAAAATACATCATTTCTGTTTCTAATTGAATATTTATCTATAAGATTGGTTGAAACAGGTTTTGAATTATCATACAATTCAGCAAGGTACAATTGATATACTTTAGCTTTTCTATATACTTTTATTATTTCAACTGGTAAATCTTCTATCAACGTATCCGGCAATGTTCTAAATTCAGTTTTTGGTGTATCTTCTTCAGGAATTTCAGGAAAGAAAAAAAGAGCAATTGGTCTTTTATATACTTCGTAAGCTAGTTTTTCAAGTTGGGAGTATGTTGGAAATGAAATCCCTGATTCCCAATCTTCTATTTCACTCTTTCTTTTTTTCATCCGTTTTGCAACTTCTGAAACAGAAAGTCCAAGTGATATTCTAGCCCATTTCAATATATCTAAATTGATTGGCATTGGATTTCGCATAAAATAGCCTGGAAACTAAACTCTTATCTTATTAATAATTAAATCCCTCATATATTAAAATATGAGTTGATTAATAGACTGTCAAGAAAAAGACGTACCTTTTGATATCACTTTTCTTTAAATCTCTATTAGATGGATGAAATATCGGATCAACCTAATACAGCCGTTCGCGCTTAGCCAGGAAGCCGTACAGGGCCTTGTCGAAGGGCATGGCCGTGTCGATCGGGTGATAGTCGATATTCGACTGGCGGCAGGCCAGCGATATCTCCGCCGCGAAACTCTCGGCCATCTTTGAAAAATCTTTCTTTATCTGGTAGGGTAAAGTAGTGACCTCCTCCCCCGTCTCCATGTCTTTAAACACCGCCTCGGCGCCGAAGGCGAAATCGCGCTCGCGCGGGTCGAGAATGTGAAAGAGTATAACCTCGTGGCCGTTGTAGCGGAAATGCCGCAGCCCCGAGATAATCTTCTCCGGCTCGTCGAGCAGGTCCGACATGATAATCACCAGCCCGCGGCGCTTGATGCGTTCGGCCATCTCGTGCAATGCCCCGGCGATATCGGTGCGCTCCGAGGGCGTCTGGTCGGCGATTTCTTTCAATAAAACGTGCAGGTGCCCCGATTTCGACCGCGGCGGTATATACCGCCGAATCTTGTCGTCGAACGTCACCAGCCCGACCGCGTCCCGCTGGTGAAGCATCATGTACGACAGCGCCCCGGATAAAAGCCCGGCATAGTCGAGCTTGGTCAGCCGCTCGCCGGAACGGTAAGCCATCGACCGGGAACAGTCCAGCAACAAATACGCTTTGAGATTGGTTTCTTCCTCATACTTTTTGATATAATAACGGTCGGTCTTGCCAAACACTTTCCAGTCAATATCGCGGATACTGTCCCCCGGCATATACTGGCGATGTTCGGCGAACTCCACCGAGAACCCGTGATAGGGCGATTTGTGCAGCCCGGCGATGAAACCCTCGACCACCATGCGGGCGCGAAGCTCCATCCCCTTGAGTTTGGAGACGGTTTCGGGCTGTAAATATTGCCGGTAATTATCCGCCATAGACTATGCCGGTTTCCTCCGCAAATCCAGAAAGATGCACGCGGCCATGACCGTTATTGACAACAAAATGACCGAGCCGCTGATATAGAGCAGGATTTCGTAAATTTCGCCGAAACCATCGCCCGTCAGAGCGATAGCGTGCAAAAGCACCGCCGGTCCGAACAGGGCATAAATTATTTTTTTGACGCCCGGTGAGGCGGTGCTGAACAAAAACACCAGACCGATCGCAAAAAACAGAAGCGTCTGGCCGTTGACATGAACATGCGCCAGTTTGACATTTTCCTCCAGGTCCGCAACCTCGGCGTCATAGTCATATTCATCGTTATAAACATTTGCGGCCATTTCCGAATCGCGTTCGCGGAAATGCTCAACATTGGAGATGCTGTCGACACGAACCTCCGCGCCGGCGAAAGTACTGTCCCAGATGGGCGCCAGCACGGCGTCGCTGTCCTCGGCCAGCAGTTCGGCGTCCTCCTGCCGCTGCAGGTCGGCGTTGTGTTCGTTGATGGTCCGGTTGATTTCCGAGGTCACGGCTTCTGCAAGACTGTCTTCCATTTCCTCGAACAGCTCGATATAAACGATAAACATCGCCCAGAAACACACGGCCAGCATCAGGGCGGTGAACACCCCGATAAAAACCTTGCCGTAGCCGGGCAGATTGTTAAGATAAAACTTCTCCATGTTCCGGTTCCCTCCAACTTATGTCTGCGCTTCAGGAAATTTTCTCTCTGGCGCCATGTGCATCAAGCACCACCACTTCAGGCGCTTTCTCGCACGTTTTTCAAAATCCGTTTGATAATCTCCAGCGTGTCCACCCCGTCAGCCTCGGCGTTGAATGAGGTCACGATCCGATGCCGCAACACCGGGAAAGCCGCGAACCGGATATCCTCCGGACCGGGTGTCGGGCGACCTTCCAGAATAGCTTTGGTTTTGGCGGCCAGGATGAGATACTGCGAGGCTCTCGGTCCGGCTCCCCAGTTGACCCAGTTCTTTACGAAATCGAGAGCGTTGTCCTCGGCCGGACGGGTGGCGCGCACCAGATTGACGGCGTACTCGACCAGATGGTCCGAAACCGGCACCCGCCGGACCAGATTCTGGAAGCCGGTGATGTCGGCAGGTGACAAAATCTTATCCAGCTTGTAATCCAGCACGGTGGTGGTGGATTTGACGATTTTCTGCTCCTCGTCGGCCGACGGGTAATCGACATAGACGTTGAACATGAAACGGTCAAGCTGAGCTTCGGGTAGCGGGTAGGTGCCTTCCTGCTCAATCGGGTTCTGGGTGGCCAGCACGAAAAACGGTTCCTCGAGCTTGTAGGTCTGCCCGGCGGCGGTGACCTCGTGCTCCTGCATCGCCTGCAACAGCGCCGCCTGAGTTTTGGGCGGAGTGCGGTTGATTTCATCGGCTAAGATAATATTGGCGAACACGGGTCCCCTGACAAAACGGAACTGCCGCTGACTGTCAGTGTGGTTGCGGTCGATAATTTCCGTCCCGGTAATATCGGAGGGCATCAGGTCGGGTGTAAACTGAATGCGGTTGAATTTCAAATCCAATACCCGCGCCAGGGTGGATATCAACAGGGTCTTGGCCAGACCCGGCACCCCGACCAGCAGGCAGTGACCCGAGGACAACAGGGATATCAAAAGTTGCTCGATAACGTCGTGCTGACCAATTATGACTTTACCGATTTCACTTTTAATTTTTTCATAAGCGGCATGCAGGTTTTCGACTGCCTGGATATCTGACGGATTATTATCAGAAGGCATTTGACCTCCAGTTATGTGCAAAAGGTGTTGAAATGACTAATACCCGTTATACAATTATAGACGGTTTAATTTCAAAGTCGAATGATAATATTT
Source organism: Candidatus Zixiibacteriota bacterium (assembly GCA_049324195.1). Lineage (GTDB taxonomy): Bacteria > Zixibacteria > MSB-5A5 > GN15 > FEB-12 > JAFGNW01. Next base: position 10,022 of record JBMOKZ010000124.1, on the reverse strand, counting down.
ATATTGTTGAAAATCAATCAGGTGAATTTAAAAAACTGTGCGTTTTTGAATGCAATCATGGAATGTACGACCCTTTTTAAGGAAAGGAATGGCGCGCCAAGAAACGGGCAATCTCAAATTCACACAACTCACACAAAGACAACGACTTAAAAGGATTTTATATAATCCGTTACTTGATGTAAATAAGTTAACACGCACTCATGCAAAAGGTTATTAAAATGACAAGTTTGTGGATAAACGACAATTTAAGCCAAACCCAAAATCACACTAACATATTGGAAAAAAACAAGATACGGTGTTTTCCACAACTGAGCTCACTTGTCCACAAAGAATCCGGTTATGTTAATTATTTCTTTTTGTCGATGGAAAATACCTTTTCAGATTCCTTTTCCTCGGACTTTTGGGGTGGTAAAAACCCCAGATCCGGTTGACCGCCCTTCATATTACATGCCCCGCAGAAAACCGCACCCTGTTCGATAACCAGCGATTTGGTTTTGATATCGCCTTCCATCTCGCATTTGGCCTGTAATTCGATTTTTTCCTTGGTCAGAACATTGCCGATCATGTGCCCGGCGATTACGGCCGTATTGGCCTCGATATCGGCCTCGACCAGGCCGGTGACGCCAACCGTAACGCAGTCAGAGCAGATAATCTTTCCCTTGATGGTACCGTCGACCCGAAGCGCCCCTTTGATATCAAGCGTCCCGGTGATGATGGTATCCTTACCTATGATGGTATTCATTAAGCCGTTTTCCTCATCATTATTGGTTTTTTTCATCATACGGGTTATCCATAGGATTAATTGGTTTATTATTAATTCTTATCTCGTAGTGCAGATGCGGCGCGGTGGATTTGCCGGAATTACCGGCAAGGGCGATGCGGCTGCCCACCAGAACCTGCTGGCCGTCCTGCACCAAATTTTTATCGTTATGTCCATATATTGTCGTCACACTGTCGTTATGCTTTAGCACCACCATATTGCCGTAAGTGGAGTCAAACCCGTTATAGACCACGATCCCGGACCCGGTGGCCAGCACCGGCGTGCCGACCGCACAGGCAATATCCAGTCCCGGATGATAATGGTCGCTGTCGCTGACGTTAAATTCCTGGCTGATAAAGCCCTGCAGCGGCAGCCCGACCGGCAGACTGAAATCCCCGGCGGTAGGGCGGTCGATAACGGCTATCCCGGTTTTGTCCAGCTCGGCGAAAATGGTCGAGTCGTCGGGAAGTTCCGGGAAATCGAAATCGATGCCGGCCAGGGTGGCCATGCGGCTGACGATTTCGCGCGCCTGAAGCAGATTTTGTTCGAGCAGTTGTACTTTGTATTTGTACCGTTTAAGCGCCGCGTTTTCGTTCTGAAGTTTCTCCGTCAGGGCGGCCCGGGTGACCATCTGCCCGTAGAAGATGAAGAACAGGACGATGCCGACTAAAAGCCCGATAAAAGCTCCGACCAGCGTTTTCAGCAACCATTGCCGTATGCGCCAGCCCCGGCGGCTCTCGGTGCCGTCGGGTATGAGCATTATCGTCACATAGTTACCTTTCTGTTCCATAATTACATCTCGAGCTTCACAAACAGTTCCAGCAGCCGCTCCAGGTCATCGTCGCCATAATACTCGATTTCGATTTTGCCTTTTTTGAGGCCGTGGCTGATTTTAACCGAGGTCCCCAGCAGGCGCTTGAGCTGATTTTCGATTTCGACCAGCTCGGGCAGTTTCTTTTTGGGCACCAAACGGCGTTTCTTCGTCCGCTGCACCGATCGCTCGACCTCGCGCACCGACAGCGACCGGGTAAGAATGCGGTTAACCATTTCCAGCATCTCGGTCTCGGTGCCCATCGCCAGGATCGAACGGGCATGCCCCTCGGTGATGCGGCCCTCGCGAATCAATTTCTGGACCGAATCCGGCAGTGTCAGCAATCGAAGCTGATTGGTGACGGCGGTGCGACTTTTACCCAGCTGTTCGGCCAGCTGGTTATGGGTGAACCCGCCCCGCTCCAGTAGCTGCTTGTAAGCCTCGGCCAGCTCGAGCGGGTTCAGGTTTTCGCGCTGGATGTTTTCGACCAGAGCCATTCGCAGCAGACGGTTGTTGTCGATATCCTCGAGCACCAGCACGGGAACTTTTTGCAATCCGGCCAGTTTGGCCGCGCGGTAACGGCGCTCGCCGGCGATAATATCGTACCCGCCTTCGCTTTTACGCACTACCAGAGGCTGCATGATGCCGTTTTCCTTGAACGACTCCGCCAGTTCCTGGAGGCGCGCTTCGTCGAACGCCCGCCGCGGCTGCATCGGGTTGGGACGAATTTTCTCGAGCGCGATTGACCGGTATTCGGACGTTTCGTCCGCGGTCGTTTCGTTTCCGGGAATAAGAGCGTTCAACCCCTTACCCAGGACAATTTTACTCATTGAGCCAGTACCTCTTTCGTCAGAGACATGTAATTTTCCGCGCCGGTCGAAAGGATATCGTAGAGGATAATCGGTTTGCCGAACGACGGCGCTTCGGACAGGCGCACGTTGCGCGAGATGACCGTGGTGTAAACCTTGTCGTCGAAATATTTGCGGACCTCCTCCGAGACCTGCCTGGACAAATTCAGCCGGCCGTCAAACATCGTCAGGAGCACCCCCTCGATTTTCAGGTTGGTATTGAGGTGTTGCTGGACCAGTTTTACGGTATTCATCAGCTGCCCCAGGCCCTCGAGCGCATAATACTCACACTGGATGGGGATGATTATCGAACCGGCGGCGGTGAGGGTGTTGATGGTCAACAGGCCGAGCGAGGGCGGACAGTCGACAATAACATAGTCATAATCATCCATTATCGGCGCCAGGGCGCTTTTCAAACGCTGTTCCCGCGACAGCACGCTCACCAGCTCCACCTCGGCGCCGACCAGGGATATCGATGATGGCGCGATATTGAGAAAATTGAGCTCGGTCGGTCGGATCACCTCGCTTAAAGATTTCTCGCCGATCAAAACATCGTAAATCGAACTCTCGATACTGTTTTTATCGAATCCGACCCCGCTGGTCGAATTGGCCTGAGGGTCCATATCCACCAGCAGCGTTTTTTTCTCCGCGGCGGCCAGACAGGAACTGAGATTGACGGCGGTGGTGGTTTTCCCCACGCCCCCTTTCTGGTTCACGATTGCAATAATCTTAGCCAAAGGCGCTCCTTGTCAACATCTTCGATAAGTGCCCCAATGGTAAAGGGTATCTCCTCGCGAATCAACTAAAAAACGAAAGGCGAGAATAAATTATTTTCTATATATGGTAAGATATTTATTTACAGCGGGTTCTGAATATTCGAAAGCGTATAAACGGGCGCTGTTTTTATACAGTTCCAGCTCGGTCGCAGAGTAATAAACAAAACAACCCCCGTCATCGAGCAGCCTGAATATTCTTTTCAACAGCGGCTCGGTGAGCTTGACATAACGCAGGGTAATAAGCATAAAAGTTCGATTGAATTTGACTTCCTCAAAATTTTTCGGCAAAATTTCAGCCTTGAGCTGTAATTCTTCGATTATTTTTTCCAGGGCTAAGGCTTTTTTGGCGGTTCTCTCCAGCAGGCGGACAGTTTCAATATTTCGCGAAAGGATTATTGGTATCGAGGGAAATCCGCCGCCGGAACCGATATCAAGATAACTGGAAATATTAAAATCCGGATTTTCTTTCTCAATAACATTGAGCGGGAGCAGGGATTCAACCGTAAGTCGAGTCAAATCAGCAGGGGATGTTTCACGTGAAACAAGGTTTACTTTCCGATTGAATGCCAGCAATGTCTGAAAATATCTTTCCAGAGCAATTCGGTCGATATATTTTTGTAAAAGGACGTCGGCGGAGTACTCGACAGGAGTTATCTTATTAATCATAACATATTGGCTTTGTATTTCTTAAGATATACTGACAAAACTGCGATATCCCCCGGCGTGACGCCCTCAAGCCGGCCGGCCTGACCCAGTGATACCGGACGATAACGGAGGAATTTCTCCCGGGCTTCGTTTTTTAACCCGGAAACGGTTTCATACGCAAAACCAGACGGGATTTTCTCACTCTCGAGCTTTTTGAACTTATCGATTTCCCGCTGCTGCTTATCGATATAGCCCTGATAGCGTATAAAGATCGCGGCCCGCTGGAGAATTTCGGGATCCCCGGTAAAGGCTCCGTTATTCTTTTTGATGACGGGCAATATTTCATCCAGACTTACTCCCGGAAGTTTCAGCAGTTTTTCCAGCGACACCCGTTCGGTACGCTGAAATTTCCCGGTCAGCTCACCCAGAGAATCCACCCCGATATGAATCTTCCGCAGAAGACCTATTTCCTTATGAGTTTCCTCCTGCAATTTCTTAAATCGGCGATAGTCATCCGGGTCAATCAGCCCGTATTGATAAGCGTTATCAAACAGCCGGTCGCGGGCGTTGTCCTCACGTAGCGCCAGACGGTACTCGGCCCGTGAAGTAAACATCCGATAAGGTTCTGTAGTTGAGCGGGTTACCAGATCGTCAATCATCACCCCGATATAAGCCTCGGAACGGTCAAAAATCAAAGGCTGGTCATCATTAATAAAAGCAACAGCGTTAACCCCGGCAATCAGCCCCTGGGCCGCAGCTTCCTCGTAACCCGAGGTACCATTTATCTGGCCGGCGAAAAACAGACCGGGAAGACGCCGGGCTTCGAGCGATGGTTTCAACTGGTAAGCGGGGCAATAATCGTACTCGATCGCGTACCCCGGCTTGGTCATTTCAACGTGCTCCAAACCGATAACGGTCCTGATAGCCTTTTCCTGAATATACTCCGGCAGAGCTGTGGAGAAACCATTGGGGTAGATTTCCGAGGTCCCGTTGCCCTCGGGCTCGAGAAAAATATGATGTGTCGGCTTGTCGGCAAAGCGGTGAAATTTAGTTTCTATGGATGGACAATATCTGGGTCCAGTTGAAATTATCTGCCCTGAAAAAATCGGGGAGAGGCGGGCATTGGTCAAAATTATCTCTTTGGTAGCCTCGGTCGTACGGGTCAGATGACAGGGGACCTGTTCAAACCGGCGGTCCCCGGACCGATAGGAGAAAAACGGGACCGGCTCCTCACCCGGTTGAATCTGGCATTTGTCCCAGTCAATTGTTTTACCGTCAAGCCGGGGTGGGGTTCCGGTCTTAAGCCGGCCAACCTCGAACCCGAGCTTTCGGAGCGATTCGGACATCTGATAAGCGGCTTTCTCACCCATTCGACCGGCGGGGATTTTGGTCTTTCCGATATGAATCAATCCGCCCAGAAAAGTCCCGGTGGCCAGAATAACCGCCCGGGCGGAGATTATTTCCCCGGCTTCAGTGCGGATACCCGCCACCTGGCCGTTTTCAGTGAGTATTTCCCCGGCGATAGCCTCGATAACGGTCAGGTTCTTTTGGGCTGCTACAAAATCTGATATATATTTAGTATAAGCAATACGGTCGGCCTGGGCGCGGGTGGACCAGACTGCCGGACCGCGTGACAAATTGAGCCGACGGAACTGTATCCCGGTGGCGTCGATCGCCTGACCCATCAGACCACCGAGGGCATCGACTTCCTTCACCAGGTGGGATTTCCCGATACCACCAATCGCCGGATTGCAGGACATCAGCGCCAGCTTGGTTTTATCCATGCTGACCAGTGCGACCGTGGCACCCATCCGCACCGGCGCCAGGGCAGCCTCGACCCCGGCGTGACCGCCGCCCACCACGATTATGTCAAAATCTCTCGCACTCATATACATTCAATTTCTGATTTTCTACCCGATAAGCATGTTCAGAATTTTTGGATGTTTCATGTGAAACATCCAAAGCTAAATCCTCTCACTCTTCAAATATCTCGCTTCGCATCTCATTTGCCGATACAGAAGCGGGCGAATATTTCGTCCAGAATCTGTTCATTATACACTTTGCCGGTTATTTCATCAAGAGTCTTTACGGCCTGGTTAAGCTCGAAAGCGGTCAGCTCCGGCGAGTCATCGGCCGCTATCTTCTCTCGAGCATTTTTAATAAATTCGATGGCCTGTTCGAGCTTGTGTTTATGGCGGGCCGAGGTTACGACAGTGCCCGAGGTCAAATCCGGCATATTATCATTAATAAGTTCACTTATGCGTTCTTTTAAACTTTCAATGCCACTGCCATTAAGGCAGGATATCAATGCCATATCTACATAGCCGTTGGTGTCATACTGACCCTTTACTAAGTCTATCTTGTTGCCGACCAATAATATAACTTTTTTGTTCAATAATTTAAGGTCGATCTCGAGTTTTGATTTCCAACCTCGCAATGATATATCGACCATCCAGATAACCAGGTCAGCATCGCCCATTATCTTCAAAGCTTGTTTATGACCATCCTGTTCGACCTGGCTGCCTTTTTCGCGGAGTCCGGCCGTATCAATAAGGTTGACCGCAATACCTTCGAGATCGATCCATTCAGAGAGATAATCGCGGGTAGTACCGGCGGTGGGGTGGACCAGCGCCCGTTCTTTCTGTAGCAGTTGATTAAAAAGGGATGATTTCCCGGCGTTAGGCCGGCCGCCAATGGCGATTTTAAAACCCTCACGCACGATTCTTCCCCCGGTATAAGTAGCCAGCAGTTCTTCTATCTGGTGTCGGATATCATCGACCGTCTCGAGCAGCTCTTCGGATTCGGCGGTGACGATTTCCTCGTCGGGGAAATCAATCGAGGCTTCGATATCAGCCAGCGCCGCCACCAGCTTTTTTCGCAGATTTTCGATATGTCGCGAATAGGCGCCCAGCAGGTGTTCGCGCGACACCCGGTAGGACCAGTCGGTGTTGGCGGCGATAATATCGGCAACTGCTTCGGCGCGGGTTAAGTCGATGCGGCCGTTGAGGAAAGCCATGCGGGTAAACTCACCGGGGGTGGCCGGTCGGGCTCCGGCGGCAATCAGTTCGTCGAGTATTTTTTTCACGACCTGTCGGCCGCCGTGACAGAAAATCTCGACCTGGTCGAGACCGGTGTACGACTCGCCCTCGGGCATAAACACGGCGGTGATTTCATCGAGCGTGGAATTATCATCGATGGCGAAATACCCGTAGCGCATCAAAAACGGGGTAAATCGTTTGTTTTTATGATAGGCCGATTTGAAAAAGCGATTGATGAGTGTCAGGCTGCGCGAGCCGCACAGGCGGAGAGCGGCGATCCCGCCCTCGCCGGGCGGAGTTATGACGGCGACGATGGTGTCATCGTCGCCCGACGAATTTTTATGATGACGCGGCATAACATCGTCTTACGCAGTCTGTACCTCTGTGTTTTTATTGCGCTTGAACAGGAAATAATCTATAAGCGAAAAAGCCGAAAAACAAGCCCAGTACAGCACCAGTCCAGCCGCGAACTGGTAGAATATGAAACCCATGAAAAACGGCATGATATACATCAGCGCCTTGTTCTGCTGGGTGCTCGGCATCGTCAGTTTCTGTGAGAGGAACTGGAAGCCGACCATTACCAGCACGAGGATGATATACGGGTCGGTAAAGGAATCCGCGCCGCGCGACAGGTCGGTGATAAACCAGACGAAGGGAGCGTCGCGAAGCAGAATGGTCGAGCGGAAAACCGAGAACAGGCCGAAAAACAGAGGCATTTGTAAAAGGATTGGCAGGCACCCGGACATGGGGCTGACCCCGTGTTTCTTGTAGAGTTTCATCATTTCGGAGTTCATCGCCTGCGGATTTTTCTTGTAACGGGTTTTCAGCTCCTCGATTTTCGGCTGAAGCTCTTTCATGGCGTTCATCGAGCGGAACGATTTCAGTGACAGCGGCAGGGTTATGATTTTTACCAGCAGCGCGAACAGGATAATTACATATCCGTAGTTGGGAATGACCGTGTACATTTTTGGCAGCAGCCACATTATGGCTATAGCGAACGGTTTGATTATCCAGCCGACCACCGGTGTAGTGCCGATACCGAGCATATCCTCGAGATCGACATCATATTCCGAAAGGAGGGGATAATCGAGCGGGCCGACAAAGACCGTGAAGGTATCGGCAAACGAGGGGACATTGGCGAAGGGCATATTGAGGCCGACCGTTAACTGGCGTTGTTCGGTTTTACCCTCTGAGGTAACGATCGTCTGCTTAAGTCCCTGTCCAAAAACACCATCAGCCTCGCGGTTGCGGGGAATAAGCACCGCCGCGAAGTATGTGGAGCGCACCCCGCCCCATTCCGTGACGCCGTCGAGCCCCTGATTAAGGCGGTCGTTATCGTCATAATCGTCAAGGGTTTCCCGCGAGCCGGACATCATCGCGACCACCTCGAACGACTGGTAATCCATCTTAATATTCGGCTCAGTGATATCAAGCGGGTTATGCCAGATAAGGCTGTATTTGCGCTCGAATCCGAACGCCTCGCGGTTGATAACCTCTAATGCGAGGTCGTAATGGTAGTTGTCGGGATAAAATTTCAACCGCTTAATTATCAGTCCACCATCAACTTGGCTGTAAGTATAAACCAGCTCCAGAGGTTCCGAGACAGCGCTGTAATGACCGGCCGGCAGCGAAGAGTTGAAAACCAGCCGGGCAGTCGTATAGGTGCCGCTACCGAAAACAGCTTCGGTCGCCGGACCATCAGAGTCCGGAACCATCTCGACCGGATCGCCGCTACGGTAAAAGTAATCTTTGAGCCGGATCGAAACCGGACCGCCGCCGTGATTGGTAAGGGTAATCAAATATTTATTGGTTTCGACCATTATCGTATCAATCGGAAGAGTATCGTATAACTCCTGGGCGACGGTCGCCGCGGGCGGGACGGTTTCACCCTCGGAAACCGGCGTCGATGTCGTTGGCGTAGCCGGCTGGGCTTCCTGGTAAGTGGTGTCAACCGGTTGTTCGGTTGCTTCTTTCGGTTTCGGTTTCGGGTTAAGGCCCAGATATTCCATTAAGGGCCAGTAGGCAATGACGACAATAATCAACAAAATGATAAACGGTAAGGTCTTTTTATCCAAAATATTTCCCTCTGTCTTTACCCTAAGACTTTATCCTATATATACTTAAATTACTATTTAACAGGGTCGTACCCACCCTCGTGCCAGGGATGGCACCGCAATACGCGCTTGACCGCCAGCCAGCTGCCCCGGAGCGCTCCGTATTTGCGGAGGGCGTCCTCGGCATAACGGGAGCAGGTCGGCTCAAAACGGCAACTGTTTCCGATGAATGGGGACAGGGTCGCGCGATAAATATAAATGAGAAAAATGAGCGGGTACGCGAAAAGCGAAACGCGCTCAGTTTTTGAGTCTGACTTTTTCGAACACTCGGCCGACATCGGCATTAATCTCTTCAAAATCCTTTTTACCGGCCTGTTTACCGGGGAGGATGACGAATTTCCCGGTCAGATTCAGGCGCTCCCGATTCAGTCTCACGGCTTCCCTGAAAAGCCTTTTGAGGTGGTTTCTTTCCACGGCGATGCCGGCTTGTTTCGAGATGAGGACCCCGAATTTGAATTTTTCGGCCGGTTCCCAGACGAGGGTAAAGAAATTCCCCGGGAACCTTCGGCCGTTTTTCATAAGTCCGGCGATTTCGGTCCGACTTTTCAGACTGAAGCTGCGGGGAAGTTTATTTCTTTCGGCCAACTTTAACCGTCAGTCTTTTTCTGCCTTTAGCCCGACGGCTGGCCAGGACTTTCCGGCCGCCTTTGGTTTTCATTCTGGCCCGGAAGCCATGGTCGTTGAGCATCTTCCGGTTCGAAGGTTGAAACGTTCTTTTCATTTTTAAAATCTACCTTAAAAAAATTATTAGCCTGTAAATATAGCTTAAAATAATACTTCGTCAAGACATTAATATTCGGGGGGTTGGGAAGGTTCCCGTGGGGGGTGTAAAATGGGTGCCCCACGGCTTAAGGGCGTGTTGAAAAAGCTAAAGTAGGTCAGGAGCCCTGTGCTCCTGACAATTTGATTGGTTTATAACTCATTTTATTATAATTTAAATTCATGTCTGACCTGAGACGTTTTCACAGGGAAGGTAATATTTATTTTATTACCAACATCACTTATAACTAGGATCACATAATCAGGAATC
>JBMOKZ010000123.1:0-2440 GCA_049324195.1 Candidatus Zixiibacteriota bacterium | reverse complement strand
CCTTCAGGGCATAGGTGTCGCCGTGCTGGACATAGAACGGGTAAACAACATCACCCTGCGAAATTCTGATAATCGGCTTGATAACCGGGTCCACGCAGGGCAGGCGGAACCACTTGTGCGGGTTGTAGGTCCAGGTCGCCGGATGAGCCGTGTTATCCATCGCCGCACTCGGGGAATGGTCGTCGACATACATCACGTCGAGATATGACGTGTTGTTGTGGTCGCCGGGGTTGACCGTATAAGCGGAGTCGGCGTTGCTCCAGTCGAGACTGGCCCAGTCGCTGTTGTCCATCCCGAAACGCGACATCGCCGGCATGGTTTCCGAATTACAGCTGTCAAGGCCGCAGTCCGGGGTTTTGGTGTTGGTCAGGTTACGGGCCGCATCCCAGGCTGAACCGTTCAGGTCGGTCGAGATGGCCATAAACAGGTCACTGTTGTAACCGATCGCGAAATCGCTGTAGCCGCCGTCATAGTCGGCGCAGTCGGTCGAGTCGCCGTTGTCCGGGTCGCCAAACTGAATCCAGAGGGCGTACAGACGACCGGCGCATTCCGAAACCTGGAACCGGGCCAGGTTCAGCACGTTCATACCGCCGACACCGCACATCCGCCCGGCATCCCATTCGGCATTCTGAATGGTACTGATAATGTCCGTGCCGCTGGACCAGTGGAACAGACGGCAACTGCGGCTGTTATTATATACCGCCGCGGAATCGGGATACAGATGCGGAGGCCAGTAAATATTGCCGCTCCAGATGACGTGCAGATCGTCATCACTGGAAATTAAACAGCTCGATTCGATCCAGGCGCGATGGCCGGGAACGTTGCCGGTTGATTCATAGCCGGTAATATTAACCACCGGGCCCCAGGTGTCACCCATGTTTTCGGACAGGCGATAGAACACATCCGAACCGGAGTTCTGGACCGTATCCGCAATAAAGTTAACCCATGAGACCATGACCTTCCCGGAAACCCGCGAGGCGGCGATGTGCCAGGAATCCCACCAGAAATCGTCAGTGGTGGCAGTATTCTCGGACAGGATAGTCATCGTCCAGGGACCGGGCGTGGTGCTCGAAGCGCCGGTCTTTTTCCAGAATTCGAGATAGGAGCCTTGATAGACATCGCTGGCATCCCAGACGCCTTCATAGCACAGCATGTAAGTGGCCGTATCCGTGCCGACAATGTGATGCTCGACACGAGGATAAGTTACCCCGTCATCGCCCAAGGCGAGGTTGATGTCGCGAGCATACTGGCTCCAGCCGCAGAACACCGAGGCGCCGGCAGTGGCGTCCCAGCCCAGACTGGCATACGAATCGGTGAAAGTACCGTCGTCGGAGATATGACCGGCTATCAGGGCGCCGCCATTAGCCGGCTCGACATCGAGAGAAACATAAGTTCCCTGAGTCGGAGCGACCAGCACCGCACAGCCGATATTTTCGCTTTTCGGCCAGGTACCGGTAATCGGATCATACAGGTTGTAAGCGAAAGTCCGGGCACAGGCATCCGGTTCGCCGGCGCAGGTCTGATAAGTGTAACCCATATGGATTCTCGGACTGGGAGAGCGCCAGTCAATCATACGAGGCGCGGAACAATGATACTGCTTATCGCGCCAGCTGGTACCTACCAGAGCGCCCGGGCCGCCGTCATTAACTTCGTCGAAACCAAGAGCCGTACCAGTAATAATGGATTTGCCCGGATTACCGCTAAATTCGCTGTTAGCAGGCAAAGTGGCCACTCTCTTGGTAAGGAAGCCGTAATGTGAAAGCCGCTCAGAGCGTTCGTCTTTGATGTAGGATTTAGCTCCGGCAGTTACGGCCAGGACGGAGAGGACAAATAAGGTGAGGATTAACAAAGTAATAAGCTTCTTCGCCATTCTTTGCTCCTTTCGAGTGCTTAAAAAATGCTTAAGTAAAAGTAATTTTGGGTCATAATCGTTTTATGACATCCCCTGGTCATCCATATACTAATCACATGAAATTATTTTTACCCGCTCACCTCCTTCCTAAGACATTGTTATGCAACCATATAAGATATACAGAGTTTAACCTATAAAACTCCAAAACCTAAGAAATGTCCTGGATAAAAAATAGATACTACCTTTTGAATTTTTACCGCCTCTAACGGGAAAAATATATTTTTTCCGGATAAAAATATCCGACCTAAACATAATGTGAGGACCTGTAAAAAGCAAGTAATCGCTGTTATTGAACTAGCCTGGTTTACCAAACGCCAATTAAATATAATAAGTAATCTTAAATAATCCAATAAAAAAAAAAGGCCGTCTCCGATTTTTCGGAGACGACCTTTATCGCAAAAATTACGCTGTTTTCGTATTACGGACAGGCCGGAAGAGCGCCGTGGGACAGATACAGGTTGTCAATCAGTTTGGTAATATCGGAAATATCCGGTTCGCCGCCCGAGCCGTTGGCGTCGGCTTCCTCGA
>JBMOKZ010000122.1:0-2471 GCA_049324195.1 Candidatus Zixiibacteriota bacterium | reverse complement strand
CCTCGGCCTCGGTTCGGACAATCAGCCCGAAACCCTCGGGACGCAGCGGCGCGATAATCCGTTTCAATCGTTTTTTCTCGTTCCAGTTGGTGATCCGGCGGGACAGGCGGATATGGTCATCATCGGGCACGATAATCAGGAACCGCCCGGGAATGGAAATTTCCGAGGTTATCCGGGGGCCTTTGGTGGAAATCGGTTCCTTGATGATTTGCACCAGAATTTCCTGATTGCGTTTCAAAACAGTTTCAATTCCCATATGGCGGGTTTTACGGATAATTTCCGCCGGGGCTTCTTCCTCCTCAAATTCTTCGGAGTCGTACCGATGGTGCGTTTCTTTGCCGATATCCGAGGAATGCAGATAGGCCGCTTTTTCCATGCCGATATCGACAAAGGCAGCCTGCATACCGGGCAGAACGGTTTTGATACGGCCCTTGTAAATATCGCCTACCATACGTTCGGAATCGGATCGTTCGACCTGAAGTTCCACCAGTTTGTCGTCCTCGAGAATTGCCAGCCGTTTTTCGTACTCGGTTGAATTGATCAGAATTTCCTTTTTCACGGCAATGGCTCCATTTCCTTGTTGATTTCTCCGAAAACTTCACCCGTCTGAGGTTTGAAACCGTTGATAAAAGAAATACCATCCATCTCTTTTTTACCTTCGGGTAAGAGTCTTAAAATTTCAATTACTGACCGGTCGCATCGGACCAGCAGTTTTTTTCTATTATGAATGACCGACCCCGGCCGGAGATGTTCGTCGGTCGGGGAGTCGTTGAGAGCGACGGCGAATATCTTGACTTTGCCGCCGCGGAAAAAAGTATAGGCGCCGGGCCGAGTGGCCAGTCCCCGGATAAAATTGCGGACCTTTTCAGCCGGGAATCCGAAATCGATCAGGGCATCGAAAGGGGTGATTTTAGGCGCCCGGCTGGCCTTGACGTTTTCCTGGGACAGGGGCCGGCATTGCCCGGACTCGATGATATCGAGCGTTTTCATCAGAAACGGCCCGGCCATCTCAGATAAACGCGCGTACAGCGAGTCGAAATTGTCATCATCGGCGATCGCAACTTTCTCCTGGAGAATCATATCCCCGCAATCCACTTTTTTCTTGAGGAAAAAGCTGGTCAGACCGGTTTCCTTTTCGCCGTTTATCAGCGCCCAGTTAATCGGCGCGGCCCCGCGGTATTTCGGCAGGAGCGAGGCATGAATATTGATTGAGCCCAGTCGCGGCAGGTTAAAAAGTTTTTCCGGTAGAATCCTGAAAGCGGTCACGACAAACAGGTCGGGATCTAGCGCTTTCAGGCTCTCGTACAGCTCATTATCGTCCAGACTTATCGGGGTAAAAACCGGCAGGTTCCGGCGTTCCGCTTCCTGGCGACAGGGTGTGGGCATTAATAAACGTCCCCGGCCGGATTGCTTGTCCTGGCCGGTAACCACCGCCAAAACCTGATGCTTGCTTGTGCACAAGCAAGCCAGAGGCGTTCGGGCAAACTCCGGCGTGCCCATAAAAACAATTCTCATACTGGCTTGGACCGTGGCTGAAAAGACTCAGACAACAGCGGAAAAACGTATGTTAAGACAGGTTTCTTAGCAGGCAGCCTTCAACTTGCGAAGTTTGCCCTTGATTAAACTTTTCGCCATCGGTGAGAAATAATCAATAAACAGTTTACCCTCGAGATGGTCAAATTCATGCAAAACGGCGCGGCCAATCAAGCCCGTAGCCTCCATCTCAAAAATTCGACCGTCAAGGTCCGCTGCCCGTACTTTTACTTTTTCGGGTCGGACAATTTTTTGGTAAATGCCCGGAAAAGAAAGACACCCTTCCTCGAACTCGATCTCGCCATCGGTTACCAATATTTCCGGGTTAATAAACACTCGCAGGGTTTCGTTGATATCGACCGCTGACAGGTCGACGATAAAGACTCTTTTTAAAACACCGATTTGGACGGCTGATAAGCCCAGTCCCTTGGCTTTTTTCAAAGTGGCCGACATTGCGGACACTAAATCTTTTACTTCCTGGTTGATTTCATCAACCGGTTTCGAAACTTCCCTTAACACAGGATTACCGTATATCACAATTTCTTTTTCCACCACGGTATCTCCTCAAATACTTCAGTTATTTCTCTACTCGGCCGGCAATGGAAGATTTCAAAAATTCCAGTTTGGTATCATCGCCGATTTTCAATACAATCCGATTTCTTTCTTCGTCAATGGCGAAAATCGTCCCAAACATGCCACCGGTAGTTACAACTTTATCACCTTTTTTCAATTCACTCAAGAGCTTTTCGTGCTCTTTCTGTTTTTTGCGCTGAGGGCGGATTAACAACAAATACATAATTACAAAGATCAGACCAAACCAGACCAATGTAATTATTCCGCCGCCGCCGGCACCCTCCTGGCCGCCGGCCATCAAAATTGACCAGTTAAAATCCAAAGCAACTCCTATTGCACTTAAAATTTATCGACAAAAAGTTCAA
>JBMOKZ010000121.1:0-18571 GCA_049324195.1 Candidatus Zixiibacteriota bacterium | reverse complement strand
TGATTTATTTTTTGAGGGGTCCGTCCTTGGTGTATTCCGGGTCGAATTCGGGCACGAAATAGCGCAGTTTGCCGCTCGGGTCGGCCGGGACGCGGTCGACGAACTTGAACTCGAACTGCATTTCCTCGCCGAGGTATTCCCGCCACTTGACTATGACGTCCTCGAGGAATTTTTCCGAGAAATCCGGGCCTTTTTCGATGAAAACCTCGAGCTTGTTGACCGCCCGCTGGTAAGCCTTGAACTGGTGGATGCCCCTGGTGAGGGTGTAATAAAGCATGCCGCCGGCGACCTTGCGGCCGTCGGGGGTTTCGATCATGTCCTCCAGCCGCCCCTCAATGTGGGCGAACAGGGGGGATTCCATCCCGCAGGAACATAGTTCGTCTGAGAGCACGACGGTGTCGCCGAGCCGGTAGCGGATGAAGGGCATGGCGTAGCTGTGAAGTTCCGTCAGGACGATTTCCCCCGGCTCGCCGGGGCAGGCGTCCCGGCCGGTTTCGGGATTGATGACTTCGACATAAAGGTTGTAATTCTGCACATGCATTTTATCGTGACGGCAGGCGAAGGCGACAATCCCGCATTCGGTGGTGCCGTATTCGTTGGCGATAGTACAGCGGAAATGTTCCTGGAGCAGTTCTTTCTGGGCCGGGTAGAGAATTTCCCCGGTGGTAATCAGCGTTTTCAGTCCCATATCAGCCGGGTTAAGGCCGGCTTTGATGAGCCGTTTGCTGAAATCGGTCATGTAGCTGGGGACACCCATCATGAATTTGGGTTTGAATTTTCGGATGGCGTGGTAAAATTTAATACTGCTTTCGTCGGATACATCGAACGAATTCAACCGGATTCGGTTCTGGAGCAGATCCCGGATAAAAATCGACCACTGTCTTTTAAATTCCCTGGGGATAGCCCAGATGCGACAGGAGCGGTCGCCGATTTCGATGCCGTGCCAGCCGTAAACCTCGTGCATGACGGCGTTCATGCAGGCCAGAGCGATGCGGTCCTTGACGAACTGAAGCGGCATACCCGAGGAACCGGAGGTTTTGCGGTGGTCCAGGCGGCGGCTGCCGGTCGAGAGCAATTGCTTATGGTTGGTCTGGATGACGGCTTTGTTCAAATAGGGGATTTTCTTGAAATCATCGGGATTCTGGATCCGTTCCGGAGTCAGGTTATTATCATCGAAAAGTTTTTTGTAATAGGGATTGTTTTTGTAAACGTATTTGAGCAGGGCGGTCATTTTCTCCCATTGTTTCTCTTTCATATGTTCCACCGACAGGCGGTTGAAAGCCCGCAGTTCGTCGCGGTATTTATTGACTTTTTCGCCGCGTAAAAACTGAACGGGATAATAGATGAGATTTCTGGCAATCCAGGGATACATCGCTGTTTCTTTCCACCTTACCGTTTTCGACCATTATTATATTACATTATCGTCCCGATTGCGGATAAATTTATTGGTGACGACGGCCGGCGGCCGTGCGGTATACATTTTCGAGTTTCGGGGCGATTATTTTCCAGGAATATTTTTCAAGGGCGGTTTGCCGCGCTTTGAGGGACATCGCCTCCCTTTTTTCCGGCTGGCGGAAAAGACCGATTATTTTCTGGGCGAAAGTATACGGATCGTCGGCCACCAGGATATCCTCGCCGTCGGTGACTTCGATACCCTCGCAGCCGATCGAGGTGCTTACGATCGCAGAACCCATCGAAAGGGCATCGAGTATTTTCAATCTCGTTCCGCCGCCAATCCGCAGGGGGACAATATACACCGCGGCTTTGGTTATTTCTGGCCGGATATCGTCGACATACCCGAGAAATTTCAAATTCGGGTTTTTCCGCGACAGCTTTTCGAATTCGTCGGAGGTTTGCCGGCCGATATGAATAAACGTGGCGTCGGGCGCCTCGGCATTGACCAGCGGCCAGATTTCCTCGAGAAAATACTGAATCGCGTCGTAGTTGGGAAACCAGGTCATGCCGCCGACATAAATCAGGCTGTTGGGGGTCACCGGGTCGTCGGTCGCGCGGAAATATTCAGTATCGACGCCGTTGGGAACAACCTCGATTCGCGCGTCCTGACAGTATTCTGAGAGAATGTCCTTGTCTCCCTGCGACACGGTGGTATGATAGTCTATCCGTCTCGAAATTTTGCGTTCGTAACGTTTCAGTTTCCAGCCCTGCCAGGCGACGTAGAGCCGGGCGAGGGGATTGCGGTAATATTTGCTGCGGCGCAGAAGCAGGTGCGATTCGATATTATGATGCACCAGCACCTTGGGTAAATCCGGCGCCAGCCGGCAGAAATTGCCCAGGGCGATCGTTCCCAACTCCATCAGGTCGAACTTTTCCTCTTCCAACAGGTTCTTTATGACCGCGGTCATTGGATTCGAACTGTAACGCCAGACCGAATAAGGTGTGAGCGAGAACAGGTTGAAAAACAAAAGGGCGTACCAGCCGAAACGGCTGTAGTCGGTCGGAACAGGGTAAACCTCGAGCCGACGGCACAGTTTGCGGACCTCCTCAATGCTGTGCTTCAGTTCCTGCTCATCCCGGTGATGGACCCGCTGGTAAAAAGTGACCATGTGAATTTCGTGGTGGGCGGCGGTTTCTTTCAGCAGGTTGTAATTGCGCAGAGTTACGCCCCCCTTGGGAGGGTAGGGGACCAGATGGGTTATCAGCAATATTTTCATGACGGTTCTAACGCCTGCCGATACAGTTTCAAAATTCTTTCTTTCTGTACCTCGACCGAGAATTCTTCCCTGATTCTTTTGACGGCGCCCAGGCTCAACTGGGTGCGGGTATCCGGACGGTTGAGCATTATCAAACAGGCCAGGGCCAGCGATTTGAAATCGCCCGGTTTAACCAGGAGACCGGAGATGTTGTCCTGGATGATTTCCCTGATGCCGCCGACCGCGGTGGAGACCACCGGTTTTTGCAGTGCCATGGCTTCGAGCAGAACCATCGGGATACCCTCATGGTGCGACGACATCACAAATATGTCCAGGCAGTTGAGAATGTCAATAATATCTTCGCGGAAGCCGATAAATTTGACGTTGTTTTTCAGACCCGCAGCGGTGGCCTGCTGTTCGAGTTCGGCTTTAAGCGGGCCGTCGCCGGCGATGACGAACATTACCTGCGGGTTGTCTTCGACGATATAATCGGCGGCCTTGAGCAGCAAATCGTAGCCCTTTACCGGTACCATCCGTCCGGCGGTGCCGAGAACGGGTCGGTTTTCGGCGATACCCAGTTCCCGGCGAATTTCCGCCGCGCCGCGCGAGGGCTGCAGGCGGCGCCGATTGACGCCGTTATGAATGGTCACCACCCGGTCTTCGGAATAACTTTCGGTGAGCTGGTTCTTCAGGTCTTTCGAGACCGCGATGACCCGGTCGAAATGTTTGCGGGTGACACGGCGGTTCAAATAATTGTAAAGCGATATTTTTATCCGGTCGATGCCCTTGAACCGTTCGCCCGTACCGTGGACGGTCTGGACAAGACAACGGCAGAGACCGTGTTTTTTCACTTGGGCTGCCAGGAGATTTTCCTTGTAACGGTGGCTGTGCAGGATATCGATGTTTTTATGTTCGAGTTCTTTTAACAGGCGTTTCCTGATTTCGGTGAAGCTGTGGCTGGACTCGTCGATAACTATTGTTTCGACACCGGTTTTTCTCAGTTCCGCGGCCAGGCGGGCCTCATTGAGCACTACTGCCGAAAGATTAAGTCCGGGTTCGTCTTTAAGGGAGGAAAGCAGGGTATGGGTTTGTACCTCGGCCCCGGCCCACAAATCGCCGGAGATGAGGTGGCAGACGGTTATCTTTTGGTCGAATCCCATGTTACGAACTTCTTGCCAATCAAATAATAATGCCAGGCCACCAGTATCGAGAGGTTGACCATCACAAAGAACAGCGGAATTTTGAAAACGAAAACATCTCTCGATTTTTTGACAAGATAACCTATTAAAGCCAGCAGGTAAAACAATAATTGCCCAGCCATCAGAGCCTGGTATAACGAGCCCTGGTCCAGAAGCAGGGCGTTCAAAACCAGCATGAAAAAAAGCCAGAGCGGCACCAGCCAGCGACCCAGTTTGTGGGAAAGCAACTGCACCGAATAAAAGCCGTATTTAAAAGGGTTGAGCAGCTTTTTGAAATTGAAAAAAACCTCGAAACCGTGTACCACTGTTCGGACTTTGCGGATAAACTCCTTTTCGGCTTTCCGGAGCACCCGGTAAATCCCGATCGCCTCGGAATCAAGTACGGCGCGGTAGCCGTGGAGCCGGGACACCAGGGGCATGTAGAAGTCGCTGGACATGTCGTCGATCCAGTCGCTGACGAGCTTTTTTCTCATGGCGAAAAAGCAGCCGCTGACGCCAACCAGGGAACCGACTCTGCTTTCCAGTGAGCGCAGGAGCATCTCGTAGCGCACGTAAATGCCCTCGCCGTCGGAGCCTTCCCCGTCCTGTTTGATACGGTCCTCGCCGGAAACGCACCCGATCGTCGGGTCGGCGAAACTTCGGACGATTTTCCTCAAGGCGTCTTCTTTCAAAAAGGTCGTGGCGTCGGAAAGGACAACAATATCGTTTCGCGCCTGCCGGATACCCTCGCCCTGGCCGTAATGTTTACCATGGCGTTCGGGAATAGCCAGCAGCTTGACGCCTTTATCAATATATGTGCGGACGATATTTTCGGTCTCGTCGTCGGAACCGTCGGAGACGATAATTATCTCCCGTTTCTCCGGGGGATAATCCAGCGACAGGGTGTTGTCGAGTTTTTCCCGGATTCTCTTTTCCTCGTTGTAAACGGTGATGACGATACTGATATCCGGGGTGAAATCCTGACGGACGAGTTTTTTTTGATAGACCAGCGAGATAATTTTCAGGGTTAGCAGATAGCCGAAGTACGCCCAGGAAATCAGGAAAAAAGACAGCCAGAAAACAGCCTTGATTATGATAACGATATCAATCAATCGGTCAGATCCCTGAATTTTCTCTTTTTTCTCAAAAGCTGCAGGTAGAGGTCGGTGTAGGTCGCGACCATCTTTTCGATACTGTAATGTTTTTTTACCCGTTCGAGCGAATTGCGGCCGAATTTTTCATATTTATCCCGGTCGGTGAGAATTTCCAAGATAGCGGCGGCGAGAGCCTCGGTATCGCGGGGCTCAACCAGCAGACCATGTTCGCCGTGCCTGATAATCGCCGGGTTACCGCCGACATTGGTGACCACCGAGGGCAGTTCAGCGGCCATGGCTTCCAAAAGCGACATCGACGTCCCCTCGGAAAGCGACGACAGGACGAAAATATCGAACAGGTTGAGCATCGCCGGAACATCGCCGCGCTGACCGGTGATGATGACTTTCTCCTGCAACTTGTTATTGTCGATATAATCGGTCAGCGACTCCCGCATCGGTCCCTCGCCAACCAGCATAAGCTTGCTGTTGGGAATTTTCTTGTTCACTATCTGGAAGGCTCTGATCATGTTGAGCTGGTCCTTGACGCCGTCGAGGCGGCTGACCGTGCCCACGATTTTGCAGTCGGGGGGGATGTTGAATTCCTGAAGCAGTTTTGGAGACTTTTCCCCGCGCTTGTAATTGGCGGTGGGGATGCCGTTGATGATGGTGCATATTTTTTTAGCGGGCAGATGAACGACCTCGGCAAGGTACTTTTCGAGGTTGGTCGATACGGCCACCATCTTGTGCACGAAGAAACCGCTAATGCGGTCCTCGACCAGGCGCACCGGGTCTTCCACCACCGCCCGGCCGTGTTCGGTGTAAATCAGGGCCGGCGTGCGCACCAGAGCTCCCGCGAGGCAGCCGTAAACGAACGCCCCCGGGTGCATGTGCAAAATGTGGACCTTTTTCTTTCGAAGAAATCCGGCCAGCTTCAAAGGATAGGAGAAATTAGCCGAATGCGGCTTTTTCTGCAGCAGCGTAACCTCGATACCCCGTTCGCCGAGATAATCGGCGAAACATCCGAGCCGGTCGTAGCAGACGACTTCAATATGAAACCGGTCGCGGTCCATAACCATCGCCGTGTCGGCGATAAAACGCTGCAGACCGCCGATATCCATGTCCAGGACGGCGTGCATGAGATTTATTTTCGGGCGCTTGGTCATGTCATCGTCAAGAGGTTTGATTTTGTTTTTTTAGTTCTTCGCGGCGGTCCTTGACGACTTTAGCCGGGTTGCCGACGGCAATACTGTATGGAGGGATCTCTTTTACCACTACCGCCCCGGCCCCGATAATACTGTATTCACCGACATTGGCCATTACTAACGCTCCCTCGCCGATGAAGGCTCCGTCGCCGATCATGATCTTTTCAAATACCGTCTCGCTGTCGAAGACGTCTTTGGTCGGGTCGGTGAAATTGTGCTGGTATCGCCCGGCCAGGATACTCACCTTACTGCAGATAGTGGCGCGTTCCCCGATTTCGCACAGACCGATAATATCGTATTCACCGGTCTTACTGTAAGGTTTCATCCGTACCCGGGGATCGGCAAATATTGTTCCGAAGAGAGTATAACAGTTCGAGTGAAATTCTTCCATCGTGAAACGATAATAGGCGGTTCGACACTGGATGCCTATGAAACCGGGAACCAGGGCTAAGCACTGGGAACCAAACTCGAACAGGCCGTTGGTCTTAAGGAGCAACGTGCCGATTTTGGATAACACGATCAGCGGCAACATCAGTATGGTTACGATAACGAAAATGATTTTCTTGATAAATTGTTTCATGTCCTCAACAAGGTTTTAAGTTCCTGATGTTTCATTGAGTTATTTTTTATATCGGTCATTATCAGGATTACAATATATTCAGCAGGCCGGATAATGCAAAATAAAACAGGGACGGTGAAAACCGGTCGGTCATCCCGGCCGAGACGCCCTCGTGCATCCCGATGCGCTTCAGGGCATAGAGGTCGTATTCTTTTTGTTTCTTATCCGCATACGAGGTCGCGATAGCCGCCCGGTACCCGGCTTCACGGACCAGACTTTTGACCCGGTCGTCGAAATTGCCGTTGGGATAGGCGAAATATTCGACCTTGCGGCCGGTTTTTTCCTCGATGGTCTTTTTTGACTGCGCCAGTTCCTCGCGTACAAGGTCGGGTGCGGTGACGGTCATAATGCGGTGGGTCCGGCCGTGGGAGCCGAAAGCAATCAGCGAGGGGTCCATGTCGTTGATTTCATCCCATGACAACATCCAGCGTTCTCCCATGAATTCATCCGCTTTGACGCCTCCGACGGTGGTCAATTGTTTTAAAATATCCTTTACCATCTCGAAATCACAGGTTTTCAATATTTCCAGAAACCTATCCGAATTGCCCGCGAGAGCTTTTATATTGGTACGGTCGAGAGCACGCAGGGATTGGGGGGAATCGTTATTTTTTTGATATGGTTCGAGAATATCGGCCAGTTGTTCCGGCGTCAGGTTGCCTTCTTCCAGAAGCAACGCCGCCTCGACAAACCAGAACAGGTCGCGGCGGTCGATAAAATCGGTGGTCAGGAAAATAGTCGCCGGAATGGCGTATTTTTTCAGGACTGGATAAGCGAAGGTGTAATTGTCCCGCCAGCCGTCGTCGAACGTAATCACCACGGCTTTTTTCGGCAGGATTTTGCCCGCGGTCAGCCCGGCGACAAAATCATCCAGGGAAACGGGACGATAATACTTAGCCAGGTAAGCCATCTGTTTCTCGAAAGTGTCCCGCGAGACAGCGATACCGTTTTGCGTATATTTGTTGTCGCGTTCGATATTCTCCAGCACGCGATGATACATCAGCATTAACGGCCTCTCGGGCGGGGCGGTTCTCAGAGCCGCTTTCAGCAGGGGCAAAAAACCGGTATAATATGCGGTCGAAACGATACTGTGTTTTAATATGGATTTAAACCTTGCCATTTTTCGTCATTTCACCAGACAATTTATCACGGTTTCGATATCTCGCGGACGCATATAATAATGAGTCGGCAAGGTCAGAAGTTTCTCGACCACCTGTGTCGCTCCGGGGTAAAGGTCATCGTCGGTCACCAGGTGCGGTTCGATTTCCGGGATTCGGCAGATAAGATCGGGGTACATCGTCGAGGCTTTGATACCGTTATCAATCAGTTTTTGTATCAGTTTGTCCCGAACCGATTTGTTTTCCGCCAGCACCGGCAGGCGCAGATATACCGGGCAACTGTCGGTCGTGTAACCGGGAATAATATAACGGCCGTCTTTTGAAATCGCCTCGGCCAGCCGACAGGCGTTCTCCCGGCGGATTTCGTTGAGGCGGTCGAGCCTGGGAAACATCACCGCGCCCGCCCCTGTCTGCAGGCGGGAGAGTTTCGACATGGCAAAATTTTCGTCGTACACCGTCTCGCCCAGCCCCAGGAAAGGCAATGCGTTGGGCAGCCAGTATAGCCGGGGCCGCAACAGCAGAGCATAAAGAAACATTTTAATCAACACCGTTATCTCTGAGGCGGCGGAAGGCATTTCGAGCCGCTCATGCAGTACGGTAATTTCTTTTGCCAGGTTGTCATCGTCGCTGATTAATATCCCGCCGGCGTAAGTGGAGAGATTTTTTCCCCGGTCGAGACTGTAGAAACCGGCCGCCCCGAAACTTCCCGCCGGCCGCTGGTCGAACAAAGAGCCCAGCGCCTGGGCGGCGTCATCGACCAGATAAAAACCGTGTTTGGCGGCGAGCACCTCCAGTTCCGTCCAGTTGCTGACCAGGCCGAACAGATTGGCGGCGGTGAGAGCCAGGACGCGGGTGAAATCGGTCCGGCGCAGCCGGTCGTAGTCGTAATCCATCGTGGTCGGGTTGATGTCGACCGGACGAACTTTCAGCCCGGCGCGGACAATCGAAGCCGGGACGGAATAGCAAGTGTAAGCAGGAACGATAATTTCGTCTTTGATTCCGGGCGTTTTATTTTTAAGCGCCTGCAGAATCAAAGTCTGCGCGCAGCGTCCGGAATTCACCGGGAAACAGTATTTCGTGCGGCTGAGCTTCTGTACCTGAGCGCATAACAGTTCCCGACCCCGGGCGGGTCGGGCGCGCCAAAAGACGGTTCTGATAAGGTCGGACATCGAAACCGGGGTTCCGGACGGGGATATCAGGTAAAACATAAGCTCTCGAAAATCCTTACGGGAAATTTTGAATCACTTTCGGTCCCAGGAAATTGGCCACCGGCAGCGGCAGTCGTCGCCAGACATTTATAAACATCCGGTATTTCGGATTGGCCGGGTTTATCCCGGGGACGTTGTCGATAAGATTCAGATGGTACTGCCAGGTCAACGGGGTCGGCGGCGAGGTCCATTGCTTTTTGAATTTGAAAGTGTTGGCGTCGTAGCTGGAACGGCCGAAATCGAAAATGGCGTAGCCGTTCTCGCAGGCATATTTGATAACCGACCAGTACAGGGCATGGTTGGGGCAGTATTGAAGCGAATGACGGTAAGCCGAGGCCGATGGTACGTAGAGGCGGTCCTTGAAAGCCAACACCAGGCCGCCGGCAATGGTGGCGCCGTCCTTGTTGACCAGCGCCAGCCAGGCCTTATCGGGGAACTCGGTCAGAACAGCTTCAAAGAATTTCCGGCCCCATACCGGCGTGCCCAAATCGCGCATATTATGACAGAAGACCTTGTAAAACCGGTCCAGTCCCTCGAGTCCCGCGAACTCGATGGTCAGTTCCGATTTTTCCGATTTCCTGATCTGATTGCGAAGTTTAGCGTCGAAAGCTTTCCAGATAATTTCCGGGTCCTTATTCAAAGGCATCAGGAACGTAGCCTTGTCCTGTCTCAGGGCCAGGTTCATCCGGTCGTCCTCCATAGAGCGCAGTTCCAGGAAATCCGCCTTGAGGGCTTCCGTCTGTGCCCGGGCGCGTTCGAGCAGTTTCTCCGCGGTTTCCCGATTGTCAGCCAGAATGCCGCCGTAATCGATCCAGGGGAGGGAGACGAGATATTTCGCCCGCCACCAGGTGGTGACCAGAAACGAGGGCAGTATGCCCGTGACCCGTTCGCCGTCGAAAGCCAGCCAGTAATATGGTTTATGACCCAAACCGGTTTTCATGACTTCGCGCCAGCCGATCTGGTGCGCCACCGTCGCCCTGGGAGAGTTTTGTACGTATTCGGACCAGGCGGCCTTATATTGAGCGCTGTATTCTTTAATTTCAACCATTTACGTTGACCAATTTATAAATTAAAAAAGGATAAGCCACTTTTAATTTATTAATAATAAACCATTCTATATATGTTAATCGACGGTTAGGTTACGGATTAAACGGCCGGTCGCCGGTTGTTTCCGGAAGTAAATTGGGTTTGTCGATTCTCTTATACAAAGACCAGCCGTTTGCGGTCCTGATTATTCGGAAATCGATCATCAAATTCTCGTACTTCTCGGGGATTTTGCCCCGTCCCAGGATATAATCCATATACGGATAAAATTCGTCGATGATTGCGCTTTCGCGCATGTCTTCTTCGTAAGGCGCCAGAATTGTAAACGATGTTCGCCGCCGGATGGTTCCGAAACGATGTTTGGTCAGGCAGGTGGCGTTGATGCCACGGTTGAAGACGATGTAATAGTCGGGGAAATGAATATAGACCGCGTGTCCCCGATATTCCTTGTCGGCAATCATCCCGACCAGGCGTCCGTCGGGCTGCAGGTCGGAGAAAAATTCGGCGTCGATACTTTCGTTGGCCCGGTCGAAATCCCGGAAATAATCGAAATAAAGTCCGAAATGCAAAAGACCGAGAGCGATAACGGCGGCGATTTGCAGGTGGTTAAATTTCTTTCGGGACAAAGCAGCGCCGATGATAATCAAAAACAGGCAGACGTAAACTGCGAAACGGTGATACAGATAACTCTGACCCGGCAAACCGGCCGGCAGGAGGACAAAGCAGGTTAGAGCGCAGAAAAGAAAAAGCCGGA
The DNA here is from genome assembly GCA_049324195.1 of Candidatus Zixiibacteriota bacterium. Taxonomy (GTDB): domain Bacteria; phylum Zixibacteria; class MSB-5A5; order GN15; family FEB-12; genus JAFGNW01. The sequence goes on along the minus strand of JBMOKZ010000121.1, from coordinate 7,706 downwards.
GAGGTTCGAGACGGTGTTGTTTCAATCGCTCCCCAAATAGTCCTCGGTTTTTGAAAATACCGTAAAGGGCCGGACCGACGGCGGCGATAAAGAACAGTATCCCCGCGGAATAGCCCAGGTAACGCGGGAAAAGGCGATAGTTATCGAACGCAACCAGGCGAGCGCGTTTTAGAAGGGTCGGAAAATAGTCATGCAGGTAATAGTCAGACGCGAACTCGAAAAGCCCCGGATAGGCGTCGTGGCCATTCTCTGATATCCACCAGCCGACCAAAAGCGCGACCGCCGGCAACGCCGGCATAAGCGACCATAATGTTTTTTTCAGCCGTCTGAAACGGTACCGGCAGTAAACCGCAAAAACCAGCAACGCGAAAAGCGAAGCCAGGGCGTGCACGAAATAAAGAAGAATGAAACAGAGACTGAGCGTCAGTTTAAAGGTCGGCGTGCTTTCATCGGTGTAATCACCCAGCAGGCGGCAAAATAATATGACCAGAGGGACGGCGATTGCAAACCCGACAAAGCCCATCATCAGGTTGTAATTGTACAAATAGGGGAAAACCAGAAGAGTGTACCAGATGTTGCCGTTAAGTTTTTTTATCAACAGCAGGGTGCTGACCGGGAACAGAATGACATACAATCCCAGAAATATTTTATGGGCGGTCATGACCGAGCTGAAAACAGTCGTACTGCAGAAGAGCAGGTGAGCGATGTTCGGTTTCAGAAAAATATCGATCGCGTAATAATCGGCGAAAAGAGACTCCGGATCCGAAATATATTTGTATATGGTGGCTGCGGCCAGATGGCCGGGCAGGTCCAGGAAAGGATAAAGGGTCTGGCGAAAGATCAGAAACAGATGCAGGAAAATCAAAAACGAAAGGACCGAGTAAAAAAACCTGTTTTCCCCGGCGATCTTAATCATGGTGCCGCTGCGTCCGTTTGACCGTTTTCAACCGGGACCGTGTTTTGCGCCTTATCACGGGCTACATCGGCCCGGTCGACCAGAATGAGAATAATCGACAGGGTATATAGCGACCACAGCTGGGGATAATAAACGGTGGAAATAAAGGTGGCAGTAACGAAATAAGCGATAATCCCGCCCAGCAGGCCGTTCGCCAGAACATCGCGGGGAATCAGCACGTTATTGATACCTTTGCGCTTTCTGAGTGTATATAATTTGCGGATGACGATAAATGCCATCATGAAGTAACAGGCGGTGCCGACAATCCCCAGTTCTGCCAGGACCTGTGGGATAGTGCCGTGGAAAGCGCGACCCCATTCGCGGTCAGGATTGACAGCTCCGGAAATGTAATAGGGCAGATAAATGCCGCCGTTGTCGGCGCCCACGCCCAAAACCGGATGGTCGGCGAAAATAGCCAGGGCCGCCTGCCAGTAGCGAATTCGGGCGTCGGCGGTCGATTCACTGGTGTCGGAGATGGTTTGTATTTCGTTCCAGTAACTTGAAGGAGCGACGACCACCATAACCACCGCCAGCATGGCTACCACCGCCAGGCTGGCCATTTTCTTTTTGGCGTTAAGAATACAATAAATGACAACCGACATCAAGCCTACCCAGCCACCCCGGGAAAAACTGGAGATAATAGCGTAAGCATAAATAATCATCAGCCCGCCCGTGAAGATCTTCAAGAACCTGTTCTTCAGGGTCATGAACATGAAGTAGGTCATGGGAATGAAAATATTGATAACCAGGGCGAAATCGTTTTCGTCGCCCAAAAAAGCGCTGCCGACAACCCCGCTCGTGTGCTGACCGTTGGGCAGCATCTCCCCGAAATGGAAATTGTAAATCCCTTTCAGGGCAAAATACAGGTGAATCATCAGAAACAGCCAGACCAGTTTGTTGAGCCGTGCGATCGAATCCACGATATTGGTGGCGGCGATGAACATGACGTAGGTAACAATCATGACCATGAAAGTATTGTAAGCCAGGCCCGCGTTTTCGGCCGTGAGAACGGAAAGGGTGATTAGCGCGATGAAAATCGTAAAGGGCCAGTTGAAAAAGGGCCAGTTGAAAGAGGCTTTCGATCGAATCAGGTAGATTATCCATGACAGCACCGTTATGGCCTCAAGAACTATAGTCAGCCGCAACGGGCGCAGGGCATAGATGAAATCGTAGGGGCGGAGCGTATCGTACAACAAAAAGAGATAAATTCCGGCAAAGGGGCTTTGCAGGATATAGATGCCGACCAGCACCGCCGGAAAAGAAAAAATAATAGGTACCTGAAAAGTCTCCGGGGCAATCAACAATGCCGCCGCCGCCACCGCCGCTACTCCCAGGACCAGCAAATAATAAATGTGCCGGCCTCTAATCAGCGGGGTGTCGCGATGAAGCAAGTTTGAAGGTTTTATATCTTTTTCCGGCTCAACAGTATTCATTGTTTATTTCTTTGCAACGTTCATAATTGCACGAGGATTTTTGTACCAATTCAAAATATAAATTGGGGTGCGACCGGAAACAAATTTTAACTTTGCTTTAGTCTTTTTTAAGCAGGTCGGCCAGCAGGGTGAAATTTTGGCGGGATTTTTCCAGAAGCATCGCGTGAGCCTGCTGAAGTTCTCCGGGCAATTCGGCTCTTGCGTTCCAGACCTTTTTGAAGCCCCGAATCAATCCCTCGGGCGAAAGCTGGTCGAACCGGATATTCCAGTCATTGCGTCCGATTTCCGCAAACACTCGTTCCACCTTGGGCTTATAAGACAGGCCGAAGACCGGGGTTTGGTTGTTCAAGGCCAGAATCACGCCGTGGAAACGTTCGCCCAGTATCATATCGGCCCGGGCCATAAGGCCCATTGTTTCCCGGGCAGTGTACTGCCCCTCGATATGAGAGATATATTCGGTGTTTTTCAACCGGGTGGTGATTTGCCGGGCGGCGGCCCGGTCATCGAATCCCCCTCCGGTCTGCATGGGAATAAACCAGAGACAGGCTTTGAGGTCGGTATCGGCGAATTCACAGAACCGAACAAGACTGTCCTGCCAGGCCTGGTTGTCGCTGTGGTAACCGCAGAGGCAGATACCGATAACCGGTCGGTCAGTTTTTTCGAGCCGCTCCTCTTTTATGATCTGGTCAATTCGTTCGGCCGGGGCTGGTTTCAGAAAATAGACGAAATCGGCGGTGGTATGAATCTCGGGGCGGGTGATGCCGAGTTCCGCCAGAAGCTTACGTGACGGCTCGTCCCGCACGGTAATCATCGTCACCCGGTCGATTATTTCTTTGAGAGCCGCGCGGGTGGAATCAAGATGTATCGGACCGAATCCGACCCCGAATAAAATGACCTTTTTGCCTGCCTCGGCGGCTTTGCGAATCAACGTGAGCAGTTCCATCAGGTAGAAATTGGAATCGGGATGGTCGTAAAAAAGACCCCCGCCGCCGACCAGAAAAACCGTGGTGCGTTTGAAAGCTTTTAAAGTGTTGAAGAAATTCTTGCGATTGCGGCCTAATGCCCGGATGAGGTAAGATTTGGTTGAGGTCGGCAGGATATTGGGCACCGCCTCGACCTTGTGCTGGCGCCGGGTTTCCCCGGGGTTGCCGGAATAAACGAAATACTCGGCGTCGAGTTTCAGTTGACGCAACTGCTCCAGCATGCAGCTGAGTATGGCTTCGTCGCCGGTGTTGGCGTACCCGAAATAACCGAGTATGGAAATGACTTCATGGTTCATGACCGTTTTCCCGGAGTCAGTTTTCGCTCTTCTTTTTCAAGAGCCCGCTTACCCAAAGCGCCAGCTCCCGGGCTTTATCTTTTTCCTCGCGGGTAAAAAACCCGATTAAGTATAAAATCGGGGGATAGCAAAGAGCAATCAGGAATTTGATAATTATCGAGAGCGCGATACCGGCCGGATTGACAAAGAAGGCGACGAAATATAACCCGGCGGCGGTGAGCACCATTTTTAGCAGTCTTGGGTATTCGTAGGGAATCCGATAAAGGCTCTGGGCGATGGGGAAAATCGAGATAAACAGAAAAGCGAACGAGCAGATAGTGGCGATAGCCGCCCCCCATATTTTCAACCGGGGGATCAGCAACAAGTTCAGCCCGACGTTCAGCACCGCCCCGATAAGGGCATTGATGCCGAGATACTTGGTTTTTTTCTTCAGAAGAATACCGAACTGGGTGAAAGAATAGGCGCCGTAAAAAATATAAGACAGCAGAATCAACGCTACGTACTGGTAGGCGCTGTGGTATTCGGCGTCGGCGATAATGAAAATCACGTCCCGAATCAGCACCAGAATACCCAGTCCGATAAAAAGCTGGAAGAAGATGAAATAGCTGAACACGAGGGCATAGGTCGGCCGGGCGTCCGGTTCCCGGACGATTTCAAATTGCTTGGGAGCCCAGATTCTCTGGAACGGTGTCAGCACCATCAAATTGGGCAGCATCCCGAATTTATAAGCCAGTGAGTAAATCCCGACATCGGAAAGCGAGGTCAGTCGCTGCAAGAGGAAACGGTCCCCGAAATTGAGAACGAACATCCCGAACCAGGAACCGACCAGGGGCAGACCGTACTTGAGCATCGAAAAGGCGATATCCAGCGAATAAGTAACTCCGCACTGGCGCAGAGTAAAAATCGTGAGGAACACCCCAGCCGCGGCGTTGGCGATCAACCCGCCGTACAGGATACCCTCGACCCCCAGCCCGTAATGAACGATAAAGACGATGTTCAGAGTCAAATTTAAGGTCAGCCGAGCCAGGGAAACGAGCACGAAAAAGACCGAGCGCTGCTGTATTCTCAACAGGGTGGTGGGAATCTCGTTGCTGAGATTGATGACCATGGTGATGAAAATAATATTTAACAGGTGCGAATAATCGGGAGATTTGAAAACGAGGTTTGAGATATTTCCAGAAAAAGAGAACAGCACGAACAGCACCCCGATCGAAACCGCCCAGATAGTCAGCATCGCCACGCTGATAACCTGGTTTTTCCGGGTCTGGTCCTCGTATTCGTAATAATAGCGCACCACCGACTGGGCGATACCCATCGCCAGAAGCAGACCGATTATATACGAGGTCAAATCGAGCAGTTCCAGGGTGCCGTATTCCTCGGTGGTCAGGTAATGGGTATAGACCGGGATAAGGATAAAACCGATTGATTTGCTCAGTAAATCTCCGAGACCGTAAATAACCGAATGTTTGGCCAGGCTTTTTACGACTTTAAACATGAAGAATATCTCCGGGAAAACTCGAGTTGTAAAAGGCGGGTTCCGGTCGGCTCATGAAATATAACCTTTGTCCTCATCCTTATCGATATTGACTTTACGGGCCGGGTTGCCGAGAACGGTGGTGTTGTCAGGAACATCCCTTAAAACCACACTGCCGGCTCCGACCGTGCAATTTTTACCGATATTGGCGAGAATCGTGACATCCTGCCCGATCCAGGTATTTTCACCGATACTGATAATCTCGTTTTTTTCAACGACTTTTATCATGTGAGATCGCTGCCCGGGCATCCCGTGCTGGTACTTGCCGGATACGATCGACACCCGGGCGGCCATCAGGACATTCTGTCCGATATCGGCATAGCCGATAAAGGAATAATGTCCTACTACCACGCCGGAGCGGATGGTGTTGCGGCGATGGGACAGCCAACTGCCGAAAAGAAAATGCGCGTCCGGGGAAACATCGGTGCACACTGCCCAATAAAAAGCTTTGCGCAGGTAAATCCCGATAAATGTGGGGCAAATCGACAGGATATCGCGACAGGAGCAGTAAATGTACTCACAGTCCTCGCCGCAGATCCAGGCTTCCAGCCAGGTCAGCAGGATGAGAGGAAAAGCGGCGATAAACGAAATTATCAAGAAGAGTTTTTTAATTAATAACAGCATATCGTTTCTCTAATAGAACAGCTTTTTTTAAAGTGCGATTTTCTAAAGCTGTCGGCTGCCCATTAACTCTTTCAATTTATTCTCTATTATGTCACAGCGGGAATCCCAACTGTACTTGTCTTCTACTTTTTTTCGGCCGTTGCGAGCCAATTTTTTCCCCAGCTCGGGGTTTTTCAGAAGTTCCATGGTTTTGCGGGCAAAATCTTCGGCGCTGTCAGCTACCAAAATATCCTCGCCGGGCGAAACCTCGATACCTTCACAACTGAGCGAAGTCGCCACGACCGGGATACTCATTGCCCAAGATTCCAGAATCTTGTTCTTGATGCCGGCACCGGAACGTAACGGGCAGACATAAACCTGGGAGCGGTCGAAATACTCTTTTATATCGGCAACCTCGCCGGTTACCGTAATGCCCATTTTTTCGCTGTCGAGTGTTTTTATTTTGTCAGTCGGGTAACGGCCTACGATATATAGTGAAACATCGGGAATTTCTTTCTTGATCCGGGGATAGATTTCCCGGCAAAAGTAAAGTGCGGCGGTGATATTGGGTTCGTAATTCATCACTCCCGAAAAAATCAGGACCGGTTTCCCGTTTTCCGGGCGGCCGCGGGTTTTGAAGAAATCGGAATCAACGCCGTTGGGGAGGATAGTGATATCGCTGTTGGGGCAAAGCCGGCGGTGAATCCGGGCGTCGTCGAAGGAAATCATCGCGATATGTGCTATTTTGCTGAGTTCTTTTTTCTCGAAATTCCGCGCGGTTAGCCAATCTTTGATCGCCCGCAGCTTATTGACCAGGCCTTTTTTCTCTTTCATCAGGCGGAAATGCAACACGGTCGGGTCGTCGCCGATATCGTTAATCATAGCGACCTTCGTCAAATTGCTCACGTACTGACGAGCGTTGAGACCGTAGGTGTAAACCGCTTCGATTTGCTGTTCCCGGACCGTGGTTTCGATCGCCACCCGGACATCGTCGTCGTAAGCCGACATGCTGTAATCCTCGATGGGCGGATGAAAAATATCCCTGATGATTTTAAAAACCGACAGTCCGTTCGGCACGGATTTAATCGGTTTGTACATAAAGTGAGTGGTCGAGGCGAACAGGCTGTCGAGATGTTCCCGCGTTTCCCGGTCAGGTTCGTCGGGGGTCTGGTAGATAAGGTGCACCCGGTGCCGCCGGGCCATCAGCTTCCAGACATGATAAATCCGTAATTCCCGGCCGGTGAGGATTGGGAAAGGTCTGACGTGGGAATAGAGGAGGATATTCATGCCGGTTCACTCCAAAAATTCATAGTCGCCGTCACCATCGACAAAATGCAGATTGTCACCGTCGGCCAGCTCGTCGATATTAGGGTACCGGGTCGTGACACAAAACAGGGGACTTTCCTTTAGATTCATGAACCCGCACCGGGTCAGGCTGTCGCGAAAACGCTTCAGCGTCCCCCAGGTGTAAACGTTCGTGAAACCGGCCCTGTTGAACAGGTCACAGGCGTACTTGAGGCTCGTGTACGGTTCGTCGGAAAGATTATTGTCCCAGATAATATCGACTATTTTCCCGATATGCCAGTAGCCCTTGAGGACCTGGACCGAAACTATTTTATCGTGTTTTTTACGGTAAAGGATATGGTATTCGATATAAGGCTGGTTGGTGTAGCGCCAGTTCATAAAGGCGCAGTCCTTGACTACGGTCAGATAATATTGCGGGGCGACTCGCTTAAAAAAAGCGTCGAATTCCTCACCGAAACTGTCGGCGAAAAAAAACTCCTCATGGTCATCGGTCAAATCGTGCCGAAGTTCTCCCATTTTACCGCCGAGTCCCAGCTTGCGCAGCAGCCAGCGGGGTTTGGACACGATTTTTATCATGTAGTTATTGGGGAAAATCGG
>JBMOKZ010000120.1:0-2519 GCA_049324195.1 Candidatus Zixiibacteriota bacterium | reverse complement strand
GAACGTCCTGGCCCCGGGTAAAGACCTGAGCATAAGGTTGTTTGGGATAGAGCCAGACCGGGTCGGCCGGACTGATTCTGTAGGTGTACACCATGTCGTAGTCGATTTCGCTGTTGCTCATCAGGTGGTATTTGCTTTTATCGCCCAGGGGGGTACCGATCCCGTTGCCCATGTAGCGATAGTGCTCGCGGCTTTGAGGCCCGAAGTCATAGGTGGGATTGTAATTGAACACCCACCAGTTATATGATAATTTATCGTTAGAGGTGGAGGGATTGAGAAAGCGGATACCGGTGATTCCGGGGACGATGAAGTCGGTGGCGCTTTCCGGGTCGCCGTCGTTGTCAATCGCCCAGGCGATTTTAACCGTATCGATAAAATCACAGTCCGGGTTGCTGGCGGGATAGGCATACAAAAAGCCGGCCAGGTCGTCGTCGCCATCGGTCGGCGGTTTGCCTGTGTTGCTGGTCGTGGCCGCGGTATTGCGAACATCTTCGTGAGCGTCGGGGTCCATGTATACCCCGAAGTACAAATTGCGTATAGCATCATCTTCGCTGATGTTCTCGACTTTGGCTTCGAAGATAACGAAATCGTCAGCATAGTCATAAGACCAGGCGTAGGATTTGAGGGTTACGCGAAGGTTCATCGGCTGGTGGGGGCGACCCTCTTCGGCGTCGAAACTGAGATAGCGGCTCCCGTATACGAGAGTATCGAACAAAACCATCTCGTAATCCTGCTGGGAATGAGCCAGTGACGTCTGGTAAGAGGGTTCGTCGAGCACGGAACGGCGGACGATTTCGCCGAAAGGAAATTCCTCGGGGTTGAATTCGCGGGTATTGTCGTTAAAGTTGCAGGCAGTCGAAACCAGGGTGTCGTCGCCGATTATGCCCCCAACCCAGATGCCGCCCTTGTATAAATATTTAGAGCGGGTGCCCTTGGGATATTGACAGTCGGGGATCGCCGCCCCGGTGAAGGCATCCCGATAGCTGCGGCCGACATCGCCGTTGGCGAATTGTCCCCAGTTACTGATGCCGAATATCAATTTGCCGACATTATGCAGAGCCATTTGATATTCCGGTGTGGCGGTAACGTTGGAGGGGCGCTCCTTGGAAAATTCCAGGTCATCCTGACCGGATACCATTACCGTAAAAAATAAAACCATGGCGGTCAAAACCGCAAAACGACGTAAAAGAAGTAATACAAGGCTGTCATTCATTTTATTTTATCTCACATTAATAAATATAACTTTTCAAGATAAACAGGAAGGCGAAAGATGTAAACAGAAATATAGCCAAAGTGCGTTTTCCCCACTTTACTTTATTTTACAAAACGTATCCGCAATAATGGTATTGCCTTTCGGATAAGGATAAGAAGAAAAATCCAAAGACGATAACTAGCGTATCGGTAACATATAAAAAACTTGTTTTCCGGATTAAAATTGTTTTATTATGACCGACTGGTCGGTATTAAAAGGGAATAAAATGTGTCCTAAAATAGTAGATAAGCATTTGAAACGAGAAAACATTGTCCGGGCGGCGAGCCGGGTGTTCGGCCGCCGGGGAATCTATGATTTCAAGATGATCGATATCGCTAATGAAGCGGGTATCGGCAAGGGCACTCTTTATGAATATTTTCGCAGTAAAGAAGAGATTATCAGCGGCGCCTATAAGCTGGTGCTGCGGGACTATAAGTCGTTTCTCGAAGAAAAGACAGGATATGTCACCAGTCCGGTTGACAAGCTCAGGGGTTATATTCGTTTGACATTTGAGTTTTTTGAATTTAACGACAATATTTTAAGACTGATTTTCGATTTCTGGGCGGCAGGGATTTCCCACCGGGACAGTCGTTTCTTGCTTGAGAATGTGGACGAGAGCTATCGGGAAACTGTCCGGCATGTCAAGAACATAATCGATGAGGGGATAGCAGCCGGGGTGTTCAAACCGGTCGATTCGGAAGGAACGGCTACGTTATTACTGGCGGTCATGGACGGTTTGATGTTCCCGGTGGTGCTGGGATTGCAGCGGCTGGACAGCCGGAAGCTTTCCGAAGTGGTCTGTCAAACGGTGCTGGAAGGCATCATGCCTTAATTAACGAACGGGAGAATGGAATGCGGAAGAAAATATGGTTTTTATTGCTGGCCGGTTTGACGGTTATGGGGGTAACGGTGGGGGCGGAAGAATACACCGATGCCGACATCAAGCGGCTGATTCACGAGGTCGATACGCTGTACCGAAGCGAAGCGAGTTACGCCGAGCTGGAAATGGAAATTATCACGCCGCACTGGCAACGGACTCTGGCGATGGATTCCTGGACAGAAGGCATGGACAAGACGTTCATCCGGATAAAAGAACCCTTAAAGGAGAAGGGCGTCGCGACTCTCCGTATCGACAACGAGATGTGGAATTTTTTGCCGAAGACCAACAAGGTGATGAAAATACCGCCGTCAATGATGATGAGTTCCTGGATGGGGTCGGATTTCACCAACGACGACCTGGTGAAGGAATTCTCGCTGTTTGAGGATT
>JBMOKZ010000119.1:0-2531 GCA_049324195.1 Candidatus Zixiibacteriota bacterium | reverse complement strand
TGAATCGGATGCGGATTCAGACCCATTTTGGAGATTTCTTCACACACCCGACCGACCATCGCGGGATCGGCGTTAGTTTCCATTATAACCAGCATAAACGGCTCACATTTCTTCCGGGGCTCGAAGACCCAGCAAATACAATCCTTCGTTAATCACGCATTGAACAGCCTTAACCAGCGCGATACGGGCTTTCGACAGTTCGGAGTTTTCCGAGATTATTTTATCTATACGTCCGTCGGCGTCCTTGCGTTGATATACTTTATTGAAAGCAGCGGCCAGTTTCAGTAAATATCCGGTAATAAAATACGGCTCGTAGTTGCGGGCGGCATCAGCTACAGCCTGCGGGAAATCCGCCAGCAGTTCCACTACCCGATTTTCCTCGGGTAAATCCAGAAGGGAGAAATTTACGTTCAGGTCAATATCCGCGCTGAAATTGCGCATCAGCGAACACAGCCGGGCATGGGTGTATTGCAAATAAGGTCCTGTCTCACCCTCGAAATTGAGCACTTCTTCCCAGATGAAATTGATGTCTTTCTGGCGGCGAACCGACAACTGCGAAAACATCACCGCCCCCACCCCGATCATCCGGGCGGTTTCCTCGAAGGCTCCCAGATGGGGATTCTTCTCGGAAATCTTTACACGGGCCAGAGCAACTGCTTTGTCGATAACATCCTTGAGAAAAACCAGTTTGCCCCACCTGGTGGACATAGTTTGATTTTCGAATTTCACCCAGCCAAATTCGATATGCTTGACTTTTCCGGTCATTCTCTCTCCCGGCGGCAGTTGTTCGGCTTCTTCGAGCTTATCGATAACGGTCAGAGCCTGTTTGAAATAATCCGCCTGGGCGGTACCGACCACATAAAGCGATTCATGGAAATGATACCGGTTCCAGCGGTAAATCAAACCGGCCAGGTCCCGGGTAACATATAACGTCGCGCCGTCGGATTTTTTCAAAAGGCACGGCGGCAGATTGGGGTCATCCATCTCAACCACTAAAGCGCCCCGGGAGATTTTGGTCAAACCGGCTTTATGCAACCTTTCGATGACAGCTTCCATCTTGTCGTTATAAAACGATTCACCCACAACTTCGTCGAACTCGACCTCCAGCATTCCGTACACATGTTTAAATTCCTCGTTGGAAATATCTTTGAATTTTTCCCAGAGTTTGATCGTGTCGGGATCGCCATCCTCGAGTTTTTTGAATGCCGCCCGGGCCGCCTCATTAAGGGAGTCATCGTTTTCAGCTTTAATGTGAAATGTCACGTACAAATCAAGTAGTTTCTTAACAGGATCTTTATCGAGCGGGTCGTTTTTGCCCCATTTATTATAGGCGACAATCATTTTCCCGAATTGAGTGCCCCAATCACCCGGATAGTTGATACCGACAACGACGAACCCCAGCTTCTTGAAAATCCGGCGCAGAGAATTGCCGATAACGGTGGAACGCAGGTGCCCGATTCCAAACGGTTTGGCGATATTCGGGGAGGAATACTCCACCAACAAAGTGCGGCTGTCGCCGATTTTGGAATCGCCGTAATGATTTCCGTTATTAAGGACTTCCGACAGGGTCAGCATCGCCAGCGATGCCGCATCGACTTTACCATTGAGAAAGCCGCTGACCGACTCGCAGCGAACCAGAGCCGGATTATAATTGGTTTTGAGATAACGGTTCACCTCCCCGACCACCTTAGCGGTGATATCCTGGGGTTTTTCTTTCAAAAGCCGGGCAAAACGAAATACTGGAAAAGCGAACCGTCCCATCTGGGGGTCCTTGGGAGCTTCCAGGGCGTTATAAATCACCTCGCCGTTGAAAATCTCGCTTTCTCCCACAGTCCGGTAAATATCGGCATAGACTATCCGGAATGCGGCCTGGGCGGCACTGGCAAATTGTTCTTTGAATTTATCTTTAGTCATGTCAATTTCCAGTTTAAAGTCAAAATTCTAATATGATGTAAATCGATTCAAATCGCAATGAGAATATGAAATTCAATCAAAGTTTTTACGGGACAACGCCTTCGCCGTATTATCATCGATTCTGTTCATTCATCAAAGTCCATCTCGAGGTATCCGAGTTTTTATGTTCAACTTTGCGGAAAAAACCATAATATGATACGGAGGAAATCACATAGAGAACAATCGTCACGTTCATCGTGCAGGTGTAACCGTAGGTGTCAATCATATAACCCCCGACCGCGGTGGCGACCATCCATGAAGATGTCCAGGTAATCATCAGCAGGGCGTTAACCAGGCCCTGTTCGTTTTTATCGCTCAGCTCCATGCTCATGTTGTTGACAATCGGCGACCCGAGATTCATCAGCCCGCCCCGCAGAACAAATGCGAAAAACACCAGCGGCAGATTATAACTGTAGGCCAGTACCAGCATGAAGGGAATGGACAGCAATTGCGTGAAGACCACCGTGCGGACGAGACCGAGTTTTTTGGCCAGCAGCGGTCCGCTCAGCGAGCCGGCAAACATGGCGCAGGTGACGAAAAAGAAAAACCAGCCGATAGTATTCGGGGAAAGATTGAAG
>JBMOKZ010000118.1:0-2532 GCA_049324195.1 Candidatus Zixiibacteriota bacterium | reverse complement strand
CGGCCCAGTTTTTCGCCCAGGCGAAAAAGGAAATGCCGGATTTGATGGAGCAGTTCAAGGCCGGCAATTTCCTCGGTCTGCGCGAATGGCTCCACGAAAAAATCCACAAGCACGGCCAGCGCTACCGGGCCAACGACCTGTGCCGGAAAGTCACCGGCGAGACGATCAACCACAGGCCGCTGATGGACTACATGCACAAGAAATTCGGCGAGATTTACGGCATCTGAGTGACCCGAATATTGTGCTATTTTTTTAAATTAAAAAGCCCGCTGTCAAGGCGGGCTTTTTAATATTTCTTCGGAAAAGAATGTAAATTCCAGATCGATTTAACTATGGTATTTTTATTTGCATCTTCGATGATTTCATTTGACATTATAACCTAAAGACCCTTTTTAAGGGCGGATGAAATTTAAAAATGGGTAGTGCATGAGAATTGTTATTGTCGGCGGCGGGGTGGTCGGGTACGGCCTTGCCGGTAAACTCCTGAAAGAAAAACACCAGCTGTCACTGATCGAGATGGACAGCAAGCTGTGCAACGACCTCTCCGAAAAACTGGATATGCAAATCATCAATGGTTCCGGAACCTCGCCCGCCCTGCTCAAGGAAGCGGGAATCGACGGCGCCGATATGGTGCTGGCGGTGACGCCCAACGACGAGGTCAATATGGTGGTTTGCGCTCTGGCGGCTCAGTATAATGTCAAACAGCGTATCGCCCGCCTGCGCTCCCAGGAATTCGTCACCGGCAGCGATCTGGTCAATCTGGATAAAATCGGCATTACCTCCGTCATTCATCCGGAAAAAGCGATGGTTGACCAGATTCTGCAGTATATCGAGAGTCCCCACGCGGTGGAGTCAGCCAACTTTTCAGACGGCCGGGTCTATCTGCGTGGCTACCGCATCCGGGAAAACATGGAACTGGCCGGCAAGACCCTTATCGAAATCCGTCAGCAAATCGCTCCGGAGACGGTCCTGTTCGCCGCCATCGTGCGCAAAGGGGTGGGGATGATTCCCGACGGTAAGACCCGAATCGAACCGAAGGATATCGTCTATGCCCTTTTCCCCGAGCAATCGCTGGATTTGTTTTTGAAACTGGTAGGTATCGAGCGTAAGAAAAGTCGTAAGATAATTATAACCGGCAACTCCTATGCCGCGGACCAGCTGGCCCGGGCTCTGGACAAGACCGACCACAAGGTGACTTTCGTTGACCCGGATATCGAACACGCCAGGAGTGTCGCCGGGTTGTACAACAATCTCGAGGTTATCAACGGGGACGCCACCAATGAGGATTTGCTTCGGGAGCTGAATGTCGATTCCGCCTCGTTCTTTATCTCGGTGGCCAACTGGTCGGATTACAATATTCTCTCGACTTTGCTGGCCAAGGCTGAGGGCGCGCACGAGGTTATCGCCCTCTCGACTGAAACCCGCCACGACCGTCTCTTCAACAATATCGGCATCGACCATGTCATCAACCCCCGGCTGATTGCGGTGCGGGCGATTTTTGATATTATCTCGCGCGGCCATATCGGCGCGGCGGTGGAACTGTCGCATATCGATATCGAAGTTGTCCGGTTTATTGTCGACCCGGAAAGCGAAATAGCCGGTCTGAAAATCAAGATGGTCGCCAAAAAACTGAAGAAAGCCGCCGTTATCGGGGTGATCATCCGACAAAACCAGATGATACTGCCCGACGGCGAGACGGAAGTAAAGACTGCCGACGAAGTTATCGTTATTACCCATCATGAAAATCTGAGCGCCATCTCAAAATTGTTCCAATCCCACGGTCTTTTCGGCTGGAGTTAGTCATGCATAAGTCCGCGATCGTATATGCCATCGGTAAGATCATGCAGGTACTGGGGTTGATTCTGCTCGTACCGCTGGCGATCGCCGCCTATGACTACCGCGCGGAAGGTCTGTCGCGGATTGTTCATAAGCCCGAGGTTTTCGGGTACATCCTGGTGATTATTATGTGTATCGGGACGGGCTCGTTTCTGGTGCGCGCTTTCCATCAGGGCAGGTACCTTCAGGGCATCAAAGAGGGTTACGCCATCGTAACTTTAGGCTGGCTGGCGATGACGTTCTGGTTTGCCGTGCCACTCTGCTTTTACCTGATGTCGACGCCGGGAAAGGAATTTGGCGGGCTGTTTGGTTCCTTTACTAATGCCTATTTCGAAATTATGTCCGGTTTCACGACCTCCGGGGCGACGATATTCGGCAATATCGAAATTCTGCCGCGTTCGGTGCTTTTTTTACGAGCCCTGTCGCACTGGCTGGGCGGGATGGGAATTATTACTCTGGCGATCGTAATTTTCCCTTCGCTGGGGGTGTCCGGTTACCAGATGTTTCGAGGAGAGGTGCCGGGTCCGAGCAAAGATAAACTCCGCCCGCGGCTGGCTCAGACGGTATCCATTCTCTGGGGTGTGTATATTCTGTTCACCGGCACCGAAATCGCCCTGTTGTGGGTTGGGGGGATGAGCCTGTTTGACGCGGTCTGTCATTCCTTCGCGACCATGGCTACGGGCGGATTCGCCAACT
>JBMOKZ010000117.1:0-2541 GCA_049324195.1 Candidatus Zixiibacteriota bacterium | reverse complement strand
CGTTTCTTTCAAAGAAGCGACCGCTACCTCCTGTTTTCTTTTCGAGGTATTGAGACCGGGTTTTTTGGACTGGTCGTCAAAAGTATTTTCCACGGGGCCTTCCCAGAGATTCTCACCGGTGACCGTACTCACCAGAGCCAGATCGAGCCGGGTGTGCCAGGCGATCCGTCGGTTGCTGCTACTCTCGAGCAGCGTCCCGATCATCCCCCCGCCGAATGCCGCGGCCGTAATCGCCACGTAGTTTACTTTGGTTTCCTCATAAGTGCCGCCGCCGCCGAAAGGCATGTAAATATCGTGTTTCTCGGTCGTGGTCGTTAAAAAAGCAACCAGGACCGCCGGGACAAGCGAACCGCCAACCATGGCAAAAGTTTCAGAACCGGTTTTGTGATTGTAATAGCCGAAGAAATGACGCACGTCACCCGTCAATACAGCATCGATTCCCTCCCGTCTGAGACTGTCCAGAAGCAGGACGTTGACCGCCGATGACCGGTAGGGCAAGAGCGTAACTTCCTGAAAAGTATGGGCATAGCCGAGGTGTTGAGCCGTCATATCGGTAATACTGAAGGCAACCTCGCCCTCGAAATCCTTATCATAAGTATAATCTCCGGCATCCTTGTCCCCGGCTTCCTTGCGAGTGTCTTTCTGTTTTTCGATATCGTCGCGTTTGTCGTTAAAAATGCAGACGGCAATTTTACAGGGCTGGGTCGTTCGGGCGCGCTCAGTCTCGGTCCGGGACAGGTTATACTTAATTCTATAACGGCAGCCACCAAATAACAACACGCCGATCAAAAGCAGGGCGAAAAAGTATTCTTTTCTGACCATGATAATTACCTCCGTAAATTGGTTTTAATTGAAAATTAATATCTTTGTTTTCTTCTCTGATTCCTTTAATAGGGCGGCTAGCGGAAGAAAACGTTTGCGAAATACATCATAACCGCGTAAATTTGGCATATGGCGGGGAACAACAAAGACTTAGAACTCATCGAACAATTTTTGAACGGCGATAAAACCGCCTTTCGTAAAATTAACGTCATGATTGACTGCTGCCTCTATACTTGGAAAAACAGGCTGGGGTCTCAGACTGAAGACGTCCGCGGGGATACCCTGCTGGAGCTTTACCAGGCTCTCCAGAAGGGACAGTTCCGGTTCCAGTCCGGACTGAAAAGTTTCGTATATCGCATCACCAACAACAACTGTATTGACAACAGCCGGTACACCCGGGTCTTTTCCGAGGATGACGAAGTGAAGTTGCCGATCCCGACCGGATTTTTAACGCCCGAAGAAAAATTAGAACATAAGCAGTTGGGCCGAATCAATTTCCGGGTCATCAGGCAGATGTCCGTGGAATGCCGCCAGCTCTGGCGCATGAACATTCAAAAGGGCTTAAAATACCGGGAGATCGCCGAATTGTTCGGCGTTACCGAAGGCAATATCCGGAGGAAATTCTGGGCTTGCCGGGAAATCGCCCGGAAATGGCGAGAAAAAATATTAAAAAAAGACAAACTTTTTTAAAGGAATTCCGCCTGTATATATGAAGTTTAACAAAGGAATTCTATATGTTTAGCGATAACGACCATAACGATATCATTATCAAATACTTATCGGGCAAATTGACGGATGAGGAGAGACAGTCTTTCGAAACCGAACTGGAATCCAACGAGGACCTTCGCGAAGAACTGCAAGAACTCTCTCATATATATATCGGCCTCGACGTTTATGATCGGGTTATGACGAACCACATCGACTCCCGTTTAATTGCCATTTACGCCGATAATCCCTCGGAAATCGACGGTCCCACCAAAAAAGAAATCGAGGACCACCTCAACAGCTGCCGGGATTGCCGGGAAGAGCTGGAACTGTGCCGCCAGGCCTGCGTAAATAAGTCCGAGCCTTCCTCCGAACCCGTTGAATCGATCTGGACCCGGATTAAAGATATCTTTTTTGTCCCCTCAATGGCGCTTAAACCGGTCTGGGTGGTTACGCTTCTACTGTTGGCGGCCATCCCGACCTATTTCAGTCTCACCGGTGTCCGCACTACTACGGATTTAGTTCAAACCGTTACTCTCGAGGCTGCCGTACGCGACAGCTCCGCACAGAATCGGGTGACTATCACCTCAGGGGTTGCCGTGCTGTCTTTACGGATTCCGATACCGGCGCTCGACAACGCCCGGTACGATTTTGAATTATACAACGGCGATGGTCGGTTGCTGCTTACGTTGTCAGACCGTTGTCTTTCCCCGGCCCAAAATATCTTTGCTTTTGATATACCCGTTTCTTATTTTACTTCCGAAGGTAACTATGTCCTGAAGGTCGTCGAGATAACCGACACGGGTATCAAATATCTGGATAGTTATTATTTCCAGGTAGTTTTCCCACATTGATACAGGTTGTCCCGCCGCCGCGTCCAACTGCACGCCTTTTATCATGTGAGGGGTTGATTGAAATTCCGAATAGTGCTCGCGGCTCTGTGCCTCTATCTTTTATATACCTGTATTGACCGGAACGCCGGGGACCACCGCCCGGATCTGACCTCAATTTGCG
>JBMOKZ010000116.1:0-2549 GCA_049324195.1 Candidatus Zixiibacteriota bacterium | reverse complement strand
CTGGGTGAGTACTTGGGTCTGGACCCGACCCTGGTAAGAATTATTACCGTCCTTCTGTTTATTTTACCCGGTATCGGTATCCTGACCTATATCATCGCCTGGATTATAATTCCGATGAGACCCGAATGAGTACTATTAGCCGACGAGGATTACAAGCTTTCGCCCTGGAACAGGTATCTGCCGGGGTTGATTTTGATCGCTATCGGGATTTTCTGGCTGGCCCGTGAGTACTGGTACTGGGTTGACAGCGATATTATCTGGGCCGGGATTTTGATTCTGGTGGGTGTGGGGGTCATTATCTACGGAATTAACCGCAGTAACCGCCATGCATCCCGGGATATGAACGGCCAGCGCATTAATATTAATGGTGAAAACTGAGGAGTACGAAGATGACACCGGCAAGATTTAGATGGGGTTTGATTCTTATCCTGATGGGTCTTTTGATCCTGTTCGTCAATCTGGGGATAATCAACTACAATTTCTTTCTTGACCTGATCGCGTATTTCCCGTTTTTCCTGATCGCGGTGGGGATTGAAAAGATATTTACCCGTTCGCGGATGCAGCTTATTTCTTATCTGACCTCAGTGTTGCTGTTCGCGGGTGGGTTGTACGTCGCTTTTACGGGAAGTTATGGCGGAGTCGATACCAGCTTTTTCGAGCGCTCCAGCTATCAAAAGGAGCTGGACCCGTCGGTGAAGTCCATCTCGGCGCTGGTCCGGCTTGACGACAACGATCTGGTAATCCGCGATGTTTCCCAGAATGACCTGGTTTACGGTCGTTTCAAGAAATACGCCTGGAAGCCGAAAGTCGAGTACAAACTCGACGGCGACAAGGCCGAGTTTGCCTTTACCAATCGCTCCCGCGATTTGATCGGCGGAATCGTCCATATCGATACCGAAGAAAGAGGTGACTGGTACCTGTCATTCGCCGAGGGTATCCCGCTCGATCTGGAATGTTACGGCGACGGCTCCGATATCCATCTGAATATGTCCACCACCCCGCTGCGGGATTTGTACCTGGGAGTCGAGGACGCCGAGGTTTATTTGAAACTGGGCGAGCTGGAGCCATTCGTGAAAGTGCGGCTCGACGGCAGCGATTCCAATCTGCGACTGAGAGTGCCTTATGACGCCGGTCTGAAAATTGTCGGCCAGGATTATGAAGAGCTGCTGGACGAACTCGGTTTGGTCGAAAAGAACGGCTATTTCATTAATGAGGAATACGATTCCGTGCTGAATAAAATTGAAATTGATCTCGATAACAACCTGAGTTCCGTATCCATAGATTTTTATTAATCCTTCCTTCTATCTGCAGAAACCGGTCCCACCTTGCGGACCGGTTTTTTTATGCCAACTTAATTATTGCCTCTCAGATATTTTTTCGTAATTTGTTGAAAATTGAAGTATAGATAAATCTTTGAAATTTTATTAGAAAGCTACGAAAGATATGTTTAAAAGAACGATATTGTTGTTGTGTTTTTTAATGTTAAACACGACGACCGGATGCAGACCGGAGAAGAAACCAGCCGAGAGCGAACGAACGGTGCTTCCAATCGGCACTGACGCCACCTACCCGCCGTTCGAGACGGTGAACACGGCCACCGGCGAACCCGAGGGATTCGATATCGACCTGATCAAGCGTATCTGCGAACTCAATAGCTGGAAGCCGGAGATCGTGGTGACGCCGTTTGACGGCATGATTCCCGGTTTGAACGGCCATAAATACGACGCCGCTATCAGCGCCATGACTATCACGCCCCAGCGGGCGGCGGTGATTGATTTCTCGGAGCCGTATTACCGGGCCGGACAGATTGTGGCGGTGCCGCTGAACGATTCACTTATCAAGGGCGTTGACGATTTGCGGGGCAGGAAAGTCGGGGTCCAACTGGGGACGACCGGGGAGATCATGGCGAAAAAGCTCACCGGCGTGAAAGTGTTTTCGTTTGACAATATCGGGGCGGCTTTTATCGATATGGCCAACGGCAATCTCGACGCGGTGTTGAACGATTTACCGACTACGACCGAGTATATCCGGCAGAACCCAACCGCCAAAACGGTCGGAGAGCTTCTGTCCACCGAGCATTACGGTATCGCCGTCCGTAAACGGGATGAAGAGTTATTGAGAAAAATTAATGAGGCTTTGATGACGATGAAGGCCGACGGCTCTTACGAGGCACTGTATCAGAAATGGTTCGGAGTCCAGCCTCCAGCGGAATTTATGGCGGACACATCGGCGGTAAGGGATACGGTCGGAAGTGAGTAGGATTTGTGGTTAGTGTACGTCCTCGTGCACCAACCTTTCCATGGCGCAAGGGGACGTACGCCATGCACAGAATTCCGAACCCCTGGCGGAGTTTATGGTCGATACGGCAGCTGTGAAAGATACGATGGTGGGTGAGTAAGTAGACAAACCTGCGTCTGCAGACGCAGGCCACCCGTCGAATTGTGTTCCCACGCAGAGCGTGGGAATGAGAAGAAGGTCAGGGCTGTCAGGTCACAAGCCCGTTTGAGCGGTCGCAGGACCTGACAGTAAGCAAGAGGTCAAGCCCCAAG
>JBMOKZ010000115.1:0-2553 GCA_049324195.1 Candidatus Zixiibacteriota bacterium | reverse complement strand
ACCGGGACAACCGGGAATTCAAGGACGACAAGGATTTCAAGGTTGGCAAGCGTCCGATGGCGCTGTGCGCCGGGGATTTCAACGGCGACAATGTGACGGATATAGCCGCCGCCTGCGCCGGACCGGACAAGGTATCGCTTTTAGTCAACAACGGTAATGGGGTGTTCGATAAGGAGCGGCAGTTCGAGACGGCCGAGGACCCGTCCGGGATAATCGCGGCTGATTTCGACAACGACCACCAGCTCGATATCGCTACCGCTAACCGGAAAGCGGGCAATGTTTCAATCCTGCTGAACAAAATATACGGCAATTTCAACAAACCGCAAAATTTTCGGGCGGGAGAAAACCCGGCCTCGCTGTGTGCGGCGGATTTCGACAACGACAACCGGATCGATATCGCGGTCGCCAATAACGGGTCGTTTTATCCGTCCAATATCTCGGTGTTGATGAATAAGGGAAACGGGAATTTAATCGACGCTGTCAATTACGCCGCGGGTAAAACGCCGACTTCGGTTTGCGCCGCCGATTTCGACAACGACGGCGATATCGATATGGCCGCGACCTCTTTCGAGGAAGGCGCGATTTATATTTATTATAATACACACTACTGAGTGAGGACCCGGTTTACGAAAATTTAACCGCAGGATATATATAATGCATAAAACCGAACGGCGATATATCCAGATTTACACCGGCAACGGCAAGGGCAAGACCACTGCCGCGCTCGGCCAGGCGGTACGGGCGGCGGGCCATGGTCTTAAAACGCATATGGTCATGTTCATGAAGGATCATCCCTACGGCGAACTGCCGATACTGGCGAAACTCGGAGAGTTCATCACGGTGGAGCGGTTCGGCAACGATGCTTTCGTGTTCCGCAAAGAACCGCCCTCGAATGATGACCTCGCAGCCGCCCGGGCGGGATTGGCCCACGCCCGCAAAGCGATGTTGAGCGGCAAGTACGATATCGTTGTGCTCGACGAAATCTGCGTCACGACTTATTTCAAACTGCTCACGACCGAGGAAGTACTCCCCCTGTTGAAAGAAAAACCGGACGGTGTGGAACTGATTCTTACGGGACGTTATTGTCCCGAATCATGGCTCGTGCTGGCTGATCTGGTGACGGAGATGAAAGAAATCAAGCATTACTATCAAAAAGGGGTGATTGCCCGCGAGGGATTCGAGTTCTGATTTAGGCCGTAATTTCCGCGACCGGTGCTTTACGCCGCCAGCGCGGGGAAATGATAAGGCCTTTTTGGTATGCCCGAACCAGTAAATAAATACCGCCCGCGACGGTCAGCAGGATTATCACGACCGAAGCCTCGATACCGAAACTTCCCCCGGTAAACCATTCCGGACCCTCGACTGTCGGATTTATCCAGCCGGGGAAGCTGGTCTCGCCGGAGTTGGGTAATCCGAAAATACCGTCCTGGAAATAATTCCAGCCGAAATGCAAGCCCCACACCATCCACAGCCGGCGAGTGGTCATATATATCCCGACAATAATTAAATCCTCGAGAGTGATAGATATCGAGCTCCAGACGGAAGCGTTTTCGTTACCCAGGTGCATGAATCCGAACAGCAGCGAGATAGCCACCAGCGATATCCAGGTCCCGGTTAGTTCCTCGAGCAGGCGGAACAGTATCAGTCGGAAAATCAATTCCTCCAGAAAAGAGCCGATTCCGAATTGAAAAACGCCGTTTAACAGCCACCAGGCGGAATCGAAACCGGTAATTTGGTAGTATCCCGGAATCGCCATGGCAGCCACGGCTACGGATATCAGACTTCCGCCAATTACCGTACCATTTCCAAATTCGGGCAGAGCACCCTTAACCGATATCTCATAAGCGGGCCGCCGCTCGATATATTTTACATATAAACGATAGGAGAAGTAGAAGAGAAGAAAATTGAAGATTCGTTCGGCGTTGTGAGCAAAATAGTACAGGGGCTTTTCGAGGTTCTCGATGAAGTAGTCGTAAAGAAAGTTATGAATCATCGTCGCCGGTAACAGGAAAATAAGAGCGATAAGAATACGGGTAGCCGGAAATTGAATGATTTTCCCGATTTTCGTGACCGGGTGAACCTGAGTAAATAGTCTGGTCGTCTCTGGATTCATTTGTAATCGGTTTGTCTCTCGTGTTTTCTTTAATTAACGAAGAAAACGCACCGAAGGTTACAAAAAAGACGACCGGCGCCGCAGTCAAGCCTTTTTGTCTTCCGCCGTATAATATTCCAGAACCTTGTAAGCAAACCGCCCCGATACCGTAGCCGGACCGCCGCCCATCTCAAACCCGACCTCGACCGCTTCCAGCACCTGGTCTCTGGTCGCGCCCGATTTGAGGGCTTCGTTGATGTGCCATTCCATGCAGGATTCGCAGTTGATCACCACTGAGATCCCCACGGCGATAAGCTCCTTATATCTTTTTTCGAGATGGTCATCGGTATAGGTTTTCTTTTCCATTTCCGTAAAAGCCCGGTAAACTTTCGAGTTTTTGGCGTAGAAATTATGAGCCTTCTTTCGGTCCAGAATTATCTGTTCAATTTTTTTACGGTCAT
>JBMOKZ010000114.1:0-2575 GCA_049324195.1 Candidatus Zixiibacteriota bacterium | reverse complement strand
ATTACACAGGGCGCGCCGGCGGACAGCGATTTGACAATCCGTACCGGCCGGTCAAGAGCCATGGTTTTGACCAGTTGCGCGTAGCGCGATGCCGGAGTGGGGTCAAAAGGCTCGATAGCGCCCCACAGGGTAATTCTAATCCGGAGCCATCCGGCCAGGTGGTAAAACGTCAGAAGTCCCACCCCCCCGAGCCAGACAAAAAACAACCAGGGACTGAGGGTGTCGTGCGCGCGGTTAAGAAGCGAGATTGAGGGAAGCGCGGCCTCATGGTCGGACTCGTCCCCGGCAGTCGGTTCGGCAGCGAGAGAGGGAATCGCGGTTTCGGTCAATGAAGTCGAGAACGAACCGCTGAAACCATAATTGGTGATAAACGCGTGAGCGGTCAAAACGGGTATCAACGCCAGCGCCAGACAGGCGAGAGCATAACGGGTCCGGGCGTACCTGACCCGAACCAGTTTTAAAAGAAGAAACAATCCAGGCGCCGCCAGCGCCCCCTGCCAGAGCGAATCGAACAGCGCCCAGCACATTGGCTCGGAAAGTCCCTCGATAAAGGAGAAAAAGGAATCAATCATCCGGATCTCCTTCCAGTTCATCGAGCAGTTTGCGAATTTCGGCCAGTTCTTCGCGGCTGGCCGGTTTGGCGGACAGGGCGCCCATGACGAGACTGCTGACGGAACTGTCGAACGCCTTGTCCATCAGTTGAGCGACGAGATTTTTCCGGGTATATTCAAGCGAGAAATTGGCGCTGTAAACGTGCGCCCGGTTGCGCTCGTCACGCTTCACCAGGCCTTTTTCGCTCATGATTTGCAGTAATTTCAAAATAGTGGTATAACCTCTGACGGGTTTTTGGGGAAGCCACTGCAGAACCTGTTTAACCGTACCGGAGCCGTGGGTCCAGAGCGCCCGCAGGATATCCAGTTCAGCGTCGGTCGGAGTGGCGGTTTTTTTCTTTCTCATGCGTATCCCTTTTTACGAAGGCTTTCGTAGAATATTATTTATTTTTCAGACTGTCAAGAATAATCTACGAAGGTTTTCGTATAATGTTTCGTTAAGGTAAAAAATATTTTTTCGGGACATTGGTTAATTTAAGCGAAGTTGATGACTATCAATGGATTATGGGACGATAGAGAGGATTATTAAAATCAGCCCAGTGCGACATCGAGCGTCATCATCACCGCGAACCCGAGCATGGCTCCCATGGTAGCAGCGTGGGAGTGACCTTTGGTTTGGGATTCCGGTACCAGTTCTTCGACGACGACGAAAATCATTGCCCCGGCGGCGAAAGCGAGAGCGTAAGGAAGGACGGGCCGGGCGATTATTACCAGGGTTGCGCCGAAAACGCCGGCGATAGGTTCGACCACGCCGGAGAGCTGGCCGTACCAGAAACTTTTAACCCGGGAGATTTTCTCGCGCCGCAGTGGCATCGACACCGCCAAGCCCTCCGGGAAATTCTGGATACCGATACCGAGCGCCAAAGCTACCGCTCCGGCAAGGGACGCCGACGGCAAGTCCGCGGCAATGGCTCCGAAGGCCACTCCGACCGCGAGCCCCTCGGGTATATTGTGCAGAGTTATGGCCAGCACCAGCAGAGTGGTGCGGTGCCAGGAGGTTTTGACGCCCTCGGCTTCACTGGTCGGGAAACCGGGGTGAAGGTGCGGCAGGACGCGGTCAATCAGCCGGAGGAAAAAAGCGCCACCGAGAAAACCGACCAGAGCTGGCAGCCAGGCGGGAAGCGGACCACCCTCGGACATCTCAATTGCCGGGGCCAGAAGTGACCAGAAACTGGCCGCAATCATCACGCCCGCGGCAAAACCGAGCATCGCGTCGAGCGTTTTCCGGCTGAGATCCCTGCTTAGAAAAACCCCGGCCGCTCCGGCGGCGGTCATAAACCAGGTGAACAACGTTCCCAGCAAAGCCTGAACTATCGGGTGCAGACCTACGAACCAATTGGCTATGTCCATAAACAGTAACTTCCTGTACAATAATTGATAATAGAAATATTATATCATACCTCGTTATTTCATGCAATTAAAAATTACCCCCGAACAGGTTTTGTTTCGACTTTTGCCAGAGGAAGCAAAATATCGGAAAAGAGTTAATAAAAAAAGCAAACCCGAGGTTTGCTTTTATTTAAAAATATAATACTCCAAGAAAAATGAGGAAAACTTAATTTTCGATGAGGTGGCGCTGCTGTGTCTCAACCATGTCTTTCCGGCCACAAGCTCATCGAAATAACACTGTCTTAGCAGTGTGGCCCCTTTTGATACTAAAATCGTCTAAATTATATTTTTATCAATAAGTTAATAATAGGTAAATAATGGGTATATAATATGGTAGGAAATATTGTCCGAATCCGAACAGGTTTTGTACGGAAACGGACAAACAGGGGATTTAATGATTTAGTAATTTTGTTGGTATTCATAGGCTTACAAAATCGGGCATCGAACTTGCTGTTTTTCCAGGTGTACTATTTTGAACCGGTATAGTCTTTGTAATCAGGAATGTAGTAAGAGGATGTAAGAGTGTTGTTATTGTCTGAAATATTTTGGCTGATGGTGACAATCGCTTTTTATCT
>JBMOKZ010000113.1:0-19562 GCA_049324195.1 Candidatus Zixiibacteriota bacterium | reverse complement strand
GAACCGGAATGAATAGTAGTGGTGTCAATGCTCTTGCTGTTTATAATAACCAGTTAATTGCCGGGGGTTGGTTTGACGAAGCCGGAGGTATTAAAGCCATTAATATTGCTTCGTGGAACGATAGTAACTGGTTGTCATTGGGGATAGATATATTCGGTGGAATAGGAGGTAATAATTTTCAGGTAACTGATATTATCTGCTATAATGATATTTTTATAGCTGGTAGTAAATCTTATGGTGTGGGTATTAATGCTCTCACTATTTATAATGATGAACTGGTTCTCGGAGGAAATTTTACAAATTATGGTAGTGTTACCGCTTACAATATTGTCGCCCAGGACAACAGTTCGTTTTTTCCGCTAGGTTCCGGTACGAATGGAGAAGTTTGGTCTCTTGCTGTCTATGACGATTTGTTGATAGCCGGAGGTGAATTTACTGAAGCTGGGGGCATTGCGGTTAACTCTATCGCTGCCTGGAATGGCAGTTCCTGGTCGTCACTGGGTTCAGATATCTCGGGAGAAAATGCCTTTATCTTTGCATTAACTGTCTATGACGGGGAGCTGATTGCCGCTGGGAGATTTACTACCGCATCTGGTTCTGTAGCCGACTATATAGCTGCTTGGGACGGCGAAACATGGTCCCCATTAGGTTTTGGAACAAATTATGATATATACGATCTCACGGTTTATAATAATAAACTGATTGCCGGAGGGTTATTTACTTTAGCAGGAGGTGCCGAAGCAAATTCAATCGCCGCTTGGGATGGCAGTACCTGGACGACTTTCGGTTCAGGAGTAGGTGATGAATATTCTGGTGTTTTTACACTTGCCGAATATGATAATCAGCTAATTGCCGGAGGGAATTTTAATACAGCCGGGGGAGTTGAGGCTAACTACATCGCTGCTTGGGATGGTACAAACTGGACGCCTATGGGTTCAGGTATGAATGATTTTGTTACTGCACTGTTAGTGTGTGATAATAATCTAATTGCTGGCGGGGCGTTCACAATTGCCGGATGTAAAGTATCGGCTTATTTAGCGCAGTGGACCATGCACGAATCCTGCTGTATCGGCACCACCGGCAATGTCGACTGCTCGGCGTCCGAGAACCCGGACATCTCCGATATCACGCGTCTGATTGACTATCTCTATCTCAGTCAAC
This sequence comes from Candidatus Zixiibacteriota bacterium, assembly GCA_049324195.1. Classification (GTDB taxonomy): domain Bacteria; phylum Zixibacteria; class MSB-5A5; order GN15; family FEB-12; genus JAFGNW01. The sequence continues at coordinate 18,401 of JBMOKZ010000113.1, read as the reverse complement.
AGCCGTTGTGCTGTCCGGATGAAGCCGATGTCAATGGCTCGGGCGGGTATCCCGACACCGACCCGGATATTTCCGATGTGACTCTTTTGATAGACCATTTATACTTGTCCGGTATGCCGCTGGCGGAGTGCCCATAGCATGATATGATATAGCAAGAATGTTTTAAACCCGTCTTTTTTTAAGGCGGGTACTTTTATGAATATCAATTATCTAAGTGGTAGCAGGAAAAGTTAAAAGCGGAGTTGGGGACGGTCGCATATTTTTTGAGGTATGGGCATATTTAAAAAAGCTCCCCGGACTGGGCGCATTAAGTGACGGTCTTGTTGATTTACTGATTAAATAATCTCTTGCCCTATGTTGATTGTTCGGGCGAACTATTTTACTGATAGAAACAAATAAATCAAAATAACCATACAACCGCCCGCGAATACGGTACTGAGGAAATTAACGACATCGTTATTAACCAGCCGAAAACCTTTTATCTGAATATTTATTTTACCGTTGACAAAGGGTTTCTCCGTAATTTTTCCGGTGCTCTCGTTTCTAAATTGAGCCTGTAACGTACCGCCTATGATGGAATCCATGACCGCCCCCGAAAAACCGGCCAGGGTACACAGGCATACCGACCAGAAGCTCAGTATCGGGGCAGACGAAAATAATTCCGAAAAATATCCTGCGAGAACGGTAAGCAAGGAGCCGGTCAGGGCGGCCGAAGTCCCCAGCAGGGTTATCCCTCCTGAACGACCCGGTTCAACCCGTTCCAGCGTCAAAATAAACAGCGGTGGTTTTTTTGACAGGGTGCCTATTTCAGTCGCCCAGGTATCCGCACAGGCTTCGCTTATCGCTGCGAGGTAAACTAGATACCAGCCGGACCAGCCGGTTATAAAGTAAAATAAGGTGCCGGCGGCCGCCGCACCTCCGTTAGCCAGAACCTGCCGGTAATCCCGGGGACCCGACTTATCGAAAGCTTCCATCGATTTTTTTTTGCCGGGTGATTTAATTCTCGACAGAAGACTTGAAGATATAAAAAAGAACACAATCGGTACTCCGAAAATAACTCCGCCGATGCCGAAAACGATAATCCCGATAAAAACAAGACACAGGGCTCCATTGAGGGTTAAAGCCCGGCCAAGATAAGCAAGAACGGCAATAAGGCAAGCGATGCCGGCGCCCGCTATAATCTGGACCGGATCGAGCGATAACCATGACACAACTGTAAGGTTCAATTACTACCTCTCGCTTTTATTTGCTCGTTCCACAGTTGCATATAGACGCCGGGTTTCTTCAGCAATTCCTCATGCCTGCCGCTTTGAACAATTTCCCCTTTGTCGAGGGCGAGGATTTTATCCGCCCCGACAATGGTCGAAAGGCGATGCGCAATTACTACCGTCGTTCGCTCTTTCATGAGGGGCTCCAGAGCCTGCTGAATCAGGGACTCTGATCTGGAATCGAGTGATGAGGTGGCCTCATCGAGAATAAGAATCCGGGGATTTTTGAGAATCGCCCGGGCGATTGACAGTCTCTGCTGCTGTCCCCCGGACAGCCGCACGCCTCGGTCTCCCACTTGGGTTTCATAACCTTCGGGAAGGGATTCGATAAATTCGTGAATATTCGCCTTTCGAGCCGCCTCCACTAACTCCGCGTCGGTTGCCCAGCGATTGACGAAACGTAAGTTTTCTCGAATGCTTGTATTGAACATATAGGTATCCTGGGTGACGATACCGATTAAATTTCTATATTGTTTTAATTTTATTTTCCGCAAATCAATGCCATCGAGGGTTATGGTTCCTACCACGGGGTCATAGAACCGGCACAGCAGGTTGATAATGGTGGATTTCCCCACCCCGCTCGGTCCCACAATGGCTGTCGTCTCACCAGGCCGGATATCGAAAGAGATATTTTTGAGCAACGGCTCATCAGCCTTATAAAAGAAAGTGACGTTATTAAATGATATTTCTCCCCGTGGATTTCTGATACCAATAGCACCCGGGGCGTCCTTAATTTCCGGATTGATATCGAAAAATTCGAAAATACGTTCTATCGACGCCATAGCCGTCTGGATTACCACGTTCAGCTGAGCGAGCCTGAATATCGGGGAGAAAAGGTCTTTGACATAAGCGTAGAACGCGAACAGAGAACCTATCGACAGCGCGCCCTCAATCGTCCGATAACCGCCATACCAGAGAACCAGGGCCGGACCCAGTGCGGCGAAAAAACCGGCCGATGAATTCGCCAGAGAACCCAGGATACCGAGATTGATGCGCAGGTTTATCAGGTCTTTTCCCTTGCTCACGTACCTTCGCGCCTCGTATTTCTCCTTGACGTAGGACTGGACCAGCTTGATACCGGAGAACGTTTCATGAAAGAAATGAAGCATCTCGGAGATTTTCTCGCGCACCTGTTTACTTTTAACCCTGATTCTCTTCCCGATGTAGGTAATACTCAGGGCAAAAAGAGGGAAGACCGAAAGGGATACGAGAGCCAGCCGCCAGTCAATATAAAATACGATAACCAGAATAGCCAGAACGGTCAATAAATCGGTCAGCAAATCTACAAAAGTGGTGGTCAGCATGCCCTGCAGTGATTCTACGTCGTTGTTCACCCTCGATATCAAATCGCCTGTTTTGGTCCGTTGATAAAAGCCGAGGTGAAGCTTTTGAAGGTGCTGGAGAAGATGAGTCCTTATGTCAAAGAGCATGCGCTGGCCGACGAAATTATAGAGATAAGCCGTTATGATGTTCATCAGGGCTCGAACCAGATAAAGACCTATAAGCGCCCCGATAATGAGATGCAAAAGGTTCAAGTTCCTGTCCACGAAAACATCGTCGATTAAAACCTTGATAACCAGGGGGTCAACAAGTGTCAGGATGACGCCGATGCTCATGCATATTAACACTTCGAATTCAAGCCACCAGTACGGCCTGAAATACCTTAAAACCCTTTTTATTATTCCGAATGATATTTTGTTTCTGATTTCTTGCATTTCAAAACCAGTTTGTAAAACGACCCTGCCTTACCGGTTAAAACACCCGCTTTGATGTAACTCGTTTGTCGAGCTGTCCCGGTCTGCATCAATATTGTTTGTCGAATAATAGTCGGAACAACCTGACCTTATATTCGACAATAATATCCGCTTTACCCAAAAGACCGGGTTTGAGGGGTATAGTGGCTGAATCCATCTCCACCCAGGGATCCTCGATCAGGATTTCCGTTCGATAAGCGGCACCTGCGCCGGTCCGGTTCGGCAGCGGCGACGTGTTGATGACGGTGCCGGTGAAAGCGCGATATTTCCTGTGGGGGAAAGCGTTTATGAATATTCTGGCTTCGAGTTCCGGCCGTACCAGCGGGATATCAATTTCGGATACCTCGGCGATAAAAAGCATCCGAGTGCAGTCGCCGATTTCCATAACCTCTTCGCCCACACTGACATTTGTGCCGACTAATTCGTCGAGGTCCGATGTCAGCACCTCGCCGCCAATCGGGGCGTTTATGGTTACCTCGTCCAGAAGGGAGGAGGTATAGTTGAATTTATTTTCGGCTAATTCCACTCTTTTTTCCTGCTCTTTTATTTCAAGAAGGTATCTTTTTTCCAGGAGATCCGAGCGGTTTTTTAAAGAGACATAATATGATTGCGACAGTTCATAATCCAGTAACTTGTCATCGCGGTCTTCGGCGCTTATAAAGCCCCTGACATAAAGACTTTCGGCCCGGTTATATTTTTCCAGGGCGATATCAGCCGCCCGTTTCGCCTGATAGAGACTGGCCAGGGCCGATTGCGTTTCGAAAGATTCACTCTGGATAAGATTTTGATATTCTTCCTTGATTCTGGCCAGATCGAATTCAGCCAGCTCAAATTCATTCACCGCCTGCTCCAGTGACAGCTTTAATTCCGGGGTGGCAACGGTAAAAAGCGTGTCACCCGGTCGAACCACCTGCCCGGTCTGGACATAGATTTTATCGATCACCCCGCTCTGTCTAACCCTTACTTTTTCTTGGCGGACCGGCATTACCTGACCCGTTGCCTCAATTACTTTGTCCTTCGTTCCGAGAACCAGAACGCCGGCGGCGATAATCAAAATTACGATAATAAGTAATACCAGAACATTGATTAATCTAAAACGTCGTCGCATTTCACCTTCCGTTCAAACAGATTAAGTATAAACCGTCTGGTTGTCTCGAGTCTTTCCTTTACCTTGTCTTTGGTGATATTGTCTGTCATAGTTATTTTATCCCTAATCGCCGGTGGAAATCCTTCGGACAATTGATACAGGGCCGAGTATAAATGAGATAACTTGGAAAAGGTATTTCGACTACCCGAAACAAGGTATATCTTCAGACAACTCAGCAAAAAGCACCTCGCTTCATAAAGACATTCGCGGTATTGACCGTTAACGAGTCTTCCGTTTATTTGATTGTGTTGATGACGAAGACGCGACAGTTCTCTCCCGATAAATATTTGTTTGGGCATCATTTGTCCTGATTGCCGCCTCAAGGATTTTAGACAATCATCCTTTTCATAAAGAATTTCCACCTCGCTCAATTTGTGTATATCATAAATATCATTCCACGAGGCAAAACCTCTTTCCACAATCGTACTCAGGTAATTCCGGGGAAGGAAAGCGATTTCCAGCCTCCGGTTGACGGGGCTGAACGATGGCAACTGATGACGATAAAAGATATGCGAAGTCTTTGCCGTCATGACACTCATATGCAGGTCACTCGAAGGCTGCACTCGCGTCAGATCGAACGGACCCGAAAGCCAGACAGCAAGGACATCATCATCCTTGGACAATATTTCGGCGACCCGTCTGCCATCGTCAAAATACCGCCCTTTTAGAACCTCCCTGTCTGTGACCTCCTGATTATTCCGGTCAGGCTCTTTCCAAAAGGAAATCAGCAAGTTTTCCTCCGATATCGGCATTAATTTGAGTGTCATAGGGACGAAAATATGGAGCCACGTTGCATTCAAGGAAATAAAACTCACCCGTTGACTCCCGGTACTGCAGGTCCACCCCGGAGAAAAGCATCCCCAATGATTTTGCAGCCCTGACAATTTCCTTATTGATATCTTCCGGCAGCACGACCGGCTGCATGCTCGCAATGTTTTCGCTGGCATCGACTCCCCATGCCTTGGCCGGCAGGACACAAGCGGCTATCACCTGCTCCCCGAGAACAAAAGCCCGGATACTGGCACCTTCGATGTATTCCTGATAGACGATAGGCCGGTCCCGCAGAAGGTCTTTTTCGGTTTCGAGCGCCTCAAGATAGACCCGCCTGACGGGGCCGGTAACTATCGGTTTCTCCACCGCCGGGTATTTCTCGAGGAATTCCCTGAGGACATAAAAATTGTTGCTGGCTACAAAGTCGGGAACTTTAAAACCTTTTTCACGCAACAGAAAATATTGATATATTTTCAAATGGTGCAGGTCCCAGGCATCATAAGGATTGACGACAAGTTTCCTTTCGCATAAAATCCGTGCCAGTGAGATTTTAAAAGAATGGATGGCGCGGAAATTGTCCATATAGTCGTTAAATCGCTCGTAATAAACCGCCCAGTCTTCTTTGTTGAAATCCGGTACGGGAAGGTTCCAGATAGCGGCCAGTTTTCTTATGTAAAAAGCGTTGAGTTCGAGAAGGTCCTGGTCGTCGAAAATGACCTTCTCCAGGGTAATAGAACCCCTGACGGTGTCCGGGAACAAGCTGAGGTCAATAATTTTCGCCTCCCCGCCTCGGTCCTCAATCTTCGCCTTCAGCAATTGAACATCGGCGTCAATATACTGGCCTATGAGACCAATTTTTTTACCCGGCATGACAATCTCCCTTCATTTCCTGGCATCCCCGGCTATATTTATAAGATAATCCGCGAGCGCTGAAGAAACATCCAAATTATTTATATCCTCGGTATTTTTGAAATTCGGCGCGGTATCTATCTGCGACAGCCATAACCCCGCCTCAGAATTCACGACCGTGCTTTCGCAGAATTTAATACCCACATCCGAAGCGATCTTTAAGACGGTCGCAACCACCGGTTCGGGAACTTCCACGGTTTTTATTTTACGCGGCAGCGCGGCGGCGTCGGAATGGCACAGAGCTTCCTCCATAATTCGCTCGCCGACAACAAACAGAGTATAACGAATCCCCTTCGGTTTCTTCCGCCATACTTTTAAATCGGTGTTCATATTTTTCGGAAACGATAGAACTTCCCAGGTTTTCAGTTCGTCGAGTTTGAGCGGTAACGCTTCCTCGTAGCCATCCGGTCTGTTGAAATCGGCCGTAAACGAAGGCACCGGATAACCCCGATAGGCAAGCCGGTTCAGGTGAAAGGGGACGTGTAACCTGAGTGAATAGACCCGGGGATCGTTAATCATCGGTCGTAAACGGGCGAGCATGTATATCATATTAATAGTGAGAATCAGGTTTTCGATTTCATGCGCGGCGAATCTTAAGTATCTTTCTCTCAGAAACGACCACATTTCCCGGCTGTAAGTAACATGAAAAAACGGTTCCCGGATTCCCATCTCAGCCAGGTAATAACAATCAAACTCCCTGAGGTCGTACCCGTCATGGATTATGTTATCCGAAGAAAGGGTGACCTGCGTCACTCTTGGCAGGTGGGTGGGATTGATGACTCTGGCTTTATGGCCGCGGTCCTCGATACGCCGCTTAAGCGATCTGATACAGCCGTCGTACTCGTGTCCCAGTAATCCAATTTTAAACATCGCTCAAATAAAACCGTTAAACGGACAACATATTTTTTTGCGCCAGAACCTGGTCTTGAATCAGCTGGCTCTGTTTTTTCACCGACTGGCCGCCGTCAATCACTTTTCCGTTTACCGCCTCCATTAATTTGAGCATTTCCGCACGGACGCGGTGCTGGAACTCAAGGTAAGCTGCGCTTTTGTCGGAAATGTTGAGGACATCGAGACCGGCTTCATAATACGATATTTCACGGCTGCTGGTGATTCGTTCGAGAGATACTTCGGGCGGAACATCGAGCATTATTACCAGTTCCGGAGCGGGAGCGAAGGAGAAAAGCTCCTGCAGCCATTTTTTGTCGAGACCCCGGGCAATACCCTGGGCGATTATTTTATAAACATACCGGTCGCCTATAACGATATGTCCCTGCTCAAGCGAGGGTTTGATCATATTCTCCAGACGATAGGAAATATCGGCGCCCAGAAGAAAGGTACGCGATTCCGGGGGAATCCGGACACTTCCCTCCTGGATGCGCTTGATAAGATCCCCGATATACAGTTTTTGAATATACGATGAATCTTGCCACTTGGAAACGGTAACCGGCAGACCTCTTTTAACCAGGTTATCGTACAGTAATTTTACCTGGGTGGACTTGCCGCAACCGTCAATGCCATCGATAACGATAAACATGCTTACCCCTAAAATGCAGTAATGAATTTCTCCTGACAACCACGGTTTAGAATCCAGTCGTAATAAGTCAGCAGGTCCTTACAGTCCCCGCAGTTCGCATTTAAATCGCCGTGGTTGACATAGGCGTCAGCCCGGCACCCGCCCCCGCAAAGGTATTTAACCGGGCAACTTTTGCAAACCTCGACATCTTCCGCCGTAGTCTCTCTGAAATATTTATAAATGGATGATTGGCTCCAAAGGTCCGTCATTTTATCCTCGCGAATGTTGCCGACCCGGAATTCGGCACAGTCGTTGAAGAGCGAGCAGGGCAACACATCGCCGTTATAGGAGACATGGACGAACGTCCGGCCCGCGCCGCAGGGCAGACAACCCACCCGCTCGTTGAGCCCCGTCAGTAATACCTGGTTATGTTTGCAACCGACCTTGAAATCCAATTCCCGGGTGTCGATATCGCATCGATACAACTTGTGATAAACTTCGCTCATTTCCTCAACCGTGGGCATGACCGGTTCGCTCAGGCGTGCCGACCGGCCGGCGATTTTGACTTTGCCGAAAGCAACCTCCCGGGCTCCCAATTCGACTCCCAGTGCTACAATTTTTTCGACATCATTAAAATTGTGCTTGTTTATAACGGAGGCCAGGCGGAACGTCACGTTATACTTTTTTAAAAGTTCGAAACCCCGCATGGTCTTGTCAAAAGAACCTTTCCCTCGATTCCAGTCGTTGGTCTCGGCCGTACTGCCGTCAAGACTCACCTGAACAGCCACATCAAGCTCCCCCAATTTCCGGGCGGTTTCATCGTTAAGGCTCAACAAGCTTGTGGAAATGGCCGGCTTGAGCTTTTTATTATCATGAATATATTCAATAATTTCCGGTAAATCTTCCCGAGTTAAAGGATCGCCTCCGGTAAGGGCGACATTGGCGACTCCCAGATCCGCCAATTGATCGATAGCTCTGAATATCTCGCCCTGGCTCATATTATCCGGTCTTTCCCGCCCCGAATCGATATAGCAAAGACGACAGCGGGTATCACACTTTCGGGTAACCTCAAGAAAGCCGAATTCCGGCTGCGGTATGTCATCATGTGGGGAAGCGTCGGCTTCCCCGAGCATGCGACGGCGGTCGAGTTGCTCCATGAATGTAACCAGCCTCGCCGCCGCTTCGTAAGGATTAATACTCAACCGTTCAGCAATGAGATTTACCCGCTGCTCCTCGTCGCTTTCCTGTTTAATCAGTTCTATAACGAGGGCGCCGGTATCATCGGTTACGAATTTTCCTCCCCAGTAGGGATTGACAAAGATATGAATACCTTTTTTTTCATGGTGATAAATTTTGCCGGGAAGCGATTTCTGGTGTGACATAATGTTTACTCCTTATCCCCGGTATCAAGAACCTGTTCCGGAGTGACGCCGATTGCTCGAAGAGCGTAAAAAGCAAATTCTTTTGCAGACCGGGCGCACTCTTCAGCCTGGTGTGCGTCTACTTCCTCTATATCCATTAATTGTTGAAACAGTCTGAATTCGTCAGAAGAGAGAAATTTTTCGGCCGCCTCGAGAATCGAAAAAGTACTTTCCCCGACATTATCTCGAGCGACCATTTCGACCGCCTTGACAGCCGCCTCGCGAGCCATCAGTACCGCGTTCTCGTAATTTTTATTTTTGTAAAGTGACACCGCGTCATCCAGGGCGGAAACAGCCCCGTGAAGACTCTCTCCAATGAAGGTTTTGGCGGGGAGATGTTTTTCAGACGCCTCGATTATTTTTGAGCCGATCCTGTCCTTCTCCCATAAAACCCGCCCGCACCGAAAGGATTCCAGGGATTTATAAGAAACCATATCCGAGTAACCTTTTTCGGTAAGAAAAGTCGCCACGGCCAATGGGAACTTACCCATCTCGACGGGATGTTTTACCTCCCCCCAGCCGTCATCGAGAAAATGATGTTCAATAACGCCGTCGTCCTTGTCGGTGATGACGATGAAATATAATTTGTCGTTATCCGAAACCTTATCGAGTGCCAGGGGGCCACTTAAGATTACCGCCAGAACCGAAGGGTCCTGCCTTAAGTCGGCCGCTATAAGCTCAGCCTGCCGATAGAATTTCTCATGCAGTTGGTTGATGAAATTCATTGTAACTCACGACCTTGCTTGAAATTGCCCGCTTCAATAAAATCCCTGTCAAAAGGGTTATTGTCTTTTTGACTACCGTGTAAGCTTCTTCTTCATCGATATTTTTAATTCCCATAACCTTATTGTATGACTCGCGCTCCGTTACGCTGAAGTATTTATTTACTGCCCTGTATTCCTGTTTTTCTTTAGCTACCCCGCGGCGATCCCTGACCAGTAAAAGTAACCGTGTGACCATATTCATAATTCTACGGGCTATCAATATCGCGAGCCCTGGTTCTTGATTTTCAGGTTTTTCGAGGAGATTTGTAAGAAGTTTCTTTATCTCATTTATGCTCTTACCGATTAAAAAAATACCCGGCGTGACATCCCGGCACGCCTTGATAAGCTGTTCTCCGAAATCGTCTTTTTGAAAAAGAATTCGCCCGTTTTTAAATTGTTCGATGGTACTGGAACTCAATAAATCGCCGTAGGCTCTTTTGATGTTTTTCTGTACGACTTCCCGTGGAATAATGCCCAGTTCTGTGCGCCTGACTACCCGGCAGAATTTGGGAATCAAATAACGATAATAGACACCCTTTCTTTTTTCTGTTACCAGGAGAATATCCAGATCACCGTCGGGATTAGGGATACCCCAGGCAGCAGAACCCGTTAAAAAAACGGCTAGAATGTTCGGATCCTTCTTGAAATCCGCTACGATTTCCTCCGCTTCTTTAAGAAACGTTTGTCTTAAAAGTTCCTGCTCTCGGGTGTATTCCACGAAGTATCTCCAGGCAATTTTATAAAGGAAGAGAGAAATATATTTCTCTCTTCCGGTAAATTGTGAGGTTATTGGCGGTTAATCCCTTTTATTTGTTAAAAAGAAAGGGATTATTGCCGAAAACCTACTTACATATACAGATAATCATCGTCCGGCGGGGGAACAACCGGCCATTTTTTAGGCGGCCAATCAAGAATCGCGGGACCTTTCATGCAGAACATCGCCATACAGTCTCACCTCCTTTCGAATAATGAAATTAAAGATAAGAACAAAACGATGACAAATCGAAAGTTGCCTTCCGAATATTTAGTTTATTTTAAAAATAACCAAGAAACTTCCAACCACACGCTCATATAAATAATTTTAACTTCAATTGAGTTGACTGTCAAGAGAAAAAGACCAATTATTATTGATGAAAGTATCGATATTGGTGACGGATCATTTTGAATTGCTGGTTTTATGGAAATGTACAGGGTTTGTTATAAGTCAAAAAGCGCAGATGAATATCGGTAATAAAGCCACCCCGGCCGGAGGATATTCGAACTCCTTTAAAATAAAATCATCTTAAGCAGCTGAATTAAATTTATATAATTCTCTTAAAGAATACTTAGTCAATTGATTGTTTCTTGCTTACAAGCGGTTTCTTTAATTACCATAAGTATATGATTCATGAAAAAATACGGCAAATTTTATTTAAATTGCTCAATAAAATATTTCAGGATAAAATATACCATAATATTTCAGGATAATAAAATAATATGTCTTATTCCCTTGACTGCAGGTGAAAATTACATTAAATTAATCATATATTATATAATATGCACACAGTTAAAATTTCCCAATGAGCATACTCGTCCTGACGGATTGGGTAATTATTAAATAGCTGGACTTCTGTGATTTTCAACAATTGGTAACGGCTCAACATGTAACCGAAGAGATGTTACGGAAAGTCGAACTCTAAATTTTGTACATATAATTACTTGTCTTAAGATGAATTTATAAAACCAGATAGTTTTATTGGGAGAGGGGTGATAACTGCCTCAAATAATCACTTATAAACTCTATTAAGTAATATTACAGGAAAAGATGTTTTAAATTTTGTGGGGAGGAACAATGAAAAATATTAAACTTCTATTCTTCTTAAGCCTTGTCATGTTATTGGCCGGGAATGTATCGGCCGATATTATCGAAATCAGCCAGTTAAGTTATGCGACTACCAACCACGCCTATGACCGTAACCCATCGGTTATCAATGACGGCAGTAACTTCTGGTTATTCTATACCAAAGGTGATGATGTTTCCACGGACGGAGTTCGTGGAACTGGTTACAATCCTGATAACGATAATTATGTCGTATATTACAAGAAGGCCGCGACTGTCGAGGAGCTGTCTGGTGCTGGTGAAGTAAAACTGGCTCTGTCCGAATCTGCCCGCCCGACGGGTTTTGACCAGCGGGTGGTATCCGCCGTGAAATTCGGTGAAAGTATATATGCATTTGTCTCCAGCGGTTTTTCACCCAGTGCCAGCGATAAAAGTCTTTATTATTATGTTTATAACGGCAGCAACTGGAGCGGTCCGATTCAGTTAATCGGCAGTTCCATCAGCCAGGGGGGGTATGTCAATGTCGCCACTGACGGCAATCGGATTTATATTGTCTGGGAATGCACCGATGGTTCCTCGGATGCCTATACCTGGGACGGTTCCACCCTTAGTTCCAAGATTGATGTAAGCCCGGGGAATATGCCGAAAATAACCGTGATGCCCGATAAAATCGGTGCCCTCTTTGCGGTCAATATCGAGGATGGTACGGGCGATATCGAGGTTTTCAGCGCCTTTTCGGGACCGAGCCCCACTTTTAGTGCTCATTCTACCGCTATCTCTGGAGGAGGTTTTTACGATCCCTGTATTTTTAACGACGGAACCGATCTCTATATCGTTTCAGCTCCCTGGGTAGCTGCCGACCGTCAATATTTAGTTCAGACCAAATCAGAATATGCCTCCGCGGTATGGTCCGAAACCAGAACTATTTCCTATGGCGGTTACGGTGTCACTGAATGGTGGGATTATTGGCCTTGCGGTTATTTTGACGGGTTCAATTATTACCTCTTTTTTACGACCGAAACCAATAGCCCGGTGTTCAGTGACGGTGAAATCGGTTTTATAAAAATAGACTGGGATTTATCCCGAGACCATTATTTTTATATACAAAATGGTATTGACCAGGCTGTCGCAGGAGATACGGTCAACTTGGCCGCTGGAACCTATACGGCCATCGATCGCGCTCTGGCAATTATCAATAAACCTCTTACCCTGAACGGCGCCGGGCAAACAAACGACGCCTCTGGTACGATATTATTGGGCGGAACTTATGGCGCCGGATCGGATGGTACCGGGGTGGGTAATGCATACCCGAGGGCGGTAATCGTTCAAGCCGATAATATAACCATAAAAAACATGCGGATAAAAGGATATCAGGGTGATCTGGTAAGTACGGCTGGATATGCTGTCATAGCCCGGGCCAGTACCGCTTGGGGTAGCAGCGAAACAACCATCGATAATCTCACCGTGGAAAATCTCACTATGGATGATTGTTACTATGGTATCCGCTCCGAACATGTGAATAACAACGTGATTACGAATACAAGTTATGAAATAAACAACGGTTCACCTGCCTATGCAGTTTATATCACTTACTCGCAAAACACTCTGATTCGTGCCAACACCTACGACCAGGGGGCGATTTGGGTGACCGCCTCCAGTAAAGCTGTCATCGGCGGAACCGATCCGTCGGACGGTAATGTCCTGACCGATATTATCTATAACGGTATCTGGTACGGTCAGCAGTTCGTTAGTGGTAGCTCATCGGAGAAGGGATTGATCCAGAACAATATTATCAACGGTGCCGTCGAAGGCGGTATCGTCGTCTGGAACTGGCCCGGAGAATTGGCTGACAGTATTTTCATCCTTGACAATTATATCACCGGTGTTGCCGGCGGTTCTGACGAACACGGCGGAATCAGCATTTACCAGGGCGAGTTTACCAATCTCGTCATCAATGGCAATACCTCTATCAATAATGATGACAACCAACCGGGTTTAAGTCTGACTTCGGGTACCCTGACGACTGCGGTGATTACCAATAACGTTTTAACGGGTAATCCGGCTGAAGGTATCAGAGTCAATTATGTGACCCGGGGCGAGGTTACTATCCACGATAACAACCTCAGCGGTAATACAATCGCCCTGACCATGACCGGCGGCTCGACTTCGACTCTAAACGCCTCCGGCAACTGGTGGGGTTATAACAACCCGGCGGCCGTTTCTACCCAGGCAAATGGTGGTGTCAACGTCGATTATACGCCATGGCTGAACAGCGACCTGGATACCAGTTCCGATCCCGGTTTCCAGGGAGACTTCGCTTCTCTCTGGGTCGATGACAACAGTCAGCAATATGGTACGGAGGGCCGTATTCAGGAGGGGTTGGATATGACCTCCGGCTCCACCGTCAATGTCGCTGCCGGAACTTATGCCGAAACGATTGATCTGGGAACGGATTTCAACAACGGTTCTCTGGTTGGTGATATTGCCAGCCGTCCGTATGTAACCGGAGGAATAATTCTCGGCAGCGGAGTTGCCGAACTGTCTATCAGTAATTTCTATATCACCGGTCCCACGCCATCGGAAAACACCCTTGTCAGAGCTTTGGGAACGGTCAGTAATCTTACGTTAGATAATTGTGTTTTCGACGGTGAAAACGTGCCTGACCGTAACGGTTATACCGGCGGCTCGATGCTGGATGATGTGACCGTTACCGGTTGCGAATTTAAAAACATTCTCGGATGGGCAGTGCTCGATTCCCGCAGCGGAAGCGGCGGCGACGGCAGCGCAATGGGAGTAGTTACGTTCGCCGACAATCATATTCACGAGTGTAACGGCTCAATTGTCTTCCGCGGCCTTTCGACCGATTGGACCGACCGGATCGATCTTTACGGCAACACCTGGGAGAATATCGGCGGCAACGAGGGTTACCAGGGTCAGCATTGGGCGGCTTTTGAACTTAACCGGGCGTATGATGTCAACGTTTATGATAATACCGTTGACGGGGTGGCGTTGGGTCAGTGGGGCGAAGGCCAGGCTATGCAAATATGGGAGATTTCCGATCTCGACGTCCACGACAATACTTTTGTAAACTGTGCTCAGGGTATTTATGTCTGGTCCAACAGCGGTGCTTTCCCTATCCCGGGCGGTGCTATCTATCACAATACTATCATGAATAACAGCCAGTATAACGTCAAGGCTGATCCGGACTTTACTTCGGGTATGCTAAACGCGGAAACCAATTACTGGGGAAGTCTGAACGAGTCCGAGATTGCCTCGACTATCCTGGGACTGGTCGATTATGACCCCTGGTGTAATAACGATTTCACCAAGTGTGATTTCACCGCCAATCCGACCGTGGTCTGGGTCGACGACGATTATACACCGGTCGGTGGCAACGAGGGTCATTACTGGGGTTACGACGCTTTCGCCGTCGTTCAGGACGGTATCAATACCGTATCTGCGGGCGGCACGGTTAATATCCTGCCGGGCTCATACGAGGAGCAGATTGTCATAGATAAAAACAATCTATCGCTTCTCGGTTCCGGAAACGGTACTGACCCGGGTACCAGTTCCCTTATTGTCTCGCCCGCTTCACTCACGTATTATTTTATAGTTGGTTCGAATAATAACTATCCCATAGTAGGCATCCATGACGCCACCGGGGTAACGATTGACAATGTTCGTATTGATGGAGCCGGTCGCGGTTCGGGCAATTACCGCTTCACCGGAATTGGATTCTGGAACGCGGGTGGTGATGTTACGGGCAACCATATTACCGGTCTCAGGGAATCGCCGTACAACGGCAATCAGCATGGGGTTGGTATCTATGCCTATAACAACACCGGTGGACCTTACACTATCAATGTAAGTGGCACTACGGTCGATGATTTCCAGAAAAATGGTATTACTCTGCTGGGTGACGGTTTGACAGCTAACGTTGACGGCAGTACCATTACCGGTCAGGGTTCGACAGCCATAATTGCCCAGAACGGTATCCAGATAGGATATGGGGCCGGCGGGTCGATTGAAGGCTGTGCCGTATCCGATATTTCGTACAACCAGGATACCTGGCTCGCGTGCGGTGTTCTGATGCTTTATGGTACCTCGGTTGATATGTCCGGAAATAATACCATTGATAACTGTATGGTCGGGGTAATGTATCAGGAAACCAGCGGCTCGGTGGACGGCCTGAAGGTCAACTCTGGAACGGACGATTTTTGTGCTGGTCTCAGTCTACGAGATGACGGTGCTATTCTTAAAACCGGGGACGAACTATATTTGCCGCCGGTGTCAACGCTCGAAACGGACTTGGTTTACCATAAACTTACCGACAAGGCGCTCGTCACGACAGTCGATGTTAACAATATCGAACTGATTGGTACTCACAGTCTTTATGGATATGGTATCTCTGCCTGGGGATATGGCGATAATATTAACCTGACCGTTAACAATTCCCTTGTCCGTGACTGGGAAATCGGTCTGGTCGCCTACGAAGCTGGAGGTACCGTCAGCCTTCCGACTCATCACACGAAAATTTACAACAACGACGCCGGTTACTATGCTGGAACCGCACTGGTGCAAAATGCTGAAAACAATTGGTGGGGTTCCCTGTTGGGACCGTATCACCCGTCAACCAATCCGTATGGCGACGGTGACGAAGTGACTGATAATGTCGACTATGAACCCTGGTGCAACGAGGATTTTTCTGTTTGTCATTACACTGCCGAGCCATCAGAAGTATGGGTAGATGATGATTATACCGAGGCTGGGGTAAATGATGGACATGTCTGGGGTTTTGATGCTTTTAATGCCATACAGGATGGTATCGATGCTGTCGCGGATCAGGGCACGGTACACGTTTTGCAGGGTACTTTTACCGAGCAACTGCGAATCGACAGCAAGAGTCTCGACCTTATCGGAGCCGGTATCGGTCTGAGTATTATCGAAGCTGTTCCGGTAGAAGACCGGGTTACTTATTCCATCACCCAGTGGGAAAGCTCGGTTAGGACTATCAATGCCTGTATCGGGGTCACCGACGCTGCTGAAGTTAATATTACCGGTTTTACGATCGATGGCCAGAGTCTGGGACCGGATAATTTCTACGGCGTTCACTATTTTAATACCAGCGGTACAATCAGCGAATCCCGGGTACAGCATATTACGGATGCTCTTCATCCTACTTACAGCAGGGTGGTCAGTCTGGTAGCTACGCATGGCGATGGCGAGACCGCTGATATCTCCTTTATCAAGGTCGAGGTTCCTGATTTCCAGAAAGGTGGTATCGTAACTATGGGTCCGGGAATAATATGCACCCTCGAGGATAATGACATCGACGGGGCTGTTAATCCGAACCTGGCTCCGAACGGCATCCAGGTTTCATACGGTGCCAGCGGGATCCTGACCGACAACAGCGTCACCAGTGTCGAATATCCCGGAACGGACTGGGCTGGAACCGGTATCCTCCTTATGGAATCCGGCAACGTGACTGTTACCGGAGGGGAAGTTATCGGCTGTGAAGTCGGTGTTGGCTTCTCCCAATGGAACTGGATTTATACCCAGACGACAACTCCTACAATTATAATCGATGACGTCACGTTTACCAGTAACCAGTGGGCGGTGGAAACCCATCTCGCTGATGACGACGTCAATCTGAATCTGGAAGTGACCAATTGTGTAATAACCAACTCGACTTATGTCGGGATCGAGCTCTGGGGCAGTGATATTGACCCGTGGGGTGGCAGTTATTACAGCGGCTGGACCAACGGGACCTTGAACGTCGAAATTCACGGTAACCACATTACCGATGGTGATGAAGGGGTGGAGGAATATGTCGAACTGACTACCGGTAACATTGTCAACGGTTCTGTAACCGGCAATAGCCTGAGCGGTAACACGGGTTATGGGGTTTACAACAATTTCACCAATCTTTTGGATGCGACCTCGAACTGGTGGGGCGACGCCAGCGGTCCGGACGACGGTTCCAAGATCGCAACCGGCGAGGTTCTCAAAAGGACGGCGGTTCCGTACGAGGTTTCTGATAAAGCGGTTCCCGTAGAATATTATTCGCGGCGGGACAGCTATGCCGAAAAGGGTAGTGGTACGGCTGTGACTGCCAATGTCGATTATTCACCCTGGTGGGGCGCTGATTATGTCGGTGATGACCATAGCGGAGTCTGGTACTTATATGTAAATACTTCCAACGGTTCCACGATTCAGGAAGCAATGGATCTGGCTTTGAACGGTGACGTCATTAATGTCGCTGCCGGAACATATTCTAACGACATCCATGTTCTTGATAAGAATATCACCCTCAATGGCGCCCATGCTGATGATGACCCGGCGGGCAGCACCGACCGAGGCGGCGAGAGTATCCTGACCCGCAACGATGGAAATGTTTTCGAAGTACAGCCAACAGCTGCCGGTGCCATCATCAACGGTTTTAAATTCGGCAATGCGACTGTAAATTCGGGACGACATGTTTATATCGATGACGCCCCCGGAGTGATTGTTGAATATTGCATCTTCCTGAATACCTCCGCTTACGGGATTGCGATCAGTGATGCTTCCGACGGCACCCAGGTAATGTACAACACTATCGACAACTCAGTCGGGGAAGGAATCGTTAATTTCGGTTCGGATAATGTCCTGATTTCACGCAATACCATTCAAAATGTGGAAAACTACTCGATTAGTACCGACGGCAGGGCGGTTATCTCCTACAACACTGTTGTTCAGTGCAAAGATGGGATAAGAGTTGCGTACCCCGGAACCTCCGCTCTTGACAGAGTCGAGGTGGCCGATAACGCCATATCGTACACCAGCTATGCCGGTATCAATATTTCAGGTGCTTATACCTACGTATACAACAATAACCTGCATCATTGTAATTATTACGGCAGCGATGGTTCGGGTGACTGGGATTACGCCTCCATTCACCTGGAAAGGGGCGCTATCAGTTGTACGGTTGACGATAATACTGTTTATGACGGTATCAACGGTATTCAGTCCTGGGCTAATAATGTCATTATCTCC
>JBMOKZ010000112.1:0-19646 GCA_049324195.1 Candidatus Zixiibacteriota bacterium | reverse complement strand
AGCCTGGCGCCGTCGGCATCGAGAATAATAAACGCCGCAGGTTCG
The DNA here is from genome assembly GCA_049324195.1 of Candidatus Zixiibacteriota bacterium. Classification (GTDB taxonomy): domain Bacteria; phylum Zixibacteria; class MSB-5A5; order GN15; family FEB-12; genus JAFGNW01. The sequence goes on along the minus strand of JBMOKZ010000112.1, from coordinate 19,601 downwards.
ATTTTCGCGCCGCCGCCCCCACCGCCGCCGAATCCGGCCCGGTCTTTTTCCATCTCGCCCTGTCCGCCGCCGGCTCCGAAACCGACGGAAATTTTTACGATGGGAATAACCGTCTTGTCCCCGACCGTCACCGGCTCGCCGATAATGGTCTCCGATTTGGCTATCTCCCGTAACTCGCCGACCACACTTTTCAATATGTCGACTACATTGTTAGACATCCTGTTCTCCTTTCTTTGTTCCTATCGCCAATTTCACCAACTTTCTTAACGGCAGCCGCAAGACCAGAACCAGCGATCGATAAAGCAGCTTATACAGCGGCAACACCACCGAAACTTTTACCGCTCCGGCAAACGAGGCCCCGGTCCAGTCCGGATAAAAACGTAATCGCCCTGCCAGCGCCGGCGCCGCGCCCAATACGGCCTGGTAATAACCGAATGCCTGACCGGTCAAATCCGGGGTTTCAAACCCGCCTTTAATTTCCCCTTCGAATTCCTCGATCGCGGCGCTCTTGACCAGACCCAGCAGGTACAAACCAGCCGCTCGAAGGCACTGCGGCGCTATTTTTATCATATCCCCGAGCGGACGTTCGCGTTTCTTTTTCGGTTTGGCCGGTTTTTCTTTCGGGGGTTGGGCTTTTACCGGCGGCGGCTTTTTATCGGTTCTGCGGCCGGGTTCTGAAGGCTTCAAATTAAAACCGAATATTTTCAGACGGTTGATTTTGGAGACGAAATCATATTCGGCGCCGCTTCGCCCCAAACCGAAAAACAACAGCCGCCGGTCTTTATCCAGTTCGATTCTGATGCGAATATTTAAAAGTAAAGCCGAGCCGAGCAGGATTATAATTGCCAGTATTAAATAAATCATCTCCATATAATATACTCTATCGGCAGAGAATGGATGCACTTTTTTTAAATAAACTCGATAAACGGGGCAAGGGGTCGTTATTAACCCGTGTTCCGGCCGGCCGAGGGACACCACTTGCTCAAAAAACATCGTTCGCAAGCGGGTTTACGGGCTTTGCAGATTGACCGACCGTGCTCGATCAACTCGTGAGAATATTTTATCCAGTGGTTTTGGGGGATTATTTTAATAAGGTTTTTCTCTATTTTTACCGCATCTTTTTCTCTGGTAAAACCCAGCAGCCGGCTGATGCGACCGACATGAGTATCCACTACGATACCCTCGGCTATGCCGTACCCCGCCCCGAGAATCACCGAACCGGTCTTGCGCCCGACTCCGCTGAGCCTGACCAGCCCGTCGAGCGTTCGGGGAATTTCACCGTGGAAATCGTTTAATATTTGTGCGGCTGACAGCTTGATGGCTCTGGCCTTGTTGACATAAAAACCGGTGGTGAAAATATCCCGCTCGAGTTCTTTGAGGTCGGCGTTGGCGAACGCCTTGACGGTTCTATATTTCTTGAACAGGTCCGGCGTCACCTTATTGACTCGTTCATCGGTGCATTGGGCGGAGAGGATAGTCGCGACCAAAAGCTGATGCACCGTATCGAAATTGAGCGTGCAGCGGGCGCGGGGATAATGTTTTTGCAGCAGCCGGATTATAATAACGGCGCGCTTTTTTTTGTCAGTTATCGATTCTGCGGGCATAAGTCAGTTCCCGCACCCGAGTATTACCACCCGGTCGATATCGTTCAGGTCGCGGACAATATCGATCGCGCGGTACCGGCTGTCCTGTTCGGTCAGTTGCGCCACCCGGGCGGCCTGATTGTACCCGATTTCAAACATGAGCCTTCCGTCCGTTTTGAGAAAATCAGGAGCCCGGCTGATTATTTTGTCGATAACGTCCAGTCCCAGCTCTCCGGCCACCAGGGCAATTTTGGGGTCGGCCAGAACCTCGGGCGGCAAACCCCGGTAATCTTCGTCGGAAATATACGGCGGATTCGACAGGATGATATCGAACCGTTCGTCGGGTCTGACCGCCTCGAAAAGGTCGGAGCGGCGGAATTCGATTTTCTCCTCGCCGCCGAGCGCCGCGGCGTTTTTTCGGGCGATTGCCAGCGCCGCCTGGGAAATATCGACCGCCACGATATCCGCCCGGTCAAGCTCATTGGCCAGCGTCACCGCGATTACCCCGGAACCAACCCCGATATCCAGCAGGCGCGGGCAGTCAGGCCGCATCTCGCGGATACGCTTGAGCGCCAGCTCGCACAGCAACTCCGTTTCCGGGGTGGGGACCATCACCGCCTCGCTGACGGTAAATTTCCGGCCGTAGAACCAGGCTTCGCCGAGTATATACTGCAAGGGATAGCGTTCCAGACGGCGATTCATGATTTTGTCGAAGCGCTCGAGAACCTCCGCGGTCAGCAGTTGACCGCCTGCCATATAAAGTTTCAAGCGTTCCACCCCGAGCAGATGGCAGAGAATGAGTTCGATTTCGGCCTTACCCTGGTCGATTCCCGCTTGTTCCAGAAGAAAAGCCCGGTCAGTGATAAATTTTGAAAGGTTGACCAATACTAAAATTCTCTATACGGCTTTTTTCTCTTTTTTACAATAGCCCGTCAGGTACAGAAACACCACCAGAGCGATAAAACCGTAACAGAAAGCATAAGTCAGCGTCTCCGAGAATTGAATCGAATGCGGAATTAAATAGATAAACATCATCACGAAAAAGGCGCCGACCGTAAATATCGCGAGCGTTTTCGGAGGATAAATATCCCGGCCTTTCCCGCGAAAACTTTTCCATCCGGCCAAAAGAACAAACAACAAATAGAAGAAAATCAACTGGGTTTTATTGTCGGTGGCGTCGGTACCGAACGGCACGGCTTCCCAGGTAACGTCGAAAGCGTAATAATTCATCGGTATCCCGAAAGGAATCATCCCGAGAAAAGTAAACAGCACCGCCCAGAAAATAAAGACCATCGCCGGGCGCAGACTTTTTCCGGAGGACATCGCGGCGAAAGTGTTGACGGTCGCCATGGAGACACAGAAAACGGTGGCGAACAGGAAAGTGATGTGGAGCACGACAATCCAGATCGGCACCCGGCCGATATATTTCAGCAGGAACGGCTTACCATCGGGGGGCTTGAAAGTCGCCCGGGTTTTCCCGGCGGCGTCGATAACCTCGAAATAATAATAAAGCCTGCCCCCGCGCGGTCCGGCGGTCACCACCGAGGCGTAGGTGTGCGCGGCCGAATCGAGCTGAGCCATCGGAATTTCCGTATAAGGTTTTTGTTTGCGCTGGGTATAATGTTCCATTTCGGACGAAAGAAACCACAACTGCGCTTTCGACTCGGGTGGCATGGTCACGGTCAGAACGATGGTATCACTTTCGTATTCGTTCACTTTCGGGACGGTGTACATTTCGAAGGCATATCCGTTTTCGCTGTGAGTATAATATTCCGACCGCCCGCGCGAATTCTGGCGGGTGACGTACAACATCAAAAAGGTCAGTAGAACCGCGATGATTATTTTTAAAAATTTCAAAAAGGGAGTCCCCCTTTCTCAGACGTTGGCCGACTCCAGCTTGAGCCGTTCTTCCTGATCATGACGGCGCAGCGGTTCGATTAAATCATCGAGATTGCCGGCCAGTATATCATCCAGTTGGTACAGCGTCAAGTTAATCCGGTGATCCGTCACCCGCGATTGGGGGAAATTATAGGTCCGGATTTTGGCTGAACGGTCCCCGGTGGAAACCATTGACCGCCGTTCCGCCGTTATCTGGGCTTGTTTCTCGGAAATAATTCTATCGTAGAGACGGGCTCGAAGAACCTTCAAGGCCTTGGCCCGGTTTTTTATCTGCGATTTTTCGTCCTGGCAGGTAACCACCAGACCGGTGGGAAGGTGCGTGACGCGTACGGCTGAGTCGGTCGTGTTGACCGATTGCCCGCCGGGACCCGACGACCGATATACATCGACTTTGATTTCATTTTCCTTGATTTCGACTTCGACCTCCTCGGCCTCGGGGAATACCGCCACGGTCACCGCCGAGGTATGGATGCGCCCCTGGGATTCGGTGGCCGGAACCCGCTGAACGCGGTGCACACCGGATTCGTATTTCATCAGACCGTATGCCTCCTCACCCTCTAGCGAAAATACGATTTCCTTGAAACCGCCGGCGGAAGCATCGTTGGAATTAAGCACTTCCAGTTTCCAGCGCTTATGGTCGCTGTAGCGCTGATACATGCGAAAAATGTCTCCTACAAACAACCCGGCCTCGTCGCCGCCGGTCCCGGCCCGGATTTCCACAATCGCCGACTTGTCGTCGTTGGGGTCGCGCGGCAGAAGTTTCAGCTTGAATTCCTGCTCCAGGTCATCGACCCGGCTCTCGTAAGCCTCGAGTTCCTCGCGCGCCATTGCCAGCAGTTCCTCGTCGTCTTCCCCGGCAAGCAGCTCGCGTGCTTCTTCGATGCCTTTCATGACTTTCCGAAATTCACGTCCGACCACTAAAATCCCCTCGATCTGACGGCGCTCGCGTCCGAGCGCGGCCATCTTCTTCATATCCGACAGATTCTTGGGATCGGACATGGCCTTGTCGAGGTCCGAGAGTTTTTGTTCGAGCTTGGCTACGATACTGAGCATACTTTGCTTTCTTAAAAAAGAATTGGTACAATATAAGGAATATTTCGGACAGAAAAAGAACAAACAGCTAAGGGACGGCGGTTCGTTTGGAAACCAGCTTGGACTCGGTGATGCCCAGAGCGGCCTCGAGCGACGCAATCGCGACCTCGAGCTGCTCGAAAGTCGGTTCCTGGGTGGTAAGTTTCTGCAACCACAGGCCGGGTCTGATTAAAATTTTGGTAAGCTTGTTATCGCGGGTTTTCCCGGACAACTTGAGCAGTTCGTACGAACCGCCGGCCACCAGCGGCAACAGGCTGAAATGCACCGCGAACCGGGTGAGCAGAGACGGGGGATGCCCCATCCAGAGGATATAAACCGAGTCGGCGACGGCGTAAATTAAAATCGCGAACAGCGCCACGATAATGATAAACGAAGTTCCGCAGCGGGGATGAAACCGGGTATGCAGCGACGCTCGTTCCGGGGTCAGTTCATCGCCCATCTCGTAAGCGTAAATCGACTTGTGCTCGGCCCCGTGATACTGGAAAATGCGCTTGAATTCGCCCAGCCGGGAAATCAGCCAGACATAAAACACGAACATGCACAACCTGATTGCCCCGGCCAGCAGATTGAAAGCCACGGCGTCTTTTTGAATATTGAAAAAATTAGCCACCCACAGAGGAATGAAAAAGAAAATCACGATACCCAGCGCCAGTGCGAAGAGCGAAGTCAGAACGAGATAAAAGCTGTTGGATTTGGCCGGTTTTTCATGGTAGTCCTCGCCTTTTTTGGCCGCCTCTTCCCTGTCCATTTCCTTGACCGCGACATCGGCCGAGAAATTAAGGGTTTTGATGCCGATATACAGCATTTCCGCGAACGAAACCGCGCCGCGAACAATTGGCACACCGAGTATCCTGTACCGCGAGGTATAGGAATTGTAGGGTTCGGTTTTAATTTTGATTTCACCGCTGGGGATACGGACAGCGGTCGCTATTCTGTCCCTGGAGCGCATCATCACGCCCTCGATTACGGCCTGGCCGCCTACGTTTAAATCCGGCATACTCTAAATTTAATAAACTTTTCAAATCCGCAAATAAAAAACAACGAGCGGTATTAATATCTATCACTAAAATTACGTACCGCCCGTTAAAATCATTAAAGAAAAAACTTATTATTTCTTCTTCATCACGTTTTTATATTTGTTACGGAAACGTTCCACCCGTCCGGCGGTATCAACCAGCTTCTGTTTGCCGGTAAAATACGGATGGCAGTTGGAGCAGATTTCAACGCTGATTTTATTGCGGGTGGAGCGGGTTTTGAACGTCGAACCACAGGCACAGGTAACCGTAACCTCTTTGTAGTCAGGATGGATACCAGGTTTCACTTTAAAACACCTCTTTAAAAAAGATACTTTTTTTCACTATCGGTTAAAATACAGATTTTTAATATATATTATTTCTTTAAAATGGCAAGCGGATATCACAGCCTCTCGAAACAATTGGTTTCGGCGTAAGTTCCTGAAATAAATAATCTTGCGGTTTTTGGGGAGAAATTGGTAATTTTTATCGGTCACGAAAAGTAAGCAAAACCGACCAGTAAAACCGCTCGTAAACTATTTTCTCAAGATGAAAAACCGGCTCAAAAACCGTCTTCAGTTCGTCTTTTTCGAAATAATTTTTCAAAATGACGTATTCGCGGCCGTCGTTTAAAAATCGTTTTTTGTAATTGTTGCCATGTTCGTCGATGTGGTCCGATTCCTTGAACCGGCCCTCGGCCGGCGGATTATTGTCAATCATCCAGACTTTTCCACCTGGCCGCAGTGGCTGTTTCAAATTTTCGTAAAAACGATTATAAAGCTGGCGCGGCTGATGCGAGAACCAGAAACCGACCGCGATAAAATCAAACGCGTGCGCTTTCACCGGCAGGCGGTCCATATCTCCCCGGACAAAATCGACCGGAGAGCGGTACTGCTTTTTCCGGGCTTCGTTGAGCATCTCCTGCCAGATATCGACCGCGGTGATCCTTCGGGCTGTCTGCGCCATAATCCGGCTCCAGTATCCGGTGCCGCAGGCCAACTCAAGTACGTCCCGCCCGGCGGCATAGCTTTTCAAACGGTCGGCTTCGTCATCGATTTCCCGTCGGCGATCCGGCTGATGACGATAATATATCTGTTCGTATTCAGCCGCCCGCTCGCGGTAATAAGTGACGGTCCTTGCGTCGTTCATACCCGGCGATTCCTCATCACGACCCCGGCCAGCTTCGACCCGAGACGACGGACTTCTTCGAGTATCGCCATATCGTTGGAAGCCGCGCCCTTCCGGGTGAAATCATCCGACTTGTAAACCAGCATACCCTCGTTGGTAATATCCAGCCATTTGAAATAGCCAGCCACCGTCCGCCGCGCGCCCTCGAACCAACCCCGTTTTCCCCCGACCAGTACCATCGCCCCCGGGCGTGTCCGGGTCATTTTTTGGATAAAATCATGTTCAGGATTCACGTTCTTGAAATCGGCCGGTCGGAAACAATTGCAGCGGTCGATAAACGCCTTGGCCTGGGCCGAGACCGAATCGAAATATACCGGCGTGCCGAACAGCAGGCAGTCGCAGACGAACAGCTGGTTGTAAACCCCGGTCAAATCATCGTCGTACAGGCAGAATCCGTTTTCCGGAGCCTGGCCGCAGGCCTGGCACGGGATAAAATTCAAAGCGTTCAGCTTGATAAAACGGTTCACCGCCCGGGTCCCCGCCGGCAGGCAGTCGATAACGGCGCGACCGAGCGCGTTGAGCAGGATATCGGTCGAAGCCCCTTCGACCGGCGAACCAGAGACGGACAGTATTTCAATCAATGTCCACGGCCTCCAGTTTTTCCAGTTTCAGATAAAGTTCCAGGACGTTGTTTTCCAGTTCTTTTTTCAATTCATGGGCGTCCTGAAGTCGCTGCCAGTCATCCCCGGAAATATTGTCGTTGATATCTTCCTCGATTTGGACCAGTTCGTCTTCCAGCCGGGCAATTTCGGCGCGGGTGTTCTCGATAGCCTTTTTATGGTAGGCCTTGCGCCGGGACTGTTCCTTGAAATCGAGATAGGCCTGTTTTTGCTGGTCGTCCCTGACAGGCACGCTCTTTTCGACCGGCGCCCGCTTTTCCTGAAAGAAGGAATAGTTGCCGTTGAAAATCTCGACCCGGCCGTCGTCGATATGCACGACCCGGTTGACCACCTGGTCGAGAAAATACCGGTCATGTGACACGATCAAACAGCTGCCGTCGAATTCGATCAGAGCATTTTCCAGCGCCTCCCGGGCGTAGATATCGAGGTGATTGGTCGGCTCGTCGAGAATGATAAAATTCGACGGGTGGTACATCAGCCGCGCCAAACACAACTTGGTCTTCTCTCCGCCGGAAAGCGCCGATACCCGCTTGAACACGTCCTCGCCGGTGAAACCGAACCGGGCCAGAAACGAACGCATCCGGCCGACCTCGGCCATCGGGTCCACCTCCCAGATATTGTCCAGGACGGTGGCGTTAAGGTTCAAATCGGACAATTCCTGGTCGAAATAGCTGACCTCGACTTTGTTGCCGAGCCTTATCGTACCCGTCACCGGGTTAAGCTCGCCGATAAGCGTCTTGAGAATGGTCGATTTCCCGGAGCCGTTGCGGCCGATCAGACCGATCTTGTCGCCGCGATAAATATCGAACTCGACATCGTTCACTACGGTCGCGTCGCCGTAACCGAACGCGACCTGTTCCACCGCCAGGACATGGGCAAACGAACGCCCGGAGGATTCCATGTTCAGCAACGGTCCCCGGCCGTCGCTTCTGGGCGGCGGCAGCCGCTTGATGCGGTTCAGATATTTCAGTTTGGACTGCGCCTGCTTGGTTTTCTGACCGGCCATATTGCGCCGGATAAATTCCTCGATGCGTTTTATCTCTTCCTGCTGGTGCTGGTAGTGATGCTGTGCGAGGCGCCTGCGGTCGAGCCGCTCCTTAAGATAGTTTTCCATGCCGCCGACATAGGTCTCGATATTGCCGAACGATATTTCCCAGACATTTTCTACGGTCGTTTGAAGAAAAGCGCGGTCGTGCGAGACAATCAGGCACGCCTTGTTGATTTTCCTCAGGTATTCTTCGAGCCAAGTGGTAGACTCGATATCGAGATGGTTGGTCGGCTCATCGAGTAAAAGGAGATTGCCGTTCCCCGCCAGCAGCCGGGCCAGCCCGGCGCGGTTTTTCTCGCCCCCTGAAAAATTGCTCAGCCGGTCGATAAAGCGGTCGGGTGTGAAGCCCAGTCCGGCCAGGATAATCTTGATTTCGTTCTCGATATCGAACCCGCCCTCGAGTTCGAACTTTTGCTGCAGCGCTCCGAGGCGTTTGAGATTCTCGGCGTCGTGTGGGTTGTCCTGAAGGTAATGTTCCAGGTCCTTGATTTCCCGGCGCATCTCGAACAGGTCCTCGCGGGCTCCGGCGACAAACTCGAACAGAGTGCGGTCGAGATATTTCGATTTTTCCTGCTCGACATAATCGACCCGGCAGTTCCGGGCGCGGTTGATAACGCCGCTGTCGATATCCTGCTTGCCGGCCAGGATTTCCAGCAGGGTGGTCTTGCCGACACCGTTCTTGCCGACCAGGCCGATGCGTTCCCCGGCCTTGAGCGTGAAGGAAACATCGCTCAAAAGCACCTGGTCTTTGAATCTTTTACATATTTTTTCCGCGGCTAAAAGAGTCATCGGCTATTCCTCCGGGGGAGCGCTGCGGGCCAGAAGCATCTCCGCCGCAATCAGCGCAGCCGCCAGCCACAGGAAAATCTGCCAGAGTTCGCGCCCGTAACGGTATTCGGATATAATCGAAGCCAGCGCCGGTTCGGCCCCTAACGGGCGGTAATCTTCCGCTCCCAGCGCCACGGCGAACTGGTCGAGATCCGCGCGTGCCAGATTGCCCTCGGCCGGGTCGATATTAATCGCGAACCGGTCAATCTCGCGGGATTGATAATTGATGCGGTAGACGCCCGGAAGGTCGGTCGGCCGAGCCTTGAGGACCAGAGCGCCCTGGTCCTCCTCGGGCGGGATATTGTAGCGCCCGCTGTCCGGGGTGACCAGCTCCACGGCATAGCTGACCGAGCCGGTCAGCGACAAAGTACGCGTGGTCTGGCGCTGCGAAAAAAGCCGCAAATCCAGCGTGGATAAATCCGAGGCCAGGTACTCGGCGGAACGGGAAATAAACGGCACAAAAAAGGCGTGCCCGGTGAAATCGGAATACTCCGGCGAGAGCGGCGCGGTGAAAGTCAGCACTTTTCCGGTGCCGAAGCGGGTTTCCGTCAGGGCCGGACGGTCACCGCTGAACCGCGCCAGGACACGGACGTCCTGACCGAGATGCAGCTTCGGCAGAGTGTAAAATTTTATTTCCGGCGGCTGACTGTTCTTGAAATCGTACACCGAAAAAATGGGGTGATTCATTTCGAGCGCCTGCAGGGTATAATAACCCGCCCGGGAGAAATTCCGCGGTACCGGTTCGTCATAAACTACTCCCGTCACCGTCGACCAGCGGTCGTTGAAATAGTTGATGTCGGTATTCGCGCTGTAGCTGACCAAAAGCGCCTTCCCCCGCCTTACGAATGATTTCAGCCGGTTGACATAAACCTCACTTAACGTCGGCGCGCCGGCGAGGAACACGACATCGTAATCCTGGAAATCGACCCCCGCGAGATCTTCGGGGGCGGCCTGTTTGACCGACCAGAACCGGCTCAGGGTCCGGTCCGGCACCAGCGCCAGAGCCATGAAGGTGCTGGCGTAATCGCCACTGATAATCAGCAGATTGAATCGCTCCGGGACATGAAAACTGAAATAAAACCGGTTGTCCACCATGTAGCGGTCATCGGCGATTTCCACGTAGCCGCTGTGAAAACCGGTACGGGACACCGACTGCTCGAAAGAAACCCTGGTCTCGCTTTCGGCCTTGATGTCAAAATTGGTCTGCGAGAGGCGCTTCTCGTCGATAAACAGCGACGCCAGAACATCGTTCTTGTCCTCTCCGCCGTAATTTTTCACCGTCGCGGTTAAATTGAAATTGTATCCCGGTTGAATCAACTGACCGCCAAAATCGAGCGAAATCACGCCGCAGTTGTCGTTGTCGTCAGTGGGCAGCTCCAAGATATATACTTCGGCCTTGACATTTTCCAGAAGCTTGTTCTCGGGCAAATCGGTGCGCTGGCGGTCGGAAACGATATAAATTTCCCGGTTGAGATTTTTCGAGCGGTTCAGAAGTTCAACCGTCAGTTCCAGACTGGTTGCGAAATCGGCGTAGCCGTAACTGAGCCGGGTCTGTTCCAGTTTTTTCAGGGCTACCGCGGCCGATGAAAATTCAATTGCCTCGTCCGTCTCCGCCGCCCCGCCCAGCGGCACCAGGCTGACCTCGTCGGCCGGGGAGAAGGTTTCCAGAAGTTCCGAGGTTTTTTGTCGAGCCAGCGTAAACAGGTTACCGTCGGCGACATAGCGGTTCATCGACGCCGAATTGTCGAACAGCACCACCGCCGACACCGCCGCGTGGGCGCCGACCAAGTTGCTTTTGGTGGTGGGACGGGCGAAGGCCATCACCGCCACGAAAATTATCAGCATCCTCAAAATCAGAAGCAGCACCTGGCGTATTTTCAACCGCCGCACCTGGCGGCGCTGCATCGCCTTGAGATAACGCAACGATGAAAATTCGATAATCTTGACCCGCCGTTTGGAAAACAGATGAATAATCAGCGGTATCAGGGCCGCGGCCGCGGCCAGGAGTATCGTCGCGTTAAGAAAATTAAACATAATTTACTGGGTGTATGGATGTTCCAGATATTTTCTCGCTTCTTTCTGGGTGTAATCGGCAGACGAAAGTGCCAGCACCTGACCGTAATGGTCGCGGGCGGCTTCATGATCGCCGTTCAGGTCGGCCGCCTTGCCGAGCCAGAGATGAATCATCCCCAGATAAAAGGGTCTCGTTTCCAGGTACCGGGCGACATGAAGATGTTCATAGGCATTTCCGAGATCGCCCAGGCCGATATAAGCCGCGCCCATCCACAGATGGTTGGCCGAGGACACGCTGTTGCTGTTGAGAATCTGTTGCTCGATCTTGACAACCTCGGTGAAGAGACGCTCGGCTGCCTCGCGGTCGCTCATGCTGCCGGAATGCAAAAAAATATTACCCAGCATTACCCTGGCTTCCGGCTGCGCGGAACCGTCAACCGGAGAATTGATGACGTTCAGGAAGAAGTCCCGCGCCCGAGCGGTGTCGCCCCGACAAAGATAATTCAGTCCCAGATTAAACCGGATGATATTGTCAAGCGTGTCCTTCTCGTATGCCCGGGACAGATTGGTGTAAGCGGAATCATAATAACCGTTCATCATCTGATAAGTGCCGAGCGCCATCCAGTCGATCGCCGCGGCGCTGTCTCTTTGGGTTATTTTTTCCTGTTCTTCCGTCGCCCGGTAATAATCACCGGTGAAGAAACAAGCCCGAACCAGCTTGCCCAGAGCGGCGACGGAGTCGACCGGAGTGGCAACGACTTTTATTAATTCCTCGTAATATTCCAGCATGGTCTCGTATTGGAAAAGCAATTCCGCCTGCTCCCCGTAAAAACTCAACTGCTGGGGCGTAATCATGACCGTATCGACGTAATGCCGCCATTCCTTTTCCAGCACGGATACTGGCTTGCCGTAGGTTTCCTCCATGACCTTCCTGAGATTCAAATCGTCAGCCTTGCGATACATGTCGAGAAATACGTCGATTTTGTACTGGTTTATCAAAAACCTCACGAAACTGGCCGAGGTGCAGTCAGCCAAACGCGGCTCCGCCCGGTAATATGTCAGGGTATTTAAAAGCGCCGCAACCGGTTCGTTCTTACCGACGGCGAACAGCTTCTTCATGTCATAGTTGGCGAACGAGAGATAGTTGGCGAAACCCTCGGTCAAAAACACCGGGGCGTAGCCATAATTATGCAGGATGGACAACTGCAACACCAAAAACGGGTCCACCGAGTTGAAGTTTTTGCTGAAGATAGCAAAGGCGTTACGGCGGGTGGGGTCGACCATCATCCCGAACCGGGTATCCCAGATAACCGAGAAAATCGGACAGGGACAAAGAAACACCGAATATTTTCCCGGCAGGTTGAACTTGTTTAAATCACGGAAGAACCGATAACGGTCCTCCATCAGGGTCTTGATCGAGTTCCAGTAATAATCCCCATAGGTATTCTTGACGAAATACAGGTCGGTGTAGGCGGTCGGGTCGAAATCGAAATCGTCGCGGTTGTAATGGGCATAGGTACATCCCTCCGTTTCGATTTCCAGTCTTTCAAGCGGTCGGATTACCAGGCTGTAACTGGTTGAATTCTTGACGCTTATATCGTCGATGCGGGCAGGCAGGCCGTATTCGACCTGAAAAGTCCGCGCCAGGTTCAGCGGCCGTTCGGACAGGGTGACCAGCTGGACAGTGAACGCCGCACGGGCGGTATCGACCTCGGTTAATTCGACCTCCACCGAGAACCCGGTGAAGAAGCCGTGCGAGCGAACCCCCACGAGCAGACGGGTGGTATCCTCCAGAAGCAGAACCGGCTGCCCGGCGCTGTCGCGCTGGTAAATTTCAAAGGCAAAGCGCCCGCCGTCTTTGGCTGACGCCGGCTGAAACGCCAGAGCCGTTATTATCAGAATTAAACCGAAAATATTTTTCATCATTAAGTTATACCTGTTACTACGGGAAAAGATTAACCTTTAATTGCTCGCGTTTCGTTAACTTTCGAGAATCAACCGGCCGTCCTTCAGCACCGGCGCGACGGGGATCGAATCGATTTCAGTGGCCACCGCAACATCGCGGGAGAACCCGATGGACGCCAGGTAGCGGCCGTGTTCGCCCTGCTCGATCGATTGCCGGATAGCGGTCTTGTTGGCTCGGAACAAAAGCAGCGCCAGCGAGCCGGCGTCGCTGAGCTCCACCTGCTTTTTATGCACCGTTTTCAACAGATGAATGAGCATCCCGCCGCAGAGGGTATCCTCGATGGAAAACCCGCCCTCCTCACCCGCGCAGGCGATCACGAGGTCGCGATCCTCCGCGGCCACCCGCCGGGCAACCTCGGAGATATTGACCAGACTGCAGTTGAGCACCAGCCGTCCCCGGGCCGCTTTGGTGAAGACGAGAGTGCCGTTGGTCGTGGTCATGATGACGTTCTTCCCGCCGACAGTATCCCCGGTGAACTCCAGGGGCGAATTGCCGAATTGAAAGTTGTCGATTTTCACGCCGTTACGCTCCCCTGCCAGAACCGCGATATCCGGTCCGATTTTACTGCGCATCTCCGCCGCCTCACCCGGTCCGGCCATCGGGATGACCCCTTTTGCCCCGGCGCGAAGCGCCGCGCAGATGGAGGTCGAGGCCCGCAGGACGTCGATAACCACCACCGTCTTCTGACTTATTTCCGCCGCCTCGAACGGCAGGGGGGTTAAAAACAACTTAACTATCATATTCCGTCGCGGCTACCGATGTGACGCCTCTTTGTAGAACGGCGGTTTCACCACCACCGCGGGAAAACGCTTCTTGCGAATATCTATCTCTACTTTGGAACCGCTCTTGGAGAGCTCCAGAGGTACGTATCCCAGCGCTATCGGCTTTTGCAATGAGGGTGAGAAAGTACCCGAGGTTACGATGCCGACAGGCCGGTCACCGTCGTAAATATCGTAGCCGTGTCGGGGAATGACCTTGTCCTCGAGCTCGAGACAGACCAGCCGCCGCGTGGGTTTCTCGGCTTTCTGTCTGGCGATAACGTTCTTGCCGATAAAATCCTTGTCGAGATTGACAATCCAGGCCAGGCCGGCCTCGATGGGTGTCGTCGTCTGGTCTATATCGTTGCCGTAAAGCGCCATCTTCATTTCCAGACGCAACGTATCGCGGGCACCCAAACCAATCAGCTCCATGCCCAGTTCTTTACCCGCCTCGTTCACCGCGTTCCATAGTTTCGGGCAATGCTCGTTGGGGATATACAGCTCGAACCCGTCCTCGCCGGTATAACCGGTCCTGGAGAACAACAGCTTTACTCCGGCGATTTTAGCCGTGGCGTGATGATAATATGGCATCGGCTCCAGGTCGTAATCAGTCAGCTTTTGGACGACTTTCTGGGCGTTGGGACCCTGAACCGCCAGCAGACCGATTTCGTCGGATTTATTGATCAGTTTGACATCGCCGAACAAATGCGACGACAGCCAGTTGAAATCTTTTTCAAGATTGGCGGCGTTGACCACCAGCCAGTAACGGTCTTCCATGCGATAGACCAGCAAATCATCGACGATCCCGCCCTCGGGATAAGTCATGCAGTTGTACTGAATCTCACCGGGCTTTAAAGTTGCAACGTCGTTGGTGGTGGTTTTCTGCAAAAACGCCAGGGCGTCTATCCCGGAAACCTCGAATTCCCCCATATGCGACAGGTCGAACAGCCCGACGTTTTTTCTCACGGCCAGGTGTTCTTCGGTAATCCCCTTATACTGCACCGGCATATAAAAGCCGGCGAACGCGACCATCCTGGCTCCTGCGGCGACATGGTATTCGCTGAAAGGAGTCCGTTTTATATTGCTTGTATCAGACATTGTAAACCTCGCAAATCAAAGTAAATATTAGAACTTAATAAAGGGACTGGCGGCCAAAAGTCAATAAGCAATCCCGGACTAACCGAACCGAACAAACCGGGTAAAAAAAAGCCCGTCCTCAAAGGACGGGCTTTTCGAACTATCAAAAAAAATGTTCTTAACCCTTGAAAATAGATTTTCCGACCGATTTCAGGTCTTTGCATCCCTGAGTCACCCGTTTGGCCATGTTTTCCTCGGCCTTTTTCAGGTAAGAACGCGGGTCGAATTTCTTCTTGTTGGCGACCTCGTCGCCGTGATGAGTCAATTCCTGGCGATTTTCGTCGACGTGCATGACAATCGCCTCGGTAAAATGATACTGCGTATCGGTATCGATATTCATCTTGACGACGCCATATTCCAGCGTTTCGTGAATATCGGCCAGTTCCGAACCGGAACCACCGTGGAAAACGAGATCGAACCAGGCGTCCTTTCCGAACTTCCTGACGACCGCCTCCTGGCCCTCCTTGAGGATTTTCGGCTTTAGTTTGACGTTGCCCGGTTTGTAAATCCCGTGAACGTTGCCGAAAGTCGCGGCCAGCATGAACCGTCCGCCGATCGGGCTCAGCGCCTCGTACACACCGACCATGTCCTCCGGAGTGGTGTAAAGTTTCTCCCGGGGGTGGTCACTGTGATCGATCCCGTCTTCCTCGCCGCCGACCACGCCAGTCTCGACTTCGAGAATAATATCGTTTTCCTTACACTTCTTGAGCAGTTCCACGGCGATCGCCATGTTTTCTTTCAGGGGCAGTTCGCTGCCGTCGAACATGTGAGAGTGGAACAGGTTGGGCTGACCCTCGGCACGCCGCCGGGCGGTTTCCGCGATCAGTGGTTTGAGGAACTTATCGACTTTCTTCGGCTGGCAATGGTCGGTATGCAGGGCGATATAGATATTGTAATGGTCAGCCATGCGGTGAATGTGTTCGGCGATAGTTATCGAACCCAGCACGGCATCCTTGATGTTCAAGCCCGAGGCGAATTCCCCCGCTCCGGTGGAAAGTTGGATAATTCCGTCGGAACCGGCGTCGGCGAAGCCCTTCAACGCCGCGTTGGCGGTTTCCGTCGACGAGACATTGATAGCCGGATAGGCGTAATTGCCCTTCTGGGCTGCCTCGAGCATCTTGACGTAAATTTCAGGCGTGACTAACGGCATAACATATTCTCCATTACTTAATATTTCGTTTTCCGTAACAGTCCTTATATGTCACAAAGAACCAATCGTTCTATAAAATATTACCGATTCAAAATCTGCCGAAGCACCATGTGCAGAATTCCGCCATGACGGTAATAATCGACATCGATTTCGGTATCGAGCCGAACCATCATCCTGAATTCCTTCACGCCGGCGTCGGAACGGGCTTTAACCGTCACCTGCTGGCGCGGTTTCATATTGTTCGCCAGGCCTTCGATCGTGTAAAATTCATGACCGTTCAGCCCGAGCGATTCGCGCGTATCACCGGCGTTGAACTGAAGCGGTAACACCCCCATCCCGACCAGATTGGAACGGTGGATGCGTTCATAACTCTCAGCCAGCACCGCTTTGACGCCCAGAAGCAGCGTGCCCTTGGCGGCCCAGTCGCGCGAGGAACCCATGCCGTAATCCTTTCCGGCCAGAACCACCAGCGGTGTGCCGGCGGTTTTGTATTTCACCGAGGCGTCATAGACCGACATCTGCCGGCCGTCCGGCAAATAGGTCGTCACGCCGCCCTCGGTGCCCGGAGCGAGCAGGTTGCGCAGACGGATATTGGCGAACGTCCCGCGCGTCATCACCCGGTCGTTCCCCCGCCGCGAACCATAGCTGTTGAAATCCTTGAATTCCACACCGTGTTCGATGAGATACTTCCCGGCGGGCTGGTCGGTTTTGATGACCCCGGCCGGAGAAATATGGTCGGTGGTAATGGAGTCACCCACCATCACCAACACGCGGGCATCCCTGATGGGTTGAATATCGCCCACCTCGCGGGTCATGGTTGTGAAAAACGGCGGTTCCTGGATATAGGTTGAATTTTCATCCCATTTGAAAATCTCGCCGGTTTCACCAGCAATGGCGTTCCAGGTCGGATTGCCGTCGAAAACCGAGGCGTATTGCTGCCGGAACAACTCCGGGGTCACCGCCCGGGTGATGGTGTCGGCAACCTCCTTCTGGGTCGGCCAGATATCTTTCAGGTAAATTTTATCGCCTTTGCTGGTTTGACCGATGGGTTCCGAGGTCATATCAATATTGACCGTGCCGGCGATAGCGAAAGCCACCACCAGCGGCGGCGAGGCCAGATAATTGGCGCGGGTGTGCGGGCTGACCCGGCCTTCGAAATTCCGGTTCCCCGAAAGCACTGCGGCAGCAACGATATTACCATCGGTAATAGCCTCCACCACCGGGTCGTCGAGCGGGCCGGAGTTGCCGATACAGGTCGTGCAACCGAACCCGACATTATGGAAACCGAGTTTTTTCAGCGGCTCGACCAGCCCGGCTTTCTTCAGGTACTCCATCACCACCCGGGAGCCGGGCGCCAGCGATGTTTTGACGTACGGTTTGACCGCCAGACCCTTCTCCACCGCCTTTTGAGCCAGCAGGCCGGCGGCAATCAACACCGACGGGTCGGAGGTATTGGTGCAAGAGGTAATGGCAGCGATGACCACCGCGCCGTGTTCGATTTCGGCCGGCTTTTTGCTCTTGACCGTGATTTTACTTTTCATTTCACTCTCTTTAAGTTCGAACCCCCGCTCTTTAAGCGAACGGGTCAGGCTGGCGGAAAATTCTTTCCTCATACCCGCGAGAACTACTTTATCCTGTGGCCGCTTCGGTCCGGCCAGCGATGGCTTGACAGTGGAGATATCCAGCTCGAGCATATCGGTGAAATCCGGCTCAGCCGATCCCCTGGCGCGGAAGAGCAACTGTTCTTTGCAGTAACGCTCCACCAGCTCGACCTCGTCATCGGTCCGACCGGTGAAACGCAGGTAGTCCAGAGTCGAGCTATCGACCGGGAAAAAGCCCATGGTCGCCCCGTACTCGGGCGCCATGTTGGCAATCATGGCCTTGGCCGGTATCGGCAGAGTGTCGAGCGCCGGGCCGCAGTATTCGACGAATTTGCCGACCACGCCCTTGGCGCGAAGCATCTGGGTCACGGTCAGCACCAGGTCAGTGCCGGTCACGCCCTCGGACAGTTGTCCGGTCATCCTGAAACCTATCACTTCCGGTGTGAGCATATAAAGCGGCTGGCCGAGCATGACGGCCTCGGCCTCGATCCCGCCGACACCCCACCCGACCACACCGAGACCGTTAATCATGACGGTATGGCTGTCGGTGCCGACCAGAGTATCGGGCAAGGCTACGCCGTCGCGCACCAGCACGCACTTGGCGAGATATTCCAAATTGACCTGATGGCAGATGCCGGTGGCCGGAGGCACGACCCGGAAATTATCGAACGCGTTCTGCCCCCAATGAAGGAATTTATATCTTTCGCCGTTGCGCTCGAATTCTTTTTTCATATTGAAATCCAGGGCGTCGTCCGACGCATAAGCGTCGACCTGAACGGAATGGTCGATAACCAGGTCAACCGGTACCAGCGGGTTGATTTTTTTCGGGTCGCCGCCCAGCCGTTTCATCGCCGAACGCAACGCGGCCAGGTCAACCACCGCCGGCACCCCGGTGAAATCCTGCAGTAAAACCCGCGCGGGCTTGAAAGGTATTTCCACTTCGCCGACCTTTTTCGGATTGTAACCGGCCAGCTTGATAACATCCTCTTCCCTGATAATCCGGCCGTCCAGATTGCGGTACACCGCCTCAAGCAGGACCTTGATGGAATATGGAATCTTATCGAGCTTGCCGTACTGACTTAAACTGTCCAAAGGATATATTTTATAGCTTGTGCTTTTGGTTTTAAGCTGTCGGGAACCACCGATAGAAGTCATACGAAACCTCCTAAAATTTACTAGAAAACTACCAGATAATAAAAATCATTATATATAAGATTTTATAGGAATTCAAGTAATACCCATTATTTTAAAATAGTATTGACCTTTTTTCTTTAAGTTATATTTTACCAGTCTTTGCCAACGGCCGCGCGCGGCCTGATGGATATAGAATATGTTTGCCAAGCGACTCGACAAAGACAACCTGATAATCGGTGCGCCTGCCAAAGTCAACCTTTTCCTCGAGGTTTTGAACCGGCGGGATGACGGTTATCACAATATCTGCTCGCTGTTTCAGGCGGTGTCACTTTTCGACCGCCTGACCATCACCCGGAAACCGGGCCGGGATATTAAGCTGACTATCGAGAACTGTCCTGACTTGCCGGCCGATAACCATAATCTCGTGACTAAAGCCTGCCGCTTGATACAGGCAGAGTTCCAGCCGGATTATGGCCTGGAGATTGTCCTGCAGAAAAATATCCCGATTGCGGCCGGTCTGGGAGGCGGGTCAGCCGATGCCGCGGCGGCGCTTCTGGCTTGCAATGTCTTA
>JBMOKZ010000111.1:0-2619 GCA_049324195.1 Candidatus Zixiibacteriota bacterium | reverse complement strand
TCTCGCCCACGTTCAATGTCAGCGCCTACGGCGAGTACCAGTCAGACGCTACTTATTACAATGATTATTCCGCTGACCTCGATGACCGACTGAACCGGAACACGACCTCAAAAATCAATTTCACCAAGAAATTCGGAAAATTCGTATCCCTGTCCGGAGCCGTTTATCACGATATCAACCTCGACACCGAAACCCGTATCACCAAAATACCCTCGCTGACCCTGTCGCTCCCTCGTTTCAAACCATTCGGGTCGGGGAAAACCAACGAGGAAGGTCAACTGGAAACGCGCTGGTACAACAACTTCACGTTCACTTACAGCCCCTCGCTGTTGAATTATTCCAAACGGTCGATGGCTACTCAGGTTATCGACAGCGATACGACCGAATATCGCAGCCGCCGGAAATATACGACTATCAATCATTCTGCATCGTTGAACTTTTCTTCGAATATCGCGAAATACCTGACTTTCACGCCCGGTATCAGCTATCGGGAAACCTGGTATAAAATTTATGAGACCGACCAGTCAATCGAGGCCGGTATCGATGCTTCGACCACTTACCGCACCTATTCTTACAGTTTCAGCTCCGGTTTGCAGACCACTCTTTACGGGACGGTGTATCCCAATGTCTTAAATCTGGTCGGGCTGCGGCAGGTCTTGACGCCCAAAGTATCTTACGGCTTCTCGCCCGAGACGAACCGCCATCCGATTGTGCGAAGTTACGCCGGGGGCGGCGCGGGAAGCACCACCAGAAGTTCGGTTTTGACTTTCTCGCTCGGACAGCTATATCAGGCGAAAATAAAGAAAGGCGAGACAGAAAAGAACCTCGAGCTGATTTCTATTACCTCCAGTTTCACTTATGATCTTGAAAATGACGAACGGCCCTTTTCCAACCTCAGCACTAGTTACAGTTCATCTTTGATACCCGGGTTGCGGCTTTACGGGAATCTGGTTCATTCGCTTTATAAGCCGGGGACGGATGATTTAAGTTTTTTCTCGCCTTACCTGGAGTCGTTCAGTTTGAATACGACTTTTTCCCTGCGCGGGCAGAATTTCTTGTTTGACGATCCCGGCCAGATGCCCCGGGGCGTTGACTCCCTGTCAAATCTTGACCGGGAAAACTCAACCTTGCATGGAAATACCAGGACCGGTTCGAGCGGCGGGGGAAAGGGCTGGAATTTGACCGTTACGTATGATTATCAGCAATCCGGCCGCGAGGAATCATTTACTAAGTCCAGCTTTATCCGCCTGAATATGAGTTTCTACCTAACCCCCAATACGTCAATCACTTATTCTCAATATTATAATTTCACGGACGATAAAACAGTCAACAATCAGGTTAATATCTCCCGAACCATGGTCTGCTGGACCGGGAATTTCTTCTGGGTTCCGATTGGGTCCAACCGTGGCTACGGTTTTAACCTTTTTGTGACCAATATCCCCGCTATCAAACTGGATAATTCACAAAACAGCCTCAGTAGCGGGTATCTTCAGTCGCTGCGCTAGAAAACTCAAAAAAAACCTGATTTTTCGCTTTATTTCGCTTTTTTAAAACGGTATTTTTGTTGACAGATTTTTCAAAGATATTGTTTTTATAACCGTTAATTAAGATTAAATCCTCATTAAACAAGGAGAGGTATCATTATGACCAAGGACGAGATGATTGCCTTAATGGCTGAGAAATCCGGCATTACTAAAAAACAAGCAACAACGGCTTTTGAAGCATTCGTCGACGGCGTGACCACCCAGCTGAAAAGAGACGAAAAAATCAGCTTCTCCGGCTTCGGTACGTTTTCTGTTTCCAAACGCAAAGCCAGAACCGGCCGTAACCCTCAAACTGGCGATGCCATCCAAATCCCGGCGACCAAAGTGCCCGTTTTCAAAGCCGGTAAAAGATTAAAAGAAGCTATCCGTAAATAGTTTCTAACCTGATTATAAAAGGCAGGGTTGGTGAAACCCTGCCTTTTTTTTCCAGTTTATAATTGCGTTTTCTTATCAATTTATCGAGCTTAGACCAATGGGAAAAAGTAAGAAAAAAAACGATTCCGACAAGAAGAAGGTCCTGGGCGCCCTGCTTTTGTTATTGGCGCTGCTTCTGGTTATTTCTCTCGTAACTCACAGCAGTCTCGACGATGGCCGGATTACCGGCGAAGTGGATAAGCAGTTAAACCCCTTTGAAATCCAGTACCGTAACCAGGGCGGGATGATGGGCGCGTACCTGTCATATCTTCTTAATGTGCTTTTCGGCTGGCTGTCTTATTTTATCCCGATAGGGTTTATTTTTATCTCTTTGCGCCTGTTCTCCTCGGAAATGGCTACCCGTTTTGAACTGAACACCTTCGTGCTTTTCATTATATTCCTGATGGGCTCGATGATTTACAATATCCATTTGTTGTCCCACCCGGTTATCGGATTCGAGACCGGCGTGATCGGAGGGTATTTAGGAGAAAAACTGACCAATTTGTCGCTGACTCTGGTGGGGGAACTCGGGTCCTATTTGATATTAAGCGGGGTTATTCTCATCCTTTTGATCATGTACACGTCGATTACCCCGCTGCTATCAGCCAGAATCCCCCTGCCTGGAAAAAAACACATAAAAAGAGCTTATGTTTTTATAGCT
>JBMOKZ010000110.1:0-2632 GCA_049324195.1 Candidatus Zixiibacteriota bacterium | reverse complement strand
AACGACAGTCATTTTTTAAATTTTTATGATTTATCTGAAATCGAGGTCTTATGCCCTCTTTAAATGTTGAAAAATTGGCGGAAATGACGCGGAAACGCGGCGAACCGTTTAAGGTCTTAATTGTCGATGATGAGAAATGGGTTCGTGAAGTTTTTCGGGATTTTTGTGAATTGACGGATGTTTTTCAGGTGGATCTCGCTCGAAGCGGCGAGGAAGCGATCGAAAAGGTCAGGGACAACGAATACGACTTGATCACGATCGATTTGATTATGCCGGAAATGTCCGGACTGGAAGCGTTGCAGACTATAAAAAAAGTCTCCCCGAAAGTGCCGGTGATGGTCATTACCGGTAACGCCACCGACAAGCTGGTCAACGAAGCCGGCGTGCTCGGAGCCTGCCGGGTAATGTACAAACCGATTTTGCTGGATGATTTTATCAGGGAACTGGCAGCGACATTGATTCGTTGATTTTTGCGGAAAGAAAAAATACAGAGTCTATATTTGGAGATAACACCATGAAAAATGCTATCACCATTCTGGTGGTTGATGACGAACTGATGATGCGGAACCTCATGGAAAAGATACTGGTTCGTGACGGATACAAAGTCCTGACGGCGGAGAACGGAGATGCCGCTTTGGAACTTCTGAAAAATAACCAGGTCAATATCGTCATTTCCGATATGAAAATGCCCGAGATGAACGGTTTTGACCTTCTGAAAATCGTAAAGAAGGAATATCCCCATATCGGGATGATAATGATGACGGCCTACGGCGATACTTATACGGTCAAAGACGCGCTGCTTCTGGGTGCGGACGAGTATATTACCAAACCGTTTAAGAGTTTCGAGGTTTCAATGGTTGTCGAAAGAGCTTACTGGAGAATCTTATCCAGCACCAACGCCGAGCCGAAAGTGAAACAGGTCAATTAATGTCCACTGGTGAAACCATAACCACCAGCCGGAAACGGGTCAGGGTGACGGTCTCCGGCGACTCGATGTCGGCTACGCTCATTTTGTTCAAACCTTCGCCGGGCGATAGCCCTATCAGTCTGGTGGAGGTCATGACCGAAATCGAGAAATCCGGAATCGTTTTCGGGCTGGACCAGGAAGCCGTGGAAAGATGCGTTCGCGAAGAAAACTATAACAATCCAACCGTAATCGCTGTCGGTAAAAAGCCCCAGCGCGGTAATGATTCGACTTTTGAATATCATTTCGAAACAACCGCAAAGTGGACCCCCAAGGAAGACGAGGACGGGCGGATTGACTATAAAAATATCAATTTCATCCAGAGTGTCGAAAAAGACGCCGTGCTGGTTACGAAAATTCCGCCGACCCCCGGATTTCCCGGGATGACCATTAAAGGCAAGGAACTTCCGGGTCTCTCCGGTCGGGACCTGCCTTTCAATAATGGTGCCAATACTCGAGTGTCCGATGACGGCCTGTCGCTGAAAGCCACCACCGGCGGCTCGATTCTGTTTCTTTACAATAAAGTCTCGGTCAATGACCTGACCATTATTAACAGCGATGTCGATTTCAATGTCGGCAATATCGACTGCCGCGGGTCGGTCCGGGTCAATGGCGATATCAAGGCGGGATTCACGATAAAACTCGACGGTGATCTCGAGGTCAACGGAAATGTCGAGGATTGTAATATCGATGTCAAAGGCAATATCATGGTTAAGGGCGGCTTTTACGGCAAAGGTGAGGGTTTCATGAAAGCCGGCGGCGATATCACCCTGAAATATACCGAGGGTCAGCGAATCGAGTGTGAAAACCTCAATGTCGGCGGCGAGATAATCAACTGTCGTATCCTGGCTCGGGAAAAAATCTGGGTCAAAGGAGCCAAAGGCAAGATTATCGGGGGCGAAGTCAAGGCGGGCAAGGAAATCAGGGCTTCGGTTCTGGGAACCAAAGCCGGCACGGTCACGATTTTGAATATCTTGCTGGATACGGCCATTATTAAGCAGTACAAAACGGTTTTGGACGAAATCGAACGGCTCGGCAACGACCAGGGGAGAATCAAAGACGCCCTGGTGGCGCTTTACCGACTGCAGATGGATAACAAGCTGACGCCGGAAAAAGCTCAGGCATTGACACAACTCGAGAAATTCCAGGCTGATTTGCCCGCTAACCTCGTCAATCTCAAAAAACAAAAAGCCGAACTCGAGGAAAAACTCAAGAAATTCAAAGATACCAGCATTATCGCCGAAGGGATTATCTATCCCGGGGTAAAGGCTTATTTCGGACTGGTTTACCGGGTTATTCAGGACGAGGCTAAAAAGTGCAAATTGGGTCTCGAGGGCAGCCAGATTCTTCTTTCAGAACTTAAAGAATAAGTCCGTTTTCAGTTTTTTCTCCCACAAAAAAATCTCTTGAATAATTCAAAAATAGAAATATATTCTTAGGGACAGATTTAAAGATGTGACGGAGAGGTGGCCGAGAGGCTGAAGGCGGTGGATTGCTAATCCATTGTAGGGTGAAAGCCCTACCCAGGGTTCGAATCCCTGCCTCTCCGCCATAATATTTTACCCCAACCTATCTTTTTCCTTGACAGCCACTTATAAATTCGTATCTTACATTTAGGTGTTGCTGTGACCATATTGTGACCATGAAAATCAGGGAGTTTTCACATGG
>JBMOKZ010000109.1:0-19769 GCA_049324195.1 Candidatus Zixiibacteriota bacterium | reverse complement strand
GTTGGCCTCGGTGGCCGCGGTCACCGCATAATTGATAGTGATGGAATCCGGGGGGAGTTCGATACTCGACGAAAAATCGAACCACAGCACCATCCGGTCGCCCTGTTCCTCGGGCGAATAATACCGCCGGGAGCCGTTGCCGGCCGCGATATGACGGGGCAGGTATTCCCGTCCGCCGGAATCGACCACGCTGACTATTTCCAGAAGGTTGTCGATATCTTCCGGAAGCTCCACTTCCACCAGACGGTTACCGCCGGTATGCTTGAAGAGCGTCAGTTCGTTTTTATTGACGACAATAAAGCTGTTGAAATACATCTCGAACGGAGAATTGAACAGCGATTTATCGCCGCCCGCAGGCAAATCCACCCTCAGCCAGTAGAAGTTGCCGGTTTCGTCCGGCAGGCTGATGCGGTTGGAGTGTATCAGGGCGAGAAACTCTTTTTCGGGCGGACCCATTTCCCAGGTAGCCGTAAAACCTTCCGGGAGAGGTACGAAACTGTTTTCCAGCGGTTTGAAAAGCTCGCTGCTGGTGCGCAGGCCGCCCCAGTCGAGCGGGCGGTTGTTCTCCGCGAAAAAGCTTTCCAGGTCACCGGCCAGACCGGGACAGAACCCAGCGTCCTCGTGGAAATTGCCGTTGTGACCGCCCGGGTACCAGTACGCCCAGCGAAGCTGCTTCAGGACATCGGGCATCCCCGCCAGAAAAATAACAGCGCGGTTGAAATCCGATGGCGCGCCAGTATGGTCCACGGCGATATATAACCGGTACTTATTGCCGGGTGCGAAGCCTACCCGGGGTCGCGAGGTCGCGGACATGTTTTCGGCCGCCTGCGGCGAGAGGTCCACCAGGGTGTTGTCCACCCGCAAAATGATTTTCCGCACGCCGGCGTCAATCAGCCGTTCCCTGCGCAGGGGCGAGAAAAAGAACGTTTGCCCGCCCTCACGTTTCTCCTTGTAAAAAAACTTGGTATGCGTATCCACCTCGACCACCGGGTCCGAGGGTTGACAGCGCATTACCGTATAGGCGGGCACCGGCCAGTGCATGCTTTCCGGATTGAGCGACCGAATCAGGGAATTGGTGGCTGTCTCCCAGACCCGGTTGATACGGGCGTCAATATTCTCGAGCTGGTGCGCATACAGCTGCATCAATATTTTCAGGATAGGGTCCAGGCGCTCGGCCGATTCCGGTATCTGGGGGTTCCATTCGCGCAGTTCCCGATGCATCCCGGCGAAAATCTGTTCTCTCGTTTTGGCTTTATTGTCCACTTGACCCGTCGTTCCTTTCCAATGAATCAACCCAGGTGAAAGTTGGCTTCGTAATTTTCCTCATCGCCGCCGTCCCGATAGTTGCCGCTCACCTTGACTGTCATGCCCATGCCCTTACGGACGCCTTCCTCGACATTGACAAATGAAACCGAGACATTATAAAGCCTTTTTTCGTATTTGTCGATGGCGTTGCGGAGATTGGCGCGGATATCCGCCTTGTTGGTAGTCATGATATCCGAGAATTCCTTTTCCCAGATATTGCAGCCGTAGTCCGGTTCAAACGGCAGAGAGCCCTGACGGGTGCTGAGCAACAAACCGATTGAACAGGTGATTGACTGGCGCAGGTCGGTTTTGCCGAAATATCCGTCTCTCAGTGCGAAAGGTAAACCTAAATATTCCATCGTTCGCTTAATTCAATTGAATCGGGTTACCCTTGACGGTAACCGTCGCTCCTTCGATTTTATTTTCGGCGGCGGCCTTCACTTCCATATTGGCCCCGGCCTCGTTTTTCATATTGGTTCCCGCCTTGACGGATATCTCTTCATCGGCCTCGATTTTGATATTTTTAGCCTTAATGGTGATATCGCCCCCGGTCTGGATAGTTATCGAGGGACCGCCGGCCTGGAGCAATATCTTGCTGCCGTCTTTGGTGACGATATTTATCTGTTCGTCGCCGTCGGTATCGTTGAGAATAATTTTGTTGCCGCTGCGGGTGTGGATCGCCTTAATGCTGTTGGCGTCGTCACCGACCTCGGCGTTCGGGGCGTCATCCTTGTTGTACAAACCGCCCAGGACGATCGGCAGATCCGGGGAACCCTGTTCGTACCCGACCAGAACCTCGTCACCGATTTCCGGCAGACAGAACCAGCCGTGGTCTTTGCCGGCGCCCATGCTCATGACCCGCACCCAGGGGGATTCATCAGTCTCATTCCAGGGGAACTTGACCTTGACCCGGCCCATCCGCTCGGGATCGTTGTTGTCGAGCACGACCGCCATCTGCAGGTTGGAGATGGCTGGCCGCGACGATTTCATCTGCGGGTAGGCGATATCGAGCGGGGTGCATTCGAACACGTTGTGGTAGCGCCCGCTCTCGTCGAAAACATGCTTGACCGACAGCACCCAGTAAGTGCCCTCGAGCGCCTGCATGCCGGTTATCTTGACACAGTGGCCGGGGGCTACGGCGGGGATAATCGAACGGCCGCTGCATTGTATCATCCGCCCCATCGCCCGGCTGCGCTCCATCTTCAGGATATTGTCGAGTGACTGGGCATCCTCGACCTTCTGCGGCGCGAGCGAAACCCCGGAATCCTTGTAAATCTTTTTCGAGGCTTCGGGCGCCACCCGCGACAGTTCGGAAAGTGCCGCCTGCTGGGTCAGCGATTTGGAATCCTGGGTATAGGTCTTTTTCTGTTCGTAATTGTAAACCTCGGCGGAAAATTCGGCCGATTCGGTGCCTAATCCGAGCGTGAACGAACCCAGCGTCCGGCGCCAGGCCAGTTCCTCGAGGTCGGCCGACGAGGGTTTGACCACGCGGAATTCCTGGCCGTCGTAAAACGCGAACAAACCGCTCTCGGTCGCCAGGCGCATCACATATTCGTAATCGGTCTCCCGGTGCTGAACGCTGAATTTGAGAGAGCCCGATGACGAATCTATGGTGCCGAGCGTGATGGGGTGTTTGCGCAGGATGGCCCCGATAATGTCCGTGGCGCTCTGATCGCGGTAAAAGGCGTTGTGCCGCGCCCCGTCCATCGTCACTGTGGGGCTGTGAGCGATAATCGTCCCGGCGTTGATTTTATCCACGCTGTTTTCCAGGCTGACATGCGTCACCAGCCCGACAAAGCCCAGTTCCCTGGACGCCTCCACCACCCCGCCCTCGGGGGTAATCGTCAGCGACAGCGATTTGCCCAGAAACGAGGTGTACGGAATCCGGGCGGCGATTTCCTGAGCGCCGTCCGCCTGCCCGACCTCGCGCAGCTTGATTTTAAGAATATGATGGCTGTCGATAAACTGATGCAGTTCGATACTGGAAATATCGTACTTTATCGTCTGGCCGTCGACCACCAGCTTGCACACCGCCGCCGTACCGTAATCGGCAACCGTGCCGACTATTTCCGGGTGGTCGAAAGGATTTATTCTGAATACTGTCATGGTATATCAACCGTCAGAACCGGTCGGGCGGGGTTTTCCCGCCCGACCGAATTTTAACCGGTTATTCTTTCCACCGGTTGTCGATTTCGGCGTCGGACACCCACAGTTTCTGACAGGAGATTTCGAAATACTCCCAGATCTGGTCGTTGGGGTTGTCCTTGATATGGGGGACGTGTTCCTCGTAATGAGTGATGAAACCGTCTTCCCATTTAACCGTCTTCATCTCGGCGTCTTCCATGCTGTAGAACTTGATGCTGCCAGCTTTCCAGTTGGTTTTGTCGGTTTTCATGGCCCAGCGGGCGATGTCCACCTTTTCGTCGGATTCCCGTTTGATTTTAACCAGCCCGGCGTGCGCCCGGTCGGTCGGACGACCGGTTTCGTCCTTGGCGGTATAGAGTTCGTACGATACCTGATAAACGTTGTCGTACTTGACGCCGTCAATCTCAAGAGTTGGTCTTCTTGCCATGGTTTGTTTCTCCTCTCCTTAAATAAATATCCTGAATTTTATATTATCGGTCACATTACTTATCTTTTACGTTGGTCTGGTTGTCCTGATTCCAGGCGGTAAATTCGATATTAAACGTCCGGGCGGGATATTTCGGATTGAGACTGACTTTTATATCCACTTCCTGACGTTTGCGCATTTCCTCGTTGGCGAAAATTTCGACCTTGTAATCCTGAAGGATATTATCCCCGCCGGAGATGGCCCGCATGAACTTGTCGATATCGGAGCGCATGGTGTCGATAAATTTTTGGTCGATAACCGAGAAGGTCTGTTTGTTGAGATAGTTACGAAGCGTCTTGTAAACGTAATCGTACGTACGCCGGATGGAATAGACGTTGAAGGTCTCCTTGGTGAACAGGGTCGAAGCCCCCATTGCCACCGGCGCACCCTCGAACGAAACCAGCGGGTTGACGCCTTTCTCGTTGATTTTGCTGGCGTCCGGCTGGTTGGCTTTGAAGCGAAGATACTTGGCTTCGTTGATTTTACCGTACTTGAATCCAGCCATCGGCTGCTGCATACCGACCGTCGTGTCGCCCTGGTACATCTTCCCCGCCACCGCGGCTGAGGGCGGAATCCACATGTCTTCGTCCTCGTACTGATTGGCGTTGCGGGCCATAAGGTAGTTGGCGAACAGCGACACGTACTGCTTGTAATTGTCGATCCCGGCCAGGCTGGCGTAACTCGGGTCGTCGAGCATCTCCATGACTTCCTCGACGCTTTCGAAATTCGGCAGGTCAGTCATGATATGCAGTTTGTTGGGCAGACCCAGCTGGCGGGCGAAAGAGTCGATATTCTCCACGCTGCCCAAATAACCCGGTACCACCGCCATGGAGAAACATTCTTTGACGCTCCACTCGCGGTACAGGTCCGACACCGCCTTGGCCATAATCTCGAATTTTTCCTTGTCATCGGGATTGGCGAGTTCTTCGGCGCTGGCGTTGACGAAATAAACGTTGACTTTTTCGTCCGGTTCCTGCTGAGCGTTGGCAAAGAATTTATCAATCGCCCGATAGGTGGTTTCGATATCGCGGCTGGCGCGATGCACCTTCTTCATGTTCTTGTTCAGGTTTTCCTCGAGTTTGGTGGCTTCCTCGGTGAGGTCTTTGCGGAGGTCGTCGACTTTGGCGTCCTTAGCGAGGAACTTCACCCACGTGGCGAGCCGCTGGGCGAGGAGCTTGCGTTGACCGGCGAAATCCGGCTTGGTCAAAAACTCCTTGCGCTGGAAGCTCTTCTTGGGGTCGAGCCATTCCACACCGCGGACCAGGTCGCCATCGTTAGTCTTAAATGAAGGCAAGAGTGCCGCCAGTTTCTTGAAATCAC
Organism: Candidatus Zixiibacteriota bacterium; assembly: GCA_049324195.1. GTDB lineage: Bacteria > Zixibacteria > MSB-5A5 > GN15 > FEB-12 > JAFGNW01. The sequence goes on along the minus strand of JBMOKZ010000109.1, from coordinate 14,533 downwards.
CGAAAGTGTCGCCCAGAATAGAGGCGAATTCCTCATCGGATATCTTTTCGGCCACCGCCTCCTGTGGGGCGGCTGCGGCCTGCTTTTCTTCCTGAGGCTGTAATTCGTTTTTTTCTTCTGCAGCCATTTATTATCACCTCTTTCTTATTCTTCACTCAAAAGGTCAATGTAATACCGGGCCAGTTTCAGCAAGGCTTCCTTCATTTCCTTGTCGGCCAGGGTCTTCTTGAGGGCGTTGTTCTTCTTGAGCTGTTTTTCCAGGTCGTTGAGCATTTCCTTGCCGTAATAGACCTTCTGGAGATAGTCGTTTTTCTCAATCAGCTCTTTGCTGCCGAAATCCTTCATCGCCCGAATTTCAAAATCGGCGTTGACCTGTTCGCCATCGACCGACTCCAGTTCGGCCGAGAACGAAGGCTGGAATTTCTCGAAAACTTCCTTGAGGTTGGTGCATTTGACCGGCGTTACGTCGGCATCCTCGTCGTTGTTGAGACGCGCGCAGTAAAGCAGCTTGTTCGACGGTAGCAGTTCCACTGGAATTGAATCGTCTTTCTTAATTTTCTCGGTTGCACCCAGGATGAACTTTGCCATCTATGCCTCCCGTTTTGTTATATTTAAGGTTAACTTGTCCTGTTAAATGTATAGTTATCGTCTTTGACGTCTATCTTAATCTTATCCCCAGGGCCGACATGGCCGGTGATAATATCCACCGACAACTTGTTGATGATATCCCGTTCGATCGTCCGCTGGATTGGCCGGGCACCCAGCTCGATCGTGTAGCCGTCCCGCGCCAGTTTCTTCAGCGCCGCCTCGCTCAGTTCCGCCTCCATGTTCTGGTCGCGCAGCATATCGCGCAGCGAATTGAACTCCAGGGCGACGATCTTCTCGATTTGCTCCTGGGTGAAGGAATGATACACGATGATATCGTTGAGCCGATTTAAAAACTCGGGACGGAATTTGCCGAACAGGAACGACCGCACCTCTTCCATGTCCACCTCGCGGCCCTCGCGGTCGGCATCGAGAATCCTGTCGGCGGCATAGTTCGAGGTCAGCACCACCAGACAGTTGGAAAAATCCACCGTCCGGCCCTGACCGTCGGTCAACCGGCCGTCGTCCAAAAGCTGGAGCATGACATTGAACACGTCCGGGTGCGCCTTCTCCACCTCGTCGAGCAGCACCACCGAGAACGGTTTCTTGCGCACCGCCTCGGTCAGCAGGCCACCGGCTTCGTATCCGACATAACCCGGAGGGGCACCGATCATCTTGGCGACCGAGTGCGCTTCCATAAACTCCGACATATCTAGCCGCACCATGGCGTTCTTGTCGTCAAACAGGAACTCCGCCAGAAGTTTCGGCAGATAGGTCTTGCCGGTGCCGGTTGGACCCAAAAACAGGAACGAACCAACCGGACGGTACGACGGTTTCAGACCCGCCCGTGCTTTGCGGATGGCGTTGGCGATGGCCTTGATGGCATTCTTCTGGCCGATAATTTTTTTGGACAGGAAATCTTCCATGTGAATCAGCCGGTCCTTCTCGGCGGTCATCATTTTGGTGACCGGAATCCCCGTGCGCCGGGCGATAATGGCGGCGACATCAGGTTCCTCGACCTTGTGATCCAGAGACTTCACCACTCCCTTGAGCGCCTCGAGTTTCTTTATCTTCCGCTCAAACTCGATTTTGAGCTGCGTGAGGTTCAGTTCATTGCCGCTCATTGCTTACCTCCTGCCGGGATATCCAGCCGATGGCCCCAGGAATCCTCGAGCAGTTCGAAATCGCGGGCGAACCGGTCATAGGCGTCGGCCAGTTTCTCGAATTCTGGCGCGTCCTTGACCGGGTCTTTGCTCTCGATGTCTTTTAAGAGTTTCTGAATTTCCGGGATTTGCTTTTCCAGCTCGGGTATTTTGGCTTTGGCTACCTCCTCCTTGACACTGTACTCCGACCCGGCTTCGTCAATAACATCCAGAGCGACATCGGGCAGATTGCGTTCGCTGAGATAGCGCTGAGCCAGCTTAACCGCGCCCACCAGGGCTTCGGGTTTATAGGTAATTTTGTGGTGTTCCTCGTACTTTTTCACCACGCCTTTGACAATCCGCACGGCGTCCTCGAAATTCGGCTCCTCGATTTTGATTTTCTCGAAACGCCGTTCGAGCGCCTTGTCCTTCTCGAGATACTTGATATATTCTTCCTCGGTCGTGGCCCCGATCAACCGGATTTGCCCGCGGGCCAGCACCGGCTTCAGCAGGTTGGCGGCATCGCCGCCCCCGCCGCCCGTACCGACGATAGTGTGAACCTCATCAAGGAACAGAATAATCTTCCCGGCCGACTTGACCACCTCGCCGATCAGGCCCTTGAACCTTTCCTCGAATTCGCCTTTGTATTTGGCTCCGGCAATCATCGCTCCCATGTCCACTTCCAGCACCTTCACGTCCTGCAGCACCTTGGGAACATCACCGCTGACCACCGCCTGGGCGAATCCCTCGACGATGGCCGTCTTACCCACCCCGGGTCCGCCAACCAAAACCGGGCTGTTCTTGCGGCGGCGCAGCAGTATCTGCACCGTCTGCTGGATTTCCTTAGAACGGCCGATCACCGGGTCAAACTCGCCCGCGGCCGCCTGATTGGTCAAATCGATACAGTAGCGGAGGGTTTTCGAAACCTCTTTTTTCCCCGCCTCGCCCGCCTCCCCCGAGGGTGCAGCGGTGGTGGTTGAGGCTATTTCCTCAACCGCCTTGCTCTCGGCGATGGCCCGGTAAATATTTTCCTTAGTGATGTCGAGTTTTTCGCGCACGTATCCGGAGAGGTTCGATTTGGGGTCGAAAATGGCGATAAGAATATGTTCCGGCTCGACCAGGGCGTCATAGAGTTTCTCTTTCTCTACGATGGCTTGAGCCAGGATAGCCTGCACGGCCGGAGAAATCGTCAGGTTTTCCCGCGGCGCGGAACGGCTCGACTGGTCTTTGAGATATACTTCGACCATCGACTCGACAAACTTGGGACTTTTTTTCAGTTCGTTGAGAATCGATTCCACCTGGGTGCCTTCCTGCCGCACTACCGCGATCAGAAGGTGTTCGACCTCGATTTCCGGATGTTTGAACGTGACCGCCACTTCCTTGGCGTTCTTTATGACGGCCCGGGAATCTGAGGAATAACTTGCAATATCCATTTTTCCTTACAACGACCTTTGCTACTGATTGTTAGATTACCGGTTATATGATTTTTTACCTCTTGGGTGTCAAAATTAACGTATATTTGTTGTCGGTAATTGTCAAGTTTAATTAATCCACTTAGTTCGTTGTCTTTTAATAAAATAAACCCGTTCACACTCCTTTGGCGACAATTCTGATTCAATCCCATTCTTTCATCGCGGACCGCTCCGCATCTTCGTCGTCATCGTCCTCATCTTCGAGTTCACTCTGAGTAAATACCCGGCCCGGTTCAACCTTGTCCCAGTCGATTTCTTCTCCCTCGTCGGGTTCCTCGGCTTCCAGGATTTTCTCCATTCGGGCATCATCGTCATCGACATCGCCGCCATATTCACTGCCGCCGTCTTCTTCGTCCTCCCAGTCGGGTTCAGAGGTTTCCTTCTGGCTGTCTTCTTTTTCCTCGTCCTCCACGTCTTCCAGTTCATCCCCCGGCTCGAGTTCGGAATAGAAATCAATCAACTCGCGATAGGGCACTTCCTCGAATAAATTATACTTCTTTCCCTGGGCGCCGGGGTTGATTTCTAGCGTATATTTCTGAGAAACTTTCAAATTGTCATAAATCAGGTCAACGAACTCGTCGCCGTCAACCTTATCATCCTTGACCGTGAGGGTCTTGTCGTACTTGCCGTCGGCTGAATACAGCCGGAATTTATCATCCCTGCTTTCGGCGCGTACGGGATTTATCCCCAGGCGGATGTGAAGAATCGGCGAGGGATGCACGAGTTTGGATAATTGACCCGTTTTAAAAGAAAACGAAACCGGTTTTTGTTCTTTCTCAGCCATAAAAACCTATTTCTTGTAACCTGTTATTTTGGCTTTGCCGATATCGAGCCGGGAGCGGCCGATCGCTTTGTAAAAATTGGCCAGTCCGGCCTCGGAAAAAAACACCACCCGACCGTCGGGCATAATCCCGATAGCGTCCCCCTTGAACGCCTGTTTGCGGAAATGACGGTACTGCATGAACTGGGCGTCGGCGCCGTGGACAATGCGATTGACATCACCCAGAGAGCGGAGGCGCTGGTTGAAGGCGTCGGCAAACCGGCTGACAATCGGATTGCGGACATCCCCCGAAACATTCTCCGGTACCGCGGCCAAATTGCGACCCTGCGAATGCGGCTGGATGACGTCCTGAAGGTCATAATCCCCGACCACCGCTTTGCGGGTTTTAGGGTCGATTACCTGCCCCGAGCGATTGGTCAATTCACCGAAACTGCCTTTCTCCTGCATGTTGAATTTAAGGGGTTGCCCGTTGGCTCCGGTCAGGCGCTGGCCGGCGCGGTTATACGCAAAGCCGTCCTTGTGCAATACATAATAACCTTTTTTAACCGCAATACCCCATTGCTTGCTGGTGCGGGCGGTCACTTTCCCCGTTACTTTGTCGGTATTGAGAGCAATCAAATCTTTCCCCTTTGGCGGGTGCCCGTTCAAAATGTGCTGTACCCCGCGGGAGTTAGTGGTGCGGAAAATGGCCATCACCTTCTGTTTGCCTGCCAGCTCAATCGCTATTTTCATGTGGCCCTCGGGTAGCCCCGACACGGCCTCGGACGACGCCGGACGACTCTGGGCATCCACCGTTTTGAATTTATATTCGCTGAGGGAGACAATCTTGGTTTCTTTTGGCGTTTTAGTCTGCTGCCGGCGACCCATATTCGGTCCGGCTTCCTCCAGCGGCGGCAAGTCCTGCTGCTTTAACTTGTCAACCTTGCCGCCAGCTTTGCCGCCTTTTTCCGCGCCGCCGCCTTTTTTAGCGGCCCCCGCCTTGCCGCCGGCTTTGCCTGCACCGGCCGAGGCCGCGGGGGGTTCCAGCGGCACCGGTTTTTGGGTTTGGACCTCGATTATGTTTTTACCGTGAATAGCGCGGACCTTGGTAATCTGGTCGTTCTTGATGGTAAGTTCCAGCTTGGCCTGCCGGCGGTCCTTGATTTGCTTGATTTTCCCCGCAGCTTTGCCCGCCGCCGCCTGGCCCAGTTTGCCGCCGGCGACAAACACTCCCTGGGCAATTAAATCCGACATGGCGTCGATAAGATAGCGCGTCCCGACCTCGAGATGGTACAACGACAGCGAGGTCAGTTTCTCTTTTCCTTTTTCTTTCGGGTTGCGGCGGTGAATCATCTCCATCTGGGCAAAATGCCGCCCGGCGGTGGCCATCTTGCTCACCGTGGCAATTGACATATCCACACTCATAATCCAGCCGACCGCTTTGGCAATCACCAGCAGAGCCGCCGCATAGGGATTCCCCCGGCGCGCCATGGTACCGATAACGGCGTGAACGACGAAAAAACCGATGGCCGTCGGAAGCATCGCCATGATCTTCTGCTGGATTTCGCCGCCATAGAGCCGGTGAATTTCCTCCACGATAAATTTATAGAAATCACCGATGCTGGCCAGAAAAACGTAGGTTTCGCGGGTGGGATAGGCAAAGGTCTGCTCCAGCACCCGCATGAACGAGGCAAAACCGCTTTCGCCCAGCTCGACTTGAATCGACGGGACCTTGTCGAGATCCAGATTACGATAATAACTATCCATGTAGCCGATATAAGCGGGGATCGCCTCGCCGAACTTGTTGTACAGGAGCAGGACGCTGTCGCCCCGGCGCTTCACTCCGAGGTCCTCGATCAGTTTATGGTTCCCGTCGCGCATCAGACCGCGGGCGATTTCCAGCTGGTTATTGGTCGCCAGGGGATTCTTGCGCTTGCGTTGATAGAGAATAGCCTCGAGCATCAACAGCAGGTATTCCCAGGTTTCTTCCTTGGTCAGGCCGAATTCATAGGCGGCCTGCGAGGTTATCCGGGCAATCATGCGCGCCGAGAGGTTCGGGTCCTTGGATTTCAGCTTGATGATTTGCTGGTATTCCTTGGGGGTCAAACCGCCCAGAACCAGCCGTTCGTCGATACTGATCCCGGCGAAATGCTCCAGCATAACCATATAGATGCGGGCAATCATCTCTATTCCGAGCGCCTTGATGTAATCGTCGGATAAAGGTATGTTTTTAATCGAACAGGTATCTTTTTCGCCCCCGATGGTTGCGGTATAAGTCACGCGGAAGGTGACGACCTTTCCGGCGACCGACTGATATAGACAGTCCACCATCTGGTCATACGGCAGGTTGCCTTTGATGAGAAAACGATAGAGATAGAACTCCTGTCCCCGGGTCATCTGTTTGAGCCGGCTCTCCAGAGCCGGGTCGGCGTTCTCGGAACCGACCACCTCGGCGTAGGCTTCGGCGGAACCCTGTTTCCCGTCAGGAAATTTCACTTTCCAAACGCCCTGAGGAAACCAGGTATAGACCAGCGTGCGGCGGATTTCCCGACCCGATTTGGTTACGAACGTGATAAGGCCGGTCAACTTGACCTCGTCGGCGTGAATCCAGACTTCTTTGAGAATCTCGTTACAGACAAACACGACCGACCGGCCGTCGACCGGTGGAGTCTTGACTTTCCGCCGCTGATTGCGTCGGGTCACACTATACGGTTTGCTTTCTTTGCCGCCGCCTGTCATAAGTCATTCCGTCTTGATTATAAATCCTTAAATTCGACGATACATTTGCCGGGGGGGACATCTTTCACCACCGCCCGACCGTTCTTGTCGAGCTTGCCCTTTTTCGTCGTGCCGTCCGGAAGCGTCACCTTGTACTCCTCGTCCGGCACCGGTTCGCCCTTCTGGTTGACCAGCTCGATTTCGAGATAATCCTTGAACAGCAAAAGTTTTGATTCCTGTTTGGTCCCGAATTTCTGGCCTTTGATTTCGATCACGAAAAAATATTCCGGCGGGTTGTAAGATTTCCCGTAGCGCTCCATTTCCTCCTGGGTCGGCACCTCGTCGGTGTCCTCATGATATTCGTACTCCCAGTCGATGGAAATCTTTTTGTCTTTGACCGCCGTTTCGAGCTCGGTGATTTTGTCGTGGACGCCGTCGTTGTCGTACTCGTAGATGGTCACTTTCGCCTCGGTGCCGTCCCAGACGTTCTCGACCTCGGCCGAGAGCGTCAGCACCTCGCCGCGCCGGGCTTCTTTGGCGCTCCATTTCATGTCCTTGACCTTGACCGCGGGTACCACCGGGATACGGTTCGACTCGCCGTCGATTCCGTTTTTCGACAGCTTGACCTCGAAATAAACCTGGTCGTCGAGTTCGATATCCTCGGGGATATCCAGTTCCCCGACGAACACGTTGTTTTTAACCTGCCCCGAAAGCGAACCCAGGCTCTCGCCTTTTTCGCTTTTCCCCTTGATTTTGATCTGGGCGCCGTTGCCGACGAACGCAGTGACGACTTCCAGCTTGACCTTCCCGCCGACCACCGCCTCTCCGGCGCGCCAGCTCGCCGAAATCAACTCGGAGTCGAGCTTGATTTCGTGTTCGGAATCGGTGCTCTTGTTGTATTTGAGATCCGGCATCAGTCCTCTACGAGCGGCCGAAATGTCCCCGGCACTAACGTTTCGATAATATCGTTGACCTGTGAACCGAGAAGTTTCAGCGATTTCTTGGAAAAGCAGATGGAGAACGTGAACCCGAGTCCATCCTTGAAAATAAACAGGTATTTCTGGAATCCGATATAATTTTCGCTGGGAATCCATTTGTAAACGAATTCGTAGGCGGGATTGCCGCCCTCGATTGTGACTTCCTCATCCTTGAGCGGCTCCACACTCTGGAGGGCGTTCATCAGCGGGTCGATGCGTTCGTGGGCGTACGCGCCGATATCCTCCAGCTGCACGTGCCGGTCAACCATCAGCATCAGGTTGTGTTCGCGGCCGTCTTCCGAGGGTCCGCGGAAAACGTACACGGTCTGGTCCTCCCATCCCTCGGGCAGGTCGAATTGAAACAGTCCATTATTATTCATCTGTATTATTCCCAGATTTAAATACTATCGCTCTAGAATCAAATTACTTATTACCCTCAGCCTGAGGAAATTTAATGCGTCCTTTTTTATGATATACCGGCTTCTCACATTCAGGGTCTCCGGATATATTAACGCGTATTGTTAAATCGAAACTTAACAGGCATACATCACCAACAGGCAATTTATGCTGTTCTTCCCTGTCATAAACATCGTTCCATTTCCATTCACGAACGATTTTCTCGACAGTTTCGTCTTTTCGTAGGGTAATTTTATCTTGTTTTATATCCGGGAAAAGAACCCCTTTTTGTGAATGGAAAACAATATTATCACCGAATAATTTTTCCGAATGAGACTCAAGGTGCATATCCACTTCATAAGTACTTATGTCTTTAAAAAATAGACCAGGTGAAATTGATAGTTGCATCGTTTGAGGTGAGATCCAGAATCCGTCGCCGAAACTATTTCCGAGAATTGTCATTTCAATTTTGGGATCCGCCAACAGGTTTATCAGACTTTTTAACTGTTCGGCTACACTTTTACCGGCAGCTCGTATCCCCCATGTACATTCCTTTAGCCATTCCTCAAGTGGCGTTTCGTAGAACAACCAAAGTAGCAAAGCTCCGATAGCTAACAGAATAGCCCCGACAATAGTCCAACCCAGAGCTCCCATAGAAATACCGAACGCCGCCCCAGATGCCCATCCCAGCTCCACAGTAGCTGCAGCAGCACCTACCGCAGCACCAAGTGCTGTAAAGGACCAGCCTAACACAAGACCGGCTTTTCCTTCCCAGGTTTTCTCGGAAATCTCCATTAGAGACCGAAAATAATTGCAAACATTACTAATTAATCCCAGAACACGATAGAAAACTGATTTCGCAAAATTAGCCGCAAAAGCTTTAAATGACCTGATAAAGTCTCCAACAGCAGCTATCAAACCCAGTGAATTCTTAGACAGACTCCAAGCAGAATCGCTAAGTCTAATAGCATTTAGAGCAAAAGCCAGATTTATTGTCTGCACGGCAACCATGATCCGATCAGTGTAAATACCAAGTTTCTCGAGTGTTTTTTTGTATTCTTTCCAATCAAGAACACGAACCTGCATTTTTCTCAGCTGTTTCATTTCATCACCGAGTTCATATTCCGGTTTTACCTTAAAACTGAAATCGTCCCGACCACGCATTTGAACAAGATCCTCGGATAAACCGGCAGGTAGCTCTACCAGTTTTATTGGGGTGCCAGCTCTTATTATAACATCATGTACATACCTCTCAAGTTCAATTGCAGTCTCGGTACCAACTTTTATTTTGGTTACCGCGATCTCGGAGAATAATCTAAAAAAATTCTGAAGCACCTGCGAATCCCTCCGAATCGTTTGAAAAAATTGAGGGCGGTTGAGATATTTATTTTCCCAACTGGTTTCATCTTTAACCACTTTCTCCAGAAATTCTTTCCCCGCTTTAGATTGGATAGAGGCTTCCATTATGTCCGACTCGTGGTCGTTCATAAATTTGTCCACGTCGGCATAATCTTCTTTCATTTCCATGTAGCTGAAATGTGACAACCAACCGTACTTAATATCTGCCCATTTATCAACTTCATTTTTCAAATTCAAAATTTTATCGTTTTGCTCGTTTAAATAAGTGTTCAATCCATCGGTGCCATCAACCTTAATCCAATCCAAGGCGTCATCATCTTCTTCGGCGTATTTCTGTACGACGCTCCAAGTAAGCATACCCAAGTATCTTTTTTCGGACTCATCCTTGTTCCCTAGGAATTCGTTATTCTCATCAACGGCTTTCAAATATTTTTCCTGAATTAAATGAGCAATACCTAAAAAATCAATTAGGTATATAATATAAACCCGTGGTGGTATTTTCACGAACACCCGTTCTTGTTTTTTCTTTTTCTTTATATCAGCTTTACTTTTTTGATCCCTCGCCTTTAATTGATCCTCCATTTCTTTGGGTAGTTTTATATAGACCAGTTTTGGGGAATCCGGAGGTTTCCAATCCTCGGGTCGCCAATTAAATGTCCACGTCGTCCATGCATTTCCCTCGGGATTAAACTGTACTGCCCGACGTCGAAGTAGACGTTCCGCAGAATATTGATCGTTCCCTTTCAAATATTCTTGGATTCTTTTATAAGAAAGCTGATTTTGCGATATAAACACGTATATCAAAGTGTCAGGTTCAATTTCCAGCTTAAACTCATCCTGGCTTATCGTTGCCTCACGAACGTCTGGATTTTCACTTTTTGCCCACCTAGCTCCCGCTCCCTTACTCCAATCAACCAATTTCCATTTTCCATTTTCATCATAACATATCTCTGCCGAAATTGACACACCCCAAGTATGTTGTTTAAAAACGTAAACATATTTTTTCATACCTTTCTCGGCTTTGATTGTTTTAGTATATGACATACTTAAACGCCAATCGCTGAATTCACGAAAGATGACGGATACTTTTGGAGCCTTTGATTCTGTCATTTTTCAGGTCTCCTCATCGTATTTGTTTTCTTCTTCAAAAACGGCTTTCCAGTCGCCGGGAGGAACCTTTTCTATTTTCTTATAGCCATTACCGTCCAATTTCCCTTCACGGATCTCACCATCTGATAAAATAACCTTAAAAGGAGCGTTTGCGATTGCTTTGCCATTTTCATCTTTAAGGTATATTTCGATGTAATCCTTGTAATTTAGCATCGGTGACCTTAAAATTAACCCTTCAATTTCGACAGTAAAATAAAACATCGGATTCGAATAATTTTTATTATGCCCATCATCCAGATTGCTTATACTCTCTTCTTCCCACTCATACTTCCAGTCGCATTCGGCTTTGCCTCCGCTGACCTTCACTCCCTCCTTGGAAAAAACCTGACGGTCGGCTCGGTTATTGTCCCGCATCCAGACCTCGAATGTCGCGCTGGCGCCATCTTCAATACCGGCCGTCTTTACCTGCATCTTGACCGTCTCGCCGTCGCGGGCTTTGTCCTTTGACCATTTGGCCGAGATTACGGCTTTTAGCTTGATTTCGCAGTCCCCGGCCTGCTCCGTCGTCTTTTTCACCTCGCCGACTAACACGCCACCGGTCGTTTTATTGTCCGGCGTTTTGACCGTGTACCCGATACCCGTAATCGGTTTGCCGCCCTTGTCGACCACCTTGACATCGAGCTTATGCCTTTCTTTTGATTCGACCTGCCCGGTCTCGGCGTCGGCCTCGCCGCCCCCGCCGCTGCCGCCGCCGCTGCCGCCGCCGCCGTTGCCGATTAAAACGTTGGGGCTGCCCATGATAATTTCGCCCTGGTTCGAGGGTGGTTTCTGGAACGGCCCACCCTGAGGGATATGGGGCGGCATATTCTGGGACTTGGAGCCGACCATGGCCGCTTCCATGCCCATTATCTTGACCGAGGACGACAGGCCGTCGTTGATAATTCCGTTATAAGGGTGCGGCAGCGGGGTCGGAACCGGTCCCCCCGGCGAAGGAATCATGATAATGTGCGTGTCGACCCCGACAATCTTGTCACCTTTTTTCGCGGCCGGCATGCCGTTTATCAATACGGTTCCGGCGGCGATTACCGTGCCGACCGGCAGGTCAGCCGGGTCGTTGCAGGTCTTGGCCATATCGCCCATGCGGGCGGCGGGTTTACCCATGATTTCCTCTCCCCGTCTTGCAGGTTAAACGCGGCTCGAGAACAAATTCCTCCGGGAAGCTTGTTTTGTCCGTCGGTTCTCGAATTTTTTAGGGTCAAAAATTCACATTTATAGCCTTTTTAATATAACCTTTCCTTGTTAAACAAGTCAACAAACTTATTTTAAACACAAAACCACCCCCCTTCACACGCACGCCAGACACCCACATCCCGCTTTTCTCGACCGGAGGCGAGCCGAAAAGCCATCTTTCCGATCTGAATATTTCCCGACTTATCTTCAATTTTAAGGATAATTATTCATCCTTAACATTTTAACGTTAAAAAAAACTTGCGGTTACAGCCGGTGATGCTTTTAATATCTTACATCCGGTTTGCCGGGTATGCAGTTATGACACGTATATAAATTTTAATAACAAAGCTGAGGTCCGGGAAAGATATCCGGCTTTATCTGTTAGAATATCATGTCTGACACGGATAACGACAAGACGTTTCGGGAGGAATTCCCGGAGGACAAACCGTCCGACCCGCTGGGAATAATCGGCTGGGTAATCGGCGGCAAGTATAAAGTTCACGCCCATATCGGCGGCGGCGGTTTCGGCGAGGTTTACGACGCCTACAATATCAACCTGCCCGAGCAGAAACTGGTCGTCAAATTCTTCAAACGCGTACAGTCGCGGGACAAGTTTGCCAAGGAAGCCAAGATTCTCTGCCTTCTGGACCATCCCAATATTTGCCGCATTATCGATTTTTTGCCCGAGGAAGGCGCCGTGGTCATGGCTTTCATAAACGGTCGCGACGGCTCGGCGATTCTCAAGAGCAGCGGCGCTCTCAAAGAGGAGTTGTTCCTCAAACTGGCCCGCGCCGTCACCAACGCCATCGCTTACGCCCACGAAAAGAAAATCGCTCACCGGGACATCAAACCGAGCAATATCATCGTCGATCAGAACGACAACATATATCTCATCGACTTCGGCATCGCCAAGGAGATGGGCACCGACGCCACCAAAACCGCTTACCAGGCGCTGACACCGATGTTCGCGGCGCCGGAACGGCAGTCCGGCGAAAAGGATTACAATCCCTTTCTCAGCGATATTTACGAAACCGGCGTAACCCTTTTCACGCTCGCCACCAACGACATGCCCTACCGCAATCCGGTCAATCCCAATGTCGAAGAATGGGGCGGCAGTACGGCGCGAAGGCTTTCACCGCAGCTTCGCCGCATCCTGAAAAAAGCCACTCATCCCGATCCCAAAAAACGATACCGGCAAGCCTCAGAACTGGCCAGGGAAATGGAACATCTGGAAACCGCTTTTCAGCGTCCCAAAAAGTTCCCCCTCGTCCTGTCCCTGATCGGTCTGGCTCTTATTATCGTCGTGGCCGCTTATCTTTATCAGGACAAGCTGACCCATTACTGGTCCAAATACGTTCCGAAGGACCTGTTCGACAAAAAGGAAGCTCCGGCTCAACCGACGCCGCCTCCGCCGGTTGACAGCGCGGCCGCTACCGTAAAGCCGGCTGAAGATACGGTGTCCATCGATACCGCCGAGACCAAACAAACGGTTAAACCACCGACCACAGCGGCCAAACAGCCGGATACCCTCCCGACTACCGCAACCGAGAGTAAAATCGAAGAAAAACCGGCGGAACCAAAACCGACACCGGTCGAAACGCGAGTTGAGACTCCCGTGACTACCACACCCGCCGAAACCGTCAAGCCGACGCCGCCCCCGACCCCGCCGCCGAAAACCAGATATGTCGTTAATATCACTCCCCCGGCCAATAGCATTTTGAAAATCGATAACCAGAACCGCCCCGTTGGCCAGCCTTTCGACCTCGAACCCGGCCCCCACGACATCACCGTAATTCATCCCGATTACCCGACCTACCACCAGCAAGTTCAGGTCAGTGGCGATGCGGATAATTTCACACTCGATTTGCGAGACAAGTACAGCACTGTCGAAGAAATAGAAATCCAGCTGGGGTTGAATCCGCCCCCGTCGGACAAACATATCCTGGAACTGTACTTGAACGGCTGGAAACAAACGATTCTCAGTTTCCCTGTGCTCGATCTGTACCGCCGTCCCGGCGAATGGGAAATCGAGGCCAAAATTATCGTCCTCGAACGAGACACCAGACGCCCTGCAACCGTCGATTCCTGTGTAGTTTTCCCTTATGGTGGAGGCCCACATAACGTGGTGAAAGGAAGTAAAGGAACCATCAAGTTGATTGCCGACGGACAGGACCGAGTTCCGTTGGTGATTTTCTGGAACGATAAATAATTATTTTTAGCGAAAAAGTAATATCCCGAAGGAGGTTGTATGCACAAAAACCACGTTGTGGTCAGGGCAATAGCCGTGTTTTTACTGGTTTGCTTCGGCAATCTGGTATTTGCACCCGGCCCCGCCCTGGCGCAAACTACGGAGTGTCCCTACGATAAAGCCAATCCGTCCCTGGACAACGCCCGCATCAGTTTCAAATCCCTGAACTATCCCTGCGCGGAACAGGAAATCCAGGATTATTTGAAGAAGACGGACTTATCCATCGAGGACCGGGCCAGTGCGCACGTGCTTTTAGCCGCCGTTTATTACGCGATGGTTAAAAACAAAAACGAAAAACGTGATCAGGTTCTCGACCAGTTCAAGAAGGCTTTTCGCGCTTATCGGGATTGGGCCGGCGAGCTGGATATCAGCTCGACCGAGTTCATCGACCTGATGAAAAAAGCGCAGGAGCTGGTTGACGAGGAATCGCAGGAACCCGCTGCGGTAGTCGAAGAACCGGCCAAAGCGGACACGACGGACACTTCCGAGGCGGCCCCGGTTGTGACCGCCGCGGAAAAAAGCGGTAAACCCTGGTA
>JBMOKZ010000108.1:0-19770 GCA_049324195.1 Candidatus Zixiibacteriota bacterium | reverse complement strand
AGATCAACTGCAGCCACTGGTTGCACCACAGGTATCGCATTTGAGACAGGTGCCGTTGCGTACCATGGTGAACGAACCGCATTCGCTGCACATGTCACCTTCGTACCCTCTCAGACGCGCGTTTCGGATTTGATTTTTAAGTCGGTACCCCTCTTCTTGAGTATCGTTTGACTTTGTCGCGCTGACATACTCAAGCACCGCCTTTTGTTCTGGATTTTCGACATTTGCAGTCGGATTCTCCATCTGCTTACCATTACCATTACCTCCTGCTCCGTTCCCATTGCCGCCCTTGTCGAAGGGGAAACGCAAATGGGTGGTTTTTATATCATTAGCATTTCTACTTCCTGTAGTAATTTGGCCAGTGATTCCGGGAGTGGCCGGTTCTTCTTCTTCGTACTCGATCGTTTCACCCTTGGGCGTGCCGACCGTATCGCTGCGCAGGTCTTCTTCTGATATTTGCGCCAGGTCGGTGCGGCCGAGATAGGTGATGGCGAGTTCGCGGAAAATGTAGTCGATAATCGAAGTTGACAGTTTAATGGACTTGTTACCCTGGACCATACCGTTCGGTTCGAAGCGGCTGAAGAGGAAAGCCTCGACGAATTCCTCGAGCGGCACGCCGTGCTGGAGACCGAGCGAGACAGCGATGGCGAAGCAGTTCATCAGGGAGCGGAAGGCCGCGCCTTCGCGATGCATATCTAGGAAGATTTCACCCAGGGTGCCGTCGGAGTATTCCCCGGTACGCAGGTACAGTTTATGGGAGCCGACAGTGGCTTTCTGGGTATACCCGCCTCGGCGGTTGGGCAGTTTTCGCCGTTTGGCGATATAGCGGTACACGATTTTTTCGGTCAATTTTCGGGAGACATTCTCGACCGTCAGGTGCATCTCGCCCTCGTCGTCATCGAGCAAAACCGAGTTAAGCGGCTGGCTCAGTTTGGAGCCGTCGCGATAAAGCGCCACCGCTTTGTTCATGTATTCCCAAGAGAGGCGATAGGCTTTTTTGACGTCGTCGACAGTAGCTTCGGCGGGCATGTTGATAGTTTTCGAGATCGCACCGGAAATGAACGGCTGAGCGGCGGCCATCATTTTGATATGGGCTTCGTAATTGATAAACCGCCGGCCTTTTTTCCCGCACCGATTGGCGCAGTCGAAAACAGCGAGGTGTTTCTCTTGCAGTTCCGGGGCGCTCTCGAGCGTCATCGTGCCGCAGCAGTATTCGTTGGCCGCCTCGATTTGCTCGCGGGTAAAACCGAGTTCGCCGAGAAGATTGAAATCCCAGCGGTCGGTATCTTTATTGGAAAAGCCGAGCGTGTCATGAACGAACTCTTCGCCGAGCACATGCTTGTTGAAGGCGAAGGAGATATCGAAGGCGTTGGACAGCGCGGCTTCGATTTTATCCAGTTCTTCGTTGTTAAATCCCTTGGCTTTAAGCGACTCGTGATTAATGTAAGGCGCTTGCCTGAGGGTTTTGTGCCCGGTGGCGTAATTGGTAATTTTCTTGATCTGGTCGTCATCGTAGCCGAGCTTTTTTAGGGCGACGGTAACGGAGTTATTGATGATTTTAAAATAGCCGCCGCCGGCTAGTTTTTTGAATTTAACCAGGGCAAAATCCGGTTCGATACCGGTGGTATCGCAGTCCATGACCAGGCCGATCGTGCCGGTGGGAGCGATAACGGTGGTCTGGGCGTTGCGGAAGCCGTAAATCTCGCCCATTTCGAGCGCCTTGTCCCAGACTTTGCGTGCGACCGTGACCACATCCTCGGGCAGATAATTGGGGTTCATCCCGCGTGGTTTGATGGTCAGGTTTTCGTATTCGGACCGTTCTGAATTGTAGGCGGCCCGGCGATGGTTGCGGATAACCCGCAGCATAGCGTCGCGGTTGCGGTAAAAGCCGGGGAAAGCGCCGAGTTGTTTGGCCATTTCGCCCGAGGTAACGTAGGCCTGGCCGGTTAAAAGCGAACTGAGCGCGCTGCACCAGGCGTAACCCTCGGCCGAATCATACGGGATACCCATGCGCATCAGGATCGTCCCCAGGTTGGCGAAACCCAGTCCCAGCGTGCGGAATTCGTAGCTCTTCTGGGCAATCGTCCGGGAGGGGAAAGAAGCCATGAGGACTGAGATTTCCAGTACGATAGTCCAGATTCTGATGGTGTGCAGATAACCCTCGATATCGAGCTTACCGTCGTTGTCAAGAAACTTCCCGAGATTCAAAGAGGCCAGATTACACGCGGTATCGTCGAGGAACATGTATTCCGAGCAGGGATTGGAGGCGTTGATGCGGCCGTCCTCGGGACAGGTATGCCACTCGTTGATGGTGGTGTCGAACTGTACCCCCGGGTCGGCGCAGGCCCAGGCGGAATAACAGATTTTCTCCCAGAGTTTGGAAGCCGGGATGGCGCCGGTGATTTTGTTGTCGGTCCGGCGGCGCAATTCCCAGTTCTGGTCGTTTTTCAATTTTTCGAAGAACTCGTTGGGGATGCGGATGGAGTTGTTGGAGTTCTGGCCGGAGACGGTCAAGTAGGCTTCGTTGTCCCAGTTGGTGTCGAGTTCGACGAAATCGATATCGTCGATACCCTGTTCGACGAGGTCGAGCACTTTCTTGATATACTGGGGCGGGACGGCGTAATTTTTCGCCGTGTGAACGGCCTCGCGGAGCTTCTGGTTTTTATCGGGATTGGTCTCGAAAACCGAGTCGCCGTTGTTGCCGGCGATACGGGCGGCGTTGACGATATTCTTGAGTTGGGCTCGGATGATTTTGGAGCCGGCCACCAGCGCCGCTACTTTTTGTTCCTCGACCACTTTCCAGTCGATAAAGCTTTCGATATCGGGGTGGTCAAGATCGAGACAAACCATTTTAGCCGCGCGCCGGGTGGTTCCGCCGGACTTGATAGCTCCGGCCGCCCGGTCGCCGATACGCAGAAACGACATGAGCCCCGAAGACCGGCCGCCGCCGGAAAGGGATTCGCCCACGCCGCGAATATTGGAAAAATTGCTGCCGGTGCCGGAGCCGTATTTGAACAGCCGGGCCTCGCGAACCCACAGGTCCATGATGCCGCCGTCGTTCACCAGGTCGTCCTGGACCGATTGAATGAAACAGGCGTGAGGCTGCGGGTGTTCGTAGGCGTTTTTGGCCTGGCTGAGGATATGGGTCTCCGGGTCGACAAAATAATGTCCCTGTGATTTGCCCGAAATTTTGTAGGTGTTGAAAAGTCCGGTGTTGAACCATTGGGGGGAGTTGGGCGCCGCTATCTGGCTGGCGAGCGTAAAACAGATCTCGTCGTAAAATATCTGGGCGTCTTTGGGGCTGTCAAAATACCCGTATCGCTCGCCCCAGTTTCGCCAGCAGTCGGCCAGCCGATGAAACACCTGCCGGGCGTCGGACTCACCCCCCGTTTTCCGCTGGCCCTTTTCGTCCAGCGTCGGTTGCCCCTGTTCATCGGTTAACGGTACGCCGGCTTTGCGAAAATACTTCTGCGCAAGAATGTCAACGGCCACCTGCGACCACGACTCGGGAACATCGATGTTCTCCTGGCGAAAAACAATAGTACCGTCGGGGTTTTTAATCTCCGAGGTGCGCTTCGTGAAATTAATGCGGCTGAAGGGTGATTCCCCATCATGGGTGAAGTACCGTTGTAATTTCAAAGAAAACCTCCTGTAGTCTTTATTCCCCTGAAAAAAACCAAAGTGAAAAAAATCCTTTTAATTCCCCAAAAGTCTTTTTCGTAATTTGCCATAAAAAAAGCGAATTTACTTCCCCACATTAACAATAGCAGAAAATTATGTTTTCTTTCTAGTCCAGCCGAGAAGTGATACAATATATTGTAGCTAAATATATGGGACCTACTAAAAATTGTGTTTATTAAAAAAAAACGTAGTTCGTTGATTTTCAAAAAAGTAGCCAGCTAATAATATTTAAGAATTTATAAATTTACGATTAATTTTTAGCTAATAAAAAAATCAATATTTGTAATATATTGTTATATAATAGATTACGGGTAAAGAATTTTACGGCAATATTTAATATCCTGTTTGGTAAGAACTTACATAGATATTAACACCTATCGACATTTTTTCCACAATATTTGTGCATAAGTTATAGTGTTTAAAATGTTTTTTGCTTAAAAAGCGCAGCTTACCGTCGGAGCTGGATTACATAAAAAAAATAAATACCGCCAAAAAGATAAAACTGTCTATCTTGTTGGTCGTATAATAAGTCTAATTAAACGGAAGCTCTCCTTTAACGACATGAAACAAAGGCAAGGAACCATCAAGAAGAGTATCATCATTTCCATGCGAAAATTAATATTCTTTTCTATTATGACGTTCGGGTTGTTTTCTGCCGGGGCAGCTGCGGGGCAGGACACTCCAGCCGCCGTAATTAAATCCGAGAAATTCCTGCTCGAGGGCCGGGTTCTGAACAACCGGACGAAAGAACCGATCACCTACGCAACCATCCAGGTGCTGGGGACGGGAAAATCGACGCTGACGAACGAAGACGGCCGTTACCGGCTGTGGCTTAGCACGGGGCTGCACGAGGTGAAATTCAGTCACGTGGCTTATTTCTCCGATTCGTTGCGACTGGAGCTGAGCGACGGAAACGTGACGCGGGATATTTATCTCGAGCCGACCTTTATTGAACTGCCGGGTACGAGGGTTTACAGCCGGGCGTACGACCCCGGTCAGCGGATTATAATCGAAGCGATAAAACGCAAGAAAGATATTCTTTCGAAAATCAACGATTATAATTTCGACGCTTACACCAAGCTGGTAATCGAAGAAGTGAAGGATGATTCCACCCGGATATTTTTAATCGCCGAGAGCCAAGTGACCTCTTACTGGGAGCAGCCGGATAAATACAAGGAAGTCATCACGGCGCGGCGGCAGACGTCGAATCTTCCCGCCGAAGGCAATCTGGTATCGGTGGGGGAGATTCTTAATTTCAACAAGAACCGGGTCGATATCGGCCGGTACGCGGTGGTATCACCGACCGCCAAAGACGCCCTGGATTATTATAACTATTATCTGCTGGACACGGTGATAATCGACGGTCGGGCGGTTTTTCGTCTGGAGATAGAGCCACAGAATGAGGTGGATCCGTTGTTTGCGGGTTTCATTCATATCGCCGATTCGAGTTATGACGTTGTGGCGGTCAATGTCGGCGTCAACCAGGGTGTCGAGTTTCCTTTTCTGTCGAACCTTCGTTACCGCCAGGATTTCGTCCGGCTGCAGGGGGATTTTTGGATGCCCGTGAAGATTCAATTTTCGGGGGAGGTGCATATTGACTTTCCTTTCCCCGGAATACCCTCGGACATGAATTTCGCCCACGTGGCCTCGCTTTACAATTATGAATTCGATACGGGTCTCGACGAGATTTTCGACGAGTACGAACTGGTGGTGACGGAGGACGCCGACGATCATGACAGCGCCTCATGGAACGGTCGCCAGACGATACCGCTGTCGGCGTATGAGCAGGCGGGCTATGACCGCATCGATTCGGTGGAAAACGCCCCCAAGCCGATCTGGAAAAAGATGCTGCAGATTGGGGTCGGGACGATGGCGTTTATGACTTTTGGCGGCAACTACGACCTGTTTCATTATAACCGGGTCGAGGGCGCTTATCTGGGACTGGGTCTGGATTTGTTCAAAAAAGTACCCAATACGGATTTGTGGTTCAAGTCCGGGTATGCTTTCAAGCCGGAATTGTGGCAGCACAAATACGGTTTCAGCTATGAGTATTGGAAAAAGCGGAAGGCTTATTTCGGCGGCGAATATCGTGATCTGGTCGTTCCTCATCCGACCGAGCCGACCGTGCCGACGTATAATCCGACTTTCCTGGCGTTACTGGGCAAGTACGACCAGTTCGATTATTACCGGGAAAAGGGCTGGCGGGTATTCACGGGTCTAAAACCGGTGAAACACACCCGGCTGCATCTGGAGTATGATGATTTCAACCAGTATCCGCTGGCGACGACGGAGCATTACAGCGTATTTCGCAACGAACTCGACGCCCGGTCCAATCCTCCCGCCGCTCAGGGGAAATTACGGTCAGTTAAGGCTTCGTTCAGCTATGATTCGCGGATGCGGTATAAGAACAAGAACCGGGATCTGGTCGGTTTCGCCCGTCAGTACACCGAGCTGACCGCCCGGGTGGAATATGCCGACCCGGATTTTATCGATAATGATTTTAATTTCACCCGTTATTCGATGTCGTTCATGCGTCAGCAGCGGCTGTTCGGGATGGGTTATACCTCGCTGTACGTTTACGGCGGTGAAACCGAGGGCGACCCGCCGCCACAGAAATATTTCGCGGTCGATTTCGGCAGCGAGATTTTTATCAACAATCTCGGTTTCTACACGCTCAACGAGACCAATTTTTACGGTGACCGGGTACTGCTGATAACGTTGGAACACGAATTCGACCGCTTTTTGTTGCGCCGGAGCGGCTTGCCGCTCCTAAAGAAACTGCCTTTTACGCTGAGCGTGCACGGCGGAGTGTTCTGGGCGGAAATGGACGAGGATAAAAACGGGTTGGATGGTTATTTTTATCCGACCGCGAATCGGCCTTATCGTGAAATCGGGTTCGGGGTCGGGAATATCACGCCGTTTTTAAATCCGTTCAACCTGTATTTCAAGTTTACGTGGCAGCTTTCGGATTACGCTACCTCGGATTTCGCCGTACACTGGGATTTCCGTTTGTAAACCGGCGCTGACCCGGACTATTCTTCGGGCCGGTAGAGTTTGCCCATAAAGAGCACGGTGCCGCTGCTTTCTTCCCGGATCAGATATATGAACGGGTGGTCGCAGCGCATGACGAAAGTATTTTTCGGTTCCATGACGGCGGTGACCCGGATGCCGACCGAGGTGGCCGCGGCGGCCTCGGTGCCTTCCTCATTAACTTCGATAAACGTCTTGTGTTTCACCTCGCTGATAACGAGGTCTTTTCGGGGGCGGATGCCGGAGAAATCGGCCCGGGTGGCGTCGAACGCCGCGGTCATCCCGAGTTGTTCAAGCGGCTCGATCAGGCTGGTTTCGAATTCCTGTTTGAAACGGGGCAGATAAATCCGGCCCTCGATTTTCTCCATACGGTCGAACCAGGCGGCGACGGTGTCGTCGGTAAGTCCGGCGATAAGCTGATTGATGTCAACGTTTTCACGGGGGAGAACCACGGTCATGACGAACGCCCCGAGACTGTAGGGCAGGTTGACGATTTGCATCCGTTCATTTTCATAATAATCGAAGTTTTCCTTGCAATTCATCAGGGAGCAGGTGGTTTCCTTGCCCTCGGAGATGTAAAACGGGGCGGTTTGCGAATTTTTGTCGAAGGGGAAGGTCCAGGTGCCCTTGAAATAGACGGCGTTGACGAGATACATCACGGTCATGGGATCGATTGGCGGGGCGACAATATCGGTGATTTTGCCGTTGGTATTGGTGCGGACCCAGTCGTTGATAAGGGATGCGGCGTCGGGGCGGGAGAAATCAAGTCCGGTTATTTCGGCGTTGAAATTAGCCCGGTTGGTCGCGAGAAAATTTTCTTCGAAAGCCAGTCCCTGCCGGTACCAGACGGAATTGGCGATGGTGAATTTTAGGTCGGGGTCCAAAGCCGGCAGTTTTTGAGCGAGTTCGGCGAACGCCCGATTGACGGCAGAATCGGGCAGCTGTTCGAATCCAAGCACCCGGCGCATTTCCTCAAGAGTGACACCGGCAGCGCCATTGCAGGTCATGGCCAGTGCCTGACTGACGGAAAAGGGGGAAATGAAAACATTTTCGTCGGGTCGTTCAGCGACGATTTGACGGAAAAGGTTATAGTCGAAAGTATTGTTGAAAACCGACGGCGGCAGGGCCGGCACCGGCCGGGGTTTGCGGCGATCAGGGTTTTCCTTTATCGGCTGGGCGTAAAGGCCGGCTGCAGTCACGACCGCTAAGCTTATAAGCAATATTTTCTTAAACATATGTTCTCCCCATTTCAGGTTATATGGTTAATATACTTTTTATACCCTCTTAAATCAAATTTCTTCCGGAAGGTTTTTTCAAAGGGATTATGAGGCCTGGCCCGGACGGTTAATAAAACGGGTAAGTTACCGATAATCATACAAATAACATAGTTTTCATAACAATAAACAGGAATGGGGCGGTCAGATGAAAATTCCCGGATTTCGTAAGAATACGACGCTGATGATATACGCGGGGACTTTTTTAATTTCGGTCTTATCTTTTTTCACGACTTACTACGGTCTGGCGATTCTTATCAATAATACCCTGGCTTTCATAGGGTCGCTGGGTCTGCAGGTAGCCCTGCTGGGGATCGCCTGGAACTTGATCAGAATCAAGGAAAACCGGATAGCTTATGCCAGTGTGTTTCTGGTGGCGGCGATGTTTTCGATATTTTTCTCATATGTCAACTTCAACTCGAATTTGAAAGCCAACACGCGGCCGCAGAAAATCCGGGGGCAATACCTGGCTGCGGCGCGACCGGTGCTCAACGAATACAGCGTTCTGGCGAAGGAAGCTTCGTTCAAGGGTAATTACCAAGTAAGCCGGATAGAAAATCTGTTGAGGATGGAGGAAGAGCGGGGCTGGGCGACTATTATCGACGAGGGTTCCAACGACGAGTTCGTGCAGTCGGTTATTGACGGCGCACGCCGCACGGTGACCTCGTGGCAGGATAACCAGGGGGTGGATTATCGCCAGGGCGCCGGGCGGGGGATTATCGTCGATTACATTACCGGCTGGCGCGACCAGATTGCCGGCAATCTTGACAAGGTCAACGGCTATATTATCCGCGTGGATTCGCTGGCGGTAGCCCTGTCGCGGGAAATGCCGGTGGCCGAGCAATTCGAGAAAGTCAACTGGGCGGCGGTGCATTTTCCCTATAACGAGGTAATACAGATAACCTCGACGGAAATCCCGGTTCTATCTCAGCCGCCGTACACCTCGGATTATATCGAATATCCGTCGAACCGCCAGGAGGCGTTCAGTCTGGTGGTGAACGACCTGTTGACGATGGACCGGATGACGCTGTTTTCGCTGGTATTCGCGTTCGTAATCGATTTCATGGTGATTGTGATGGCTCTGGCGGGAAGTTACGTTTTCGACGATGTCGATTATATTTTCTCGCGGGTGGAGAAAAATGCCGCGAAAGTGGCCAGGCGGCTGGCGGCGGACGAGGGTCGGTTGAAAACGGAGGTGCTTGAAGACGATATCAAACGTTTGCGCCAGGCGGGACAGTACGGCCTGGATATCAGCCGAGTGCTGTGTGAGTTCGAGAACGCCAAGAAAAAAATCCGGCTGATGCGCGGTGAGGAAAGCGCCGAGGAGGAAAAAGAATCCAACCGGGTCATAAAAATTTGACGCTGTTTAAAGCCATAAAAAAAGCGGCCGTACCTGGCCGCTTTTTTTTAACGACTGACGTTGCATCAGCCGTGAGGGGGAATAAAGGGACATATCAGATATCTGTGGTCGATATATAAAAACTGGATCAGACAGGTTATATCGGAGATATCGATTTCACCGTCCGGAGAGTTGTTGACGTTGGCTGTCCGCAGGACCGGCGGGGGATCTCCGTCAAGATAAAGATAACTGATCAGAAAAGTGATATCGGAAATGTCAATATCATTGTCGCCGTTGACATCGCCGCAAAGAGACAGCATGACCGTCACCGAACCATCGACAATAGTGTACACTTCCGGGTCGGGAACATAATACGGGACAGTATCCACATAGATGGAATCATACGGGGGCAGGGAAACCTCCTGCCAGTACAGGCAGATATCCTCGACCCAGACTGCGCAAACAAAATAACTGGTATCATAAAGAGTATCCAGACGGACGCCGAGCGTTTCGCCGTGGTTGTTTACGAGTAACGAATGAAAAATCCCGTTTTCTTGAAACATCAGGTTGACCGTCTGGTCGGGCAGGGTGTCGTCGAGTTCGGATATGGAAGCGTGGATATTAATCAATGGTGTCTCCCCGGTTTGCGGGGAAATACCCGGGGTTGTCGGCGGCGCCGGCAAATCGGCAATGGCGCGAATGAACAGGTTGGTGGGCCAGCCTTCGACGTTGAAAAACTCGATATATTCCCATCCGGAGATGAGCGTGTTGGTGGTATCCAGAATTTGGTCGAGACTGATAATATCGGGACGGTTAAGCTGGATAAAAAACATGAACGAGCTGATAGTGTCGACGGTATTAATCAGATTTAAAGGTACGACTACTGACGGCGTACCGGGTTCGACACCGATATCATCGAGTCCGACTTCCAGTTGCACCTCGGCGACTGCGGGCAGGGCCAGAAGCCCGAGCAGGAAAAAGGCTAAAATTGTTTTTACTCTTAACATAAGTACACCTCCCAAAAAGAGTGCATTTCTTCCCTATTGAACAGGACAAGCCAGGTCAACTCCGTTCATATATAAAAATTGAATCAGCCGGGTTATGTCGGCGATATCGACCGTGCCGTCGGGAGTACCGTTGACATTGGCGGCTCGCAGACACACCGGGCGCTCGCCGTCGAGGTACAGATAGCTTATCAGCCGGGTTATGTCGGCAATATCGACATCGAGATTGCCGTTCAGGTCTCCGCAGGTGGGCACCAGGGCGGTAATCGAGCCCGGGGAAACGTTTATCAACATCGTATCCAGCCAGCCGATGACATTGGAATCGATATACATCGAATCCGCCGGGGGACCGACAGTTTCCAGCCAGATCAGGCAGGAATCACTCTGCCAGGCTTCACAGTTGTACCAGAGGGTGTCCACGAGAGTGTCGGTGAGCAAGCCGATAGTCCGGTAGTCCGCGCTGACGAATTCCATATTATCAAGGTCAATTTTAATATCAACGGAAACCTGGCGATTTACGGCCGTATCAGGAACATCGGCAAGATAGACCGGCACCCTGATCAAAGGTTGTGGTGTCTGATGCGGCGGGATCGGCGGAACGATTTCCGGCGGGCTGAATGCGTTCGAAATTGCGAGGATATAGTAATCCAGCGAGTCGTCGCTTATCAACCGGGGGTAGATGATCTCCCAGCCGGAGGTAAGCGTTCCCGCGGTATCGAATTCGGGTCGGAAATAGATTATATCGTCGCGGTTAAGACTGAAACGGATACCGAAGCCACTGATGGATTCGGTATAATTGGTTAAATAAACGGTCAGCAGGGAGGATTCTCCGGGATAGCCGGTCGTGTCGGAGATTTTAATATCAAGCTCGGGTGTCTGGGCTAAAAGAGGCGTGGCGGCAATAAAAAACAGGACACCCAAGATAAGGCCCCGGAACAACTTAAGGGATTTTTCTCCGAAGGGCATACAAATCCTCCAGAATTGAATAAGCTTCTTTTTTAAACTTTAAAATCCCTTAACGATTCTACGATAGTAAGACCTTATCGATAGTTCCTGTTAGAGCAATCGAAAATAGAATTACAACTTTCCTGTAGTTAAAATAACAGATTGTCGAAAGATGTCAAGGATTATTTTCAAAGTCGATACGGGTAGTTCAATCTTTGAATTTAAGATTCAGACTTACCAGAATCTCAGTAGAAATTTCCTCGATTGCCCGTTTGGTCACATCGACCATTTTCCAATTATTTTCGACGAACATCATCCGGCAGAATTTGACCTCCTCGCGGATTTTTCTCGGGTCATAATAATCCCCCAGCCCGGCTTTGGATATCCGGTCACCGCCGAGCAGGCGCGAACGTTCTTCCCGGACCTGCATCAGAATATCAGGATCCATCATCAGACCGAAAATTTTTTCGGACGGGAATCCCTGCAATTTTTGCATCAGTGTTTCTTTCATGTTGTCCACGGGGACGATGGGGATATTGACCACTTTCAAGCCGAAATTGCAGGCGAGGTACATGCTGATCGGGGTTTTGCAGGTTCGGGAAAGGCCGAGCAGGATGATATCGGCGCTGAGCATATTGTGACCCCGGCCGTCGTCGTGTTCGACGGTGTAGCTGATGGAATCGATTTTTTCATAGTACTTGTCATCGACGACGTGAAGCAGGCCCGGCTTGTAATCGGGGTGCACGCCCAGGAATTTGGACAGAATACTGAGCATCGGCTCCAGGACGTTCAGGTACATGAAACCCCGCTCCTCGAGCATCTGTTCGAAATGCCGCTGGAGGGATTTGGTAATCAGCGAAAAGATGACGAGATAGTCGTTGTTGATGTTCTTGAGGATATCCTGCAGTTGTTTTTCGTCGCGGACGTTCTGAAAGATGTTTTGGATTTCGTAATTGACTTTCTTGTCGGCGTACTGGGCCAGGACGGCGTCCATGAGCCGTTTGGCGGTTTTGCCGGTGCTATCCGAAATGATGATTATTTTTTTGGTTTCCAAATTCATTGCTCGTCGCTCTTGGCCCGGCCGACCCGGTAGGTGTCGGCTTTGGTTTTCAGGACTTCGCGAAGCCAGGCTTCCGGGTACCCGACACTTTCGGGCGCGCCTTTGTCGTTCTTGATATAACCGTCATTATATTTGACCAGGAGCTGTTCGGCCAGTTCGCGCCAGCGGCGGACCACCTGTTCGCCGGTCGAGACGGAGTAATTAGTCAGGTAATTTCGCGCCAGAGCGGGGTTCTTATCAAAAAGTTGCAGGGCCGTTTTTTCAACGGCGGGCTGCATGACGATAAAACCCTCCTCCAGTTCGGACTGGACTTTCTGGACGTCTTTAATCATGTACGAGTATTTGAGGCAGGAGTAATTGGATACGAAATTGAACACCCACCAGGCCGATTCCCAGGAAAATTCCTGCATGCTGCCGCGGGTGAACGATACCGGCAGGTCTTCGATACCGCAATAGAGGGGGAACCAGCAGGTGAACCAGGTATCGTCGACGCCGTACCAGATAACGCCGCCGACGGGGTCAGGCAGACCGGCGCGCGACTGCGAAATAAAAGAATAACCGGTCTGCTGGGTGGATACGGCTCGTTCCCAGGCATAGCGGGTGCTGTCGATATCCCATTGCAGCGGCCGCCAGCGATAGGGGCAGCCGAACGGCCCGGCGTCGATGCCCTGAGTCATGTCATAGGGGGTGCCCTCGTAATGGTCGCGCATCAGTCCGGTGACGTCGCGGAAGGAAACCTTCTGGTCGGGTTTGACCCAGAGCGGATAGGGCCGGGCGTTGTCGTCGCCGCGCTGGTAGGCGTCGGAGAAGTTTTGCGACGGGGCAACGCGGCGAAAGATGCTCCAGACCCGGCCCGCGCAGGCATGACGCATTTCGACGGTGGCCGGGCAATAGGCGTCGCGGAAACGGAACGGCTCGCCGGAGGCGGGATCGTAATAGC
Organism: Candidatus Zixiibacteriota bacterium; assembly: GCA_049324195.1. Classification (GTDB taxonomy): domain Bacteria; phylum Zixibacteria; class MSB-5A5; order GN15; family FEB-12; genus JAFGNW01. Next base: position 6,497 of record JBMOKZ010000108.1, on the reverse strand, counting down.
CCTTTTCGACGGCAAAGTTGATGACGTTTTCGGCATAGCGGCAGTTTTCCGGGTCGTCGAGCGGAAACTCACCGATGCGAGCCTGGTTGGCGTGGCAGCAGACATAGCCGTCGGGCACGCGCAGGGCTACCCAGAGGGTGCCATGACCGCCTTTGCCGGGGCCGATCATCTCCATTATCCAGGCCTCGTCGGGATCGCCGATCGAGAAGGATTCGCCGGTGCTGCGATAGCCGTATTCTTCAGCCAGTTCGGTCATGACCGTGATGGCCTCGCGAGCGGTGGCGGCCCGCTGGAGGGCGAAATACATCAGGTCCCAGTAACCGAGCAGACCGTCCTCGTTACGAAGTTCCTCGCGCCCGTCGAACGTAGTTTCGCCGATAACGACCTGGTGTTCGTTCATCAGGTGCACGACCCCGTAAGTGTGGGGGACCTGTTGGACGCGGCCGATGACACGGTTGTCGCGCCAGTTAATGATATCGACGGAATCGCCGGGGGCATGGTCGGCGGGAAGTTCCATTTCCAGGTGGGGGTGGAACTCGCCGTCACAGGTATAGGTAATCATCACGGAGCCGTCTTCCGAGGCGCCTTTGGTGACAATCAGGCTGGTGCAGCTCTCGAGGGGGAGCGGCAGGATTAAATATATTAATATTACGGTCAGAACCATGTTTGTTTTTTTCATATAACCCTCTCACTTTTAGCTGTTGACCGTATATTAAGCAGTTCCTGGCGGATATTCAACCATAAAGATTAAAAACCGGCAGTTTTACTCTCAGGAGAAAACCGGGTCACATGATGATGACAAATTTCCCCACCTGGGTATTGCCCTGGTCGTCCTCGACCACCCAGTAGTAGATGCCGGTAACGATGCGCTGGGTGTTGCGGGTAATCAGGTCCCAGGAGTCGTGCATGGCGGTAGGGTCGTCAGGGGTCTGGTCGTGAATGATTTCGCGCACCAGGTCGCCGTCGAGGGTGTATATCCTGATGGTGCATTTGGCCGGCAGGTTGGCGAAATTGAGCCGGCGCATGCGATCGGGAATATAATAGTCGGCGTCGCGGCCCTCGAACCCGTCTTCGATATATCGGCCGTTGATGCGATAGGGATTGGGATAAACGTACACTTCGAGCTGCTCGGCTTCGATTTCAGCCGCGGAACTCAGCGGAAAAGCCTGGAGCGAAAGGACGGTTTTTGAAGTCTCCAGAGAGCCGAGACCCGACTGGGGAGAGCCGAAATCGAAAGCGGTAACGTTGACATAATACGGGACGGTGGCCAGAAGGTTTTCGACGGTGTACTCGTATTCGAAATATTTAAAGTAGCCGTCGGCGGTAAGTTCTGAAATGTCGGCCGAATCGGGATTGAGCGAGGTCGGATAAGGCTGGGCGGGATAAACCTTGCGGATACCCGTATTGGCGTGTTCGTAATTAGCCAGGATGGAGCGGTTGAAATCCTGAGGTTCGAAATAGACCAGCGAGGTGTAACCTTCGTCGTCGGTAATCGTCAGGGGCGCGTTGCGGGGGTAGCGGGCCGGGTCGAAGAGGGTATCGGCGCAGGGGTCGCCGAAAGTTGAGTCGCCGTAGAGGCAGCGCAGTTCCGCGAGGGTGAACGGCGGGTCGTTGAGCTCCCATTCACCGCTGACGGGGTTGTATTCGCGCCGGCTGTAATCCTCGATATCATAAGAAGCCAGAAGAGTGTAGCTTGATTCGCGGTTGTCGCGGGCGAGATAGACGCGGTAGCCCTCGAAATCGTATTCCCGCGAAAAGATATCGCGGGTGGTTTCGCTGAGCAGGCCGTTCCAGCGGACGGTCAGCCGCCCGATTTCGGGTATGACTTTCAGGGCGTCCCAGGAGGCGGGTGAGGGCGGTGGAGCCGCGCCCCGGAAATCGGGTACGCCGTCGCCTTTATACCAGAAAGTGTCACACCGGTCGTAAACATAATAGGTGTCAATTATCAGATTCGGTTCGGTTGCGAGCGTGTCATAAACAAGGGTGGAGTCGGTGCAGCAGAGACGGTACTCGCCGAAATACTTGTCGTTGTCGCTATCGATGCCGGGATTATCGTAAACCCAGGAAGCCCACATGGCGTTGAGGCTTAGGTCGTCGAAATTGAGGTTAACGTAGTAGGCATTGGGATTGTAGTTTTCTTCGAGATTTTTTCGGGCGTTGTCGCGCTGTTCAAGGGAGTGGAAATTTTCGCCGGCCAGGTAGGCGAAGGAAATAGGGAGGGTCTGGCCGGGGTCGATATTGAAGGGGCCGAATGAAATCAGGTAGCGGGTGTCGAATCCGTCGGAAATGTCCGGAGCGATGGTCTGGGTGGGGTAGAGCCAGAAGGGATCGGAGGGGGCGATGGCGGCGGTAAAAATCTGGTCGTAGTCGAATTCGCGGTTGCGGAGGAAGGCGTATTTGTTGCGGTCACCCTCGGGCGTACCCAAACCGCCGGTGCCGAGATCGCGGAAGTCACCGCTCTTCGAACGGGGGCCGAAATCGAGGGAGGGGGTGGAGTTGCTGACCCACCAGTTGAAAGAAACCTCGAGTTCGTCGGCGGGGGTGCGGACGATGCGGGTGGCGGTGATGTGGGGGACGGGTTCGTTAAATTCGCCGCTGGGCGTGAAATCGCCGTCATTGTCGGCAATCCAGGCGATAAAAACGGTGTCCTCGAACTGGCATCCGCCATAGGGATTCGCATAGCTGTAGAGGAAGCCGCAGATGTCGTCATAGACGCTTTCCTGACGGCCGATTTCGTGAACGTCAGCATCGACATAAATCCCCATGTAAACCTGCCGCAGTTCTTCCAGGCCGATGTTCTTGATGGAATAATCGAAAAGGACGAAATCCTCGGCATAGGGGTATGACCAGGCGTATGAGCGCTGGGTAATTTCGATATCGAGCGGCCGGTGCGGGCGGCCGTCAGTAAAGTCGTTGCACAAGCCATGAACGCCGGAGGTGAAGGTATCGGTATAAAGGGCGATATAATCCTGTTCGGATACGGCGTTGGCGAAAGCCGGTTTGCCGGGGTCAATAATGGAGCGGTAAATCATATCGCCGAAGGGCGATTCCGGAGGATGAAACTCGCCGCAATAGCTCCAGCCGTCGCCGCCGACGGAAACCATGGTGTCGCGGCCGACTACGGCACCGATCCAGAATGCGCCGTTGTGCAGGTAACGAGTGGGGGAGCCTTTGGGGAAGGCGCAGTAATTGACCTGGTATCCGGTAAAACAGTCCACCGGCGTCAGACTGATCGAGTAGGCTTCGCCGAAAGTTCCATTGTTGTTGACGGCCAGTTCGAGCTTGCCGACGTTGTGGCCGCCCACGCAGTAAGGCAGGGACGCGGTCGCCAAAAACACCGGTTCGGGATGGTCGGGGTCAAACTCGACCCGGGGCCGGCCGGTTACGACTGGCGGCGAAGACAGGCTCAGCAATACCGCATAGATTAATACCCAGAGGGCGAGTTTTTTCATGGTTCTCCCGCAATTAAATCCGCATAAGAAATGACATAATATATGTAAATCGGAGCGATAAAAAAAGCCGCATCGAAAAAAAATTCCGATACGGCTTTTCGTTCATGTTTTTTACCTACATTATAACCACAAATTTTCCAATCTGGGTGTTGCCGTCCGCATCCTCGACAACCCAGTAATATATCCCGGTGACGATACGCTGGGTGTTGCGGGTAATGAGATCCCATTCCTCGTGCATTGAGGTGGGGTCATCGGCCGACTTATTATGCTCGATTTCGCGAATCAGGTCGCCGTCGAGGGTGTATATCCTGATGGTGCATTTGGCTGGCAGGTTGGCGAAATGCAGCCGGCGCATGCGGTCGGGTATATAATAGTCGGCATCGCGGCCCTCGAACCCGTCGGCGATATAATTACTGTTGATCCGATAGGGGTTGGGATAAACGTATACCTCGAGATTTTTCTCTTCGACCTCCTCGGATGAATTCAAGGGATATGCCACGGTCGCCAGGTTGGTTTTGGAAGTTTCGAGGGCGCCCAGATCCGACTGGGGAGAGCCGAAGTCGAAGGCGGTCACGTTGACGTAATAGAGTACGGTAGGCAGGAGATTTTCAATCGTGTATTCGTATTCGAAATATTTCAGAAAACCGTCCTCGGTTAGTTCGGAGGTGTCGGCCGAATCGGGTGTCAGGGAACTCGGGTAGGGCTGGTCGGGATACACCTTTCGAAGAGGCGTATTGGCTTCGGGATAATTGGCCAGAATGGAGCGGTTGAAATCCTGGGGTTCGAAATAGAAAGTGTATATCTGTCCGTCCTCGCCCCAGACGTTGAGCGGGTTGCCCCGAGTAAAAGATGTGGGGTCGAAAAGGGTATCGTTGCAGGGGCTGCCGTTAACGGTATCGCCGTACAGGCACCGCAGTTCTTCGAGGGTAAAGGGCATTTCGTTCAGTTCCCATTCCCCCTGGAGAGTGTTATAGTCATAGCGATTGTAATCCTCGATATCGTACGAGGCCAGCAGGACAAAACTGCCCTCGCGGTCGTCGCGGGAGGCATAGACGCGGTAGCCCTCAAAGTCGTGTTCACGGGAGAAAACGTCGCGGGTGGTTTCACTGAGCAGACCATTCCAGCGGACATGAAGTTGCCCGACCGAGGGGTAAACGCGCATAGCCGGCACCTGTACCGGGTTACCATACTTGTCTTTGGTGCTGCTCCAGGAGGCCGGGGCGGGCGGCGGTGAGGCGCCTCGAAAATCCGGTACATTGTCGCCCTTATACCAGAAGGTATCACAGACAAGATAGTTCCAGGTCCAATATGCGCTGTCGCGCGGGACGATACTGTCGATAACCAGGGGGTCGGACGGATTGTAAAAAGTGTCCATGGTGTCTTTCGGGGTTGAGTCCTCGCAACACTCGCGGAACTTGCCGAAATTCTTGTCATCGTCAGAATCGACCCCCGGATTGTCGTACACCCAGGACGCCCACATGGAGTTAAGGCTGAGGTCGTCGAAATTCAGATTTTCATAGTAAACGCCGGGGTGATAATTATCCTCCAGATTGTCCTCGCAGTTTTCCGGGTAGCTGGTGCTGTGAAGATTTTCACCGCCGACATAGGCGAAGGAGATGGGCAGGCTCTGACCGGGGTCGATATTGAAAGGTCCGAATGACAGCAGGTAGCGGGTGTCGTACCCGTTGGAGATATCCTGGGCGATGGTTTGGTTGGGATAGAGCCAGATCGGGTCGTTGGGGCCGATATTGGCGGTATATATCTGGTCGTAATCGAATTCCTGGTTGCGCATGAAAGCATACTTGTTGCGGTCGCCGGACGGAGTGCCCAGTCCGCCGTGACCCAGGTCGCGGAAGTCGTCGGTTTTTTTCCGCGGACCGAAATCGAGGGACGAATTTCCGTTACTGACCCACCAGTTGAAGGAGACATCGAGTTCGTCGGACGGAGTGCGAACGATACGGGTGGCGGTGATATTGGGCACGGGGGTGCTAAGCAAGCCGCCGCCCTCGAGTTCGCCGTCGTTATCGGCAATCCAGGCGATAAAGACGGTATCATCGAATTCGCAGTTGCCGTAGGGATTGGTGAAGGTTTCCAGAAAGCCGCAGATGTCGTCGTCGAAACCCTCCTGGGCGCCGTCGCGCTTGACGTCGGCGTCGACATAAATCCCCATATATACCTTGTTCAGTTTTTCAACACCGATATTCTTGATGGCATAATCGAACAGGATGAAATCTTCGGCATAGGGATAAGACCAGGCAAAAGTGCGCTGGGTTACCTCGATATACAGAGGCTGATGGGGGCGGCCGTCGATTTCATCGTTAGCCAGACCGGTAACACCGGTGGTAAACGTGTCGGTATAGACCGCGATATAATCCTGTTCCGAGATGGCGCCCTCGAATTCCGGTTTGGCCGGGTCGATAATCGAGCGGTAAATCATGTCGCCGAAAGGCGATTCGTAAGGATGAAGCTCCTGGAAAGTGTACCAGCCGTCCGCTCCCGCCGAAACCAGAGTGTCGCGGCCGACCACGGCGCCGATCCAGAATGCGCCGGCGAACAGGTAATAGGTCCCTGAGCCTTTGGGGTACTCACATGACGGGGCGCGGGTGCTCGTGAAGCAGTCGGTGGAACTCCCGATGGCAAAGCCGTCGCCGAAGGAACCGTAGTTGTTCACGGCCAGGACCAGTTTACCGACGTTGTGGGAAGCCACACAGTACGGCAGAGTTACGGCAGCCTGGTCCGGTCGGATTTTCGAATCGTTCGGGTCGTACTTGGTACGGGAAACGGCATTTAAAGGTAACGCGCAGAGAAGCAACAAGATAGTGAACGAACAGAGTAACTTCTTTAATTCCATGATTCCCATCCTGAAAAAAAATTCTTTTATGAAAAATTGACGCTTCAGGGCAGCAATTTTTGTAAAAAATAATGTCTTTTTTCCTAAAAATAAAGGATTTAAAGCTATTTAAGAAAAAAAAGAGCCAAAAGAAAATTCTTTATAAGCGGTTTTAAGTCTTTTAGATACATCGCGCGGGCGTGATTCGGGCCGGA
>JBMOKZ010000107.1:0-19776 GCA_049324195.1 Candidatus Zixiibacteriota bacterium | reverse complement strand
TGAGGTTACGGTCTCGAACACAAATTCTCTGCGGCGCGAGCCGGCGGACAGGTGCAGACCGGCAATCCTCAGGCCGTTACCCGATTTTTCCGCCCAGCTGCCGTCGGCATTGACAATATCAAATTTCTTGTCAGCCTGGCGGGAAGCGCTCAGGTTAATAATACCATCGGCGCCAACGCCGGTGCGGCGGTTACAGATACTTACCGCCAGGCGGCTTAGTTGTGACCGGGAAATTTTATTGTTAATGGTTTCAATGACCAGAAAGTCATTTCCCAAAGCGTGATATTTGGCGTATTTTATTTTCATAGTCCTTTATAAATAATCAAAACCTTCAAAAAACAATAAAAAAACCCGCCCTAAGGCGGGTTGTAAGGTTATTTCATGACAGAAATTTACATATTTTCTTTAATAAGAACAGCCAGGCGTGTAATGCCGATTTCGATGCCTTCCATGGTGGCATTGGAGAAATTAAGACGCATCGTGTTCTCACCCCCACCATTCGGGAAAAACGGCTGGCCGTAAACATAAGCGACTTTTTTCTCGATAGCCCTGGGAAGCAGCTCCTTGGCGGAGATGTGTTTGGGCAATTCCAGCCAGAGGAACAAACCGCCCTCGGGTTTGGTCCAGGTCACGCCTTCGGGGAAAACAGCTTCCAGCGTCTTGAGCATCTGAGCGCGCTTGGCCAGGTAATCAGCCTTGATGATTTCGAGATGCTGTTTCAGATAACCCTGGTCAACGAACTCGAAAATCAAGTACTGGTTGAAGGCATTGGTGTGAAGGTCGGTGCACTGTTTGACTTTCTCGAACTGCTTGACAATCTTTTTAGGACCGTTGATCCAGGCGATTCGGAAACCGGGAGCGATAATTTTGGAAAAGGTTTTCAGGGTCACAATCTGGTCCCCGCCGAAGGTTTTCAGTTCCGGGAGCGGAGTGCCCGTAAACCGGATATCCCCATAGGGGTTGTCGTCGATAACAGGCAGATTGTATTTGGTGGCCAGCCTGACCAATTCTTTACGGCGGTCCTCCGACATGGTAATACCGGTCGGGTTCTGGAAATTGGATACGGTATAAATGAATTTGGGATGATATTTCTTGATTTTATCCTCGAGCTGGTCAATCAACATCCCGTTGTGGTCCATTTCCACTGTGGCATAACGGGCGCGATAGTAGTTAAATGCCTGCAGAGCCCCAACATAGGTCGGATTTTCCGTGATGATATAATCACCCGGTTCGATGAAAACACGAGCCATAAGCTCAATGCCCTGCTGCGAACCGCTGGTAATAATAATATTGTCAATATCGGTCGGAACACCGTTTTTGACGGCGGTTTCCGAAATCCACCGGCGCAATTCTTCGATTCCCATCGAAAACGAATACTGACAGGCTTTCGCACAATACTTGTCGAACACCTGGACGGCTAATTTCTTGAGGGTTTCAAGGGGGAATAATTCCGGGGCCGGAAGACCGCCAGCAAAAGATATAACACCGGGCTGCGAAGAAATCTTGAGAATCTCTCTAATAATAGAGGTTTCCAGCTTAATCACATGGTCTGCTATTTTCCACTTATCCGGCTGAATTTTTTCTTTTAAGTCTACCAACATCTTGGCAACCTTTCTATTTATAATTCAAAATATACCAAAAAATATATTTATAAAACTCAAATACAATATAACTAAAAATCAGCAAAAAACAACCCCGTATAAGCTACGGGGTTGTAAAATCTTAACTGACAGGACTGCAACCGCCTGCTTTAATCCTTGAGATAAAAAGTACTGTTGCACATCACCCGGGCCATTATCGTGCTTCGGCTGTCATACCCGGCGGCATCGATATTTTTCGAATTTTGATGCACCATCACGATGCCGTATTCCCCCGCAGCCAGATCACTCAGCGCGGCACTGTCGAAAGTGTAGCTTCCGACGGCATTGTCGGCTTCAACCGAAAGGATGGAATCGGTTTCGTTGTGCATCAAAGTAATACGCACCACACCTCCGCAAACACCTGTCCAGTTGACATCAAAACCGGTTTTTGACACCGTATCACCCTGAATTGGGGCGGACAGAACCGGTACACAACTGGGGAACCGGATGGTATCGACGAGTGATGGAACATCGGCATTGCCATAAACTGTGAAAACGTAATCGTGTTCAGGTTCCAAAACGGTGTAGTACCAATCGAAACCGGCTTGATACTGAGAGGTCATCTCTTCCCATTCGAGGTCAAAGGTATCGCAGGTGATACTGTCCGGGTGCAAAGCTTTGACCGGTTCACAAGGAGCATAGGCGCTGTCAAACCTGACGGCGATACCTTCGATCGCAAATGAGAAACCGGAGCCAAAAATGCTTATCATCCTGGCAATGGAGAAAATACCATAAACACCTTCATTAAAATTGCTCAAAGTGTCGCCCAGAACAGCGTAATCGGAAAGATGCGAAATATTCGCCAAAACAAAATTGTTGATAGTATCGACAGTTGCTGTCACCATATTCCAGTGACCGTCGCCGGTATCGACTCCGAGAATAACCGATGACTCTCCGGCATAGCCTATATCGGCATCGTCATAATAAATCGTCAGGACGGCCGGGGATAAAAAATCGGTACCGGTCGGCTCCACGGAAAAAACCGGAGCCAAAAACCCGAGCGTTCCTTCGGGACTGACCGGATTGCTGTTCTGCTCAATGTTAAACGTCATGGTATCGTCGAGCGCTCCGGCCGGGACAGCCAAAATAATCTTGCCGGCAATCGATATACTCCCGCCCTCGGGACCGATTATTTCATCGATTACAGTAATATCAGGCTCGTTGTTGTCAACGCCGCTATCATCATCTGAACAGCCCCAGAGAAGTAACGATAACAGCATTATACCGGCAATGCTTAAAATTCGGAAATTCATGATTCCCTCCTACCTTATGATTCCAGATTTGGTTTTGTAATTAATGATAATAAAATCCCGAAGACATTTCAAGTCAAACCTTTTTGGCGATATTGATATGTTTGCGACCGCATAAAAAAAGGGACAGGTATTGTACCTGTCCCCTGAATTAAATGGAAATTATTGTTATTTCAGCAGAATCATTTTCTTGGTCTGAACGTAATTATCGGCGGTCAGACGATAGAAATAAACTCCACTCGAAACCGTCTGCCCGGCATCGTTGCGACCGTTCCAGTCTATCTGCTGGTGGCCGGCCGTCTGATAGCCGTCGACCAGCGTGGCGACTCTCTGACCGAGCAGGTTGATAATTTCCAGTTTAACCTGACTGGCGGTCGGCAGGTCGTAGCTGATAGTCGTGGTCGGATTGAATGGATTAGGATAGTTTTCATAAAGCCGGAAATCTTCGGGCGTGAGATACTGGTCGATATTTTCTACCGGTTCATAACGTCCGATTATCCGGATGATATAATCACGGGTTTGCTGCGGGTCAAGCAGGGCGTCGCAATCGAAATGAATGTCGAACACATCGCCCTTGACCATCGTCACTGTCTGGCCGTCCACACCGTTTTTAAGCGGTGAAACGGGTGACAGTGAAGTGCTGAATCGGTAATCCGATATTTTCCAGGTATCAACCATGGGCGTTTCATCGGAAGCGACGAACTGGTTGACCGCATCCGTCATATAGCTGCCTTCCCAGCTTATGCGCAGGGTGATTTCCTCCAGGCCATCCGTGATGCCCGGCTCGCAGGTAACGACTTCATATGTTTCTTTTTCCCGATATGGAATGGTTGGAAATTCAACCCAGTTACCTGAGGCATCGAGCACTTCCACTTTCAACTGCACCGGGACGATATTCTCGTCCTGATCGGCAATGCCGCCCTTAAGCCAGGGGCCGGGTTCAATCGGAATAGGTTCATTGCACTCGGAATAGGCGCTGAGGCTGTATCCGGTTTCCTTACCCTGAATGTTGGGGAAAGTGACAATCAGATAACCCGACTGATCGGCCGCGAAGTAATTCTCGTCCACCGTCCTCAGTTCGGCCAGCCGGTCGTTGCCCAGATTATCCACCGCCGAAAGCGGTTCGAGAACATCATTATAGGTATATATCCGACCGTCCACGGCACAGGCCAATTTGGTGTTGGCCGCATGGTCAACGGTAATCAAGTCGATATATTCGATATAGGTAATTTCGTCTTCCAGTTCTCTTATCTGGAAACTGACCCGGCCATCAGCGTCATCGACCGGCGCCGTTACCTGATAGTAATCGGTCACCGCAGCGACATAGTTGGAAGCCTGGCAGGCGGTCAAGAGCGGGTTGTCACGGACATACTCCTGACCGTTGTACGCATACAAAACCGGACAGGAAGGCGGTAAAGGCTTGGGTATGAATTGGAATTCCCCGTCGATAGTCGGCGGATAGATGACGGTTTCATCCCAGAATTTCATATAGTTCGTTCCGGCAGGGTCAAACGTAACCGGGAGCGGAAATATAGGCACCAGTTGCTCCGTCGCGTCGAAATACACTTTGATAATCGATCCCCATCCTATCGGCAGCTTGTAACCGTCTTCCCAGGTCCCGGTCGGCCGGAACCAGATTTTCAAACGGCCTTCCTCGGGCATACCTACGAGCACCTCGCTGGTGCCTTCGTCCTCAAACAACAACGCCCGATTTAAAAGATTGTGCCGTACCGCCAGCCCCATCCCGTCGGGAAGAGTACTGTCGGGAATCAGGTGCGGACTCAAAAATTGGTCATCATATTCGATATCCATGAACAGTTCCCCGATACTGTCGGTACTGACCATTTCGAAATAGAACGGAATATTGATTTGACCGCGATAGCCCTCGGCTCCGGGGAAAGCAAAGTGATTGTTATAGCCGATAAATTGTCCATCGACCAGCGTCGGCCAGATAACCTGACCGTAGAAGGTCGAAAACAGGTTGTAATAATAACCTTCGGTGACAAAACTGAAAGCACTCGTATCGACGGGGTCGATGCCGCCGGCAATATCAAAATAGATGGACATAATCGAACCTGAACCGGCGTCGATTTTCGAAGTGTAATCATACCACCCCGGATACATGTACACCAGTAACTCACCGGGTTCCAGGCTGATTACCTGAGCGACACCCTCATTGTCAAAACCGACAGCCCGACCGAGCAAAGCGAACGAGACATTCATACCGTCATTATAGACTTCGTCCCAGTGCGGCGTCAATTTGGCCGGGTCGTACTCGATACGAGCCTGAAGACCGCCCAGGTCAACGACGTTGGCGGTATATAATTCGAAAGCGACATTCTGCTGTCCGGCCAGCGCCTCACCGCCGATGAATTTCATGGTATCGGTGACCGAGGGATCGGTCAGCGCCAGCGGCGGGTTGTCAAAATCAGCCTTTTCCGGAGGATCACAGTTGTATAACGGATAGGCATCGCCGACAATGATGCGAATCAGATAGACCAGATCGGACACCGTCAGGGTGATCTGGTCACAGTTGATTTCGGTGGCCATGACTTGCCGGTAAACATCGATTTGAAAAGCACTCAAACCAGAGATGAAATAATTTGTGAAAACCTGAGCATCGGCGATATCATAAGGAACGCCGTCAAGATTAATATCTCCCCGATCGGTCGGCTCTTCATCGCCGAGGATATAAATGTAACCGCCTTGAAAATCGATATAAGGCGTGCCGTTGTCGACACACAGCGGGTCAGGACCGCTGCAGTTGTATTCCGAGGCAAAGCTGTTGCCCTGCCAGTCGGTGACTTCATCGGCAATCAGCATTTGATTGCCGGTGATATCCGAAAAAACATTAAAGACGCAACCATCGGGATAATCTTCAGGATACCAGTAAAAATTGATTGGATTTGTCGTAAAGGCCGCAGAATATTCCGATGTAGCTAAAAATTGTAATTTAAACAGTTGAATCAGGTCGTCCGGTTTATAACAGGAAGGACTTCCCGGTGAAGTCGTTTCCGCGAGGGCTATAACCTGCATCAGACTGGCGCTGCTTTCACCGTAATAGCAGGAGCTGGCGGAACCGGAATGACGGTAAGTAAAATACTCCCAATCGCACTCGTTTAAAAACAGTCCTCTCTCTGCCGCTAAGCAGGTCAATCTTGATCCGTTATAACTGACCATCAGGTCAAAGCCGCCGAGATCAATCAGGGCGGCGGGGTCTCCAAGCGGCTCGATATTGACCGAAATGTAGGTGAAATAACCGCCGTACACCCCGGGGACTTCGTCAATCTTGACTTTGTATTTCGCGCTGACTGGTAAGGCCAGAAGCATAATACAAAGGATTGACAGGATTAATACTTTGAATTTGGGCATCCTGTGCTCCTCCTTCCATGCATACGCATTTGGATTAGTATTGTGAGAAAAGTAAAAGTGTTTGATTGAGAAGCCGGATACCTCAATCATGCAATTCAATTAAAAGGTATTGATTATGACAGCGTGCGTCAAGTTTAAATTTCAATAATCATTCTTTTGGAGTCCATCATAGCGATTGAAAGAAGGAAGCAACCAGAAAACTTTAAATATATGGCGGGCATAAAAAAATGGCGCCCCGCAGAATTGAACTGCGGACACACGGATTTTCAGTCCGTTGCTCTACCAACTGAGCTAGGGCGCCAGGGATTCAGTTTTGACAATCTATTAATTTTTCGTCAGATGTCAAATTAAATTTATCTCTTTTTCAAAATATAATTCTTCGTACCCGGCTCGAGCAACGCATAAAGCGCGATACCGGATAAAATCAGAAGAATGATATTCTCGACAGCCTTGATATGAAAGAGAGCGGATAAAATAATGAGACCGTTGAGACCGAGCAAACAGTACCAACCCCAGACTTTCAAGTCTCGAAACGCGATCACAATCGTTAGGAATATGAAACCCAGCAGCAGAAAGATAAGATAACTGGCGAAATTTTCATAGTTGTGATCCATAAAACCGAGAATTATCTCCACCCCGCCGTAGAGAATGAAAGCCAGTGAGAACAGGTAGCCGTACCATTTGGCGACATTGAAAAGAAGAGGACTTTGTACTTTTTTTTCTGACATAAGTTCACCTGTTATTAACGGTAACAATTGTTTCACCAAGTATACCGGCACCGATAAATCCGGCGTCATTACCGAGCGTGGCTCGGGACACTCGCAGATGGGTGGTCGCCGGTTCAAAGGCGTATTTTTTGATGACAGCGGCTACTCGGTCGATAAAGTCGGTGCCACCGTCAGCGACACCGCCACCAATCACTACGATTTCCGGGTTAAAAAGATTCACTACCCCGGCCAGACCGAAACCGAGGTACTCGGCCGTTTCCCGGAGGACCTCAATGGCGATTTCATCTTCTTTCTTGGCTGCCGCGAATAATTTTTTGATATTCAAATTATCCAGCGATCCATCAAGCAATTCTTCAAAATCAGGCGTTAAGCCATTATTTAGCTTAGCAATAGTACGATTTAAAATGGCGTTCGAGGAACAGTATGCCTCGATACACCCGTTTTTGCCACAACGGCACCGGGGGCCGTTCATATCGATTGACAGGTGCCCCAATTCCCCGGCGGAAAAATTTGCTCCACGCCAGAGTTTGCCGTCCAGAATCACTCCACCGCCGACGCCGGTGCCCACGGTGATACAGATCACGGACTTGTAGCCGACCGCCGCTCCGAAACGGGTTTCAGCCAGAGCCATGGCGTTGACGTCATTATCAACAAAAACCGGGAGATTCAACCGCTCACGGAGAATCCGGCCGATTTCCATGCCTTCCCAGCCTTTAATATTAGGACTGCAACCGATTACTTTCCCCTCCCGGTTGTCCACGGCTCCCGGGGTTCCCACACCCAACCAGCGGACATCGTAATCTTCTTCCGCGGCATAATATAAAAGACTTTCGGAGATATTAGTCACCAGATGCATCAAGGGTTCGGGACCTTTTTCCACCAGGGTCGGGCGTTGCTCGCGGTAAAGCACTTTACCGTCGGCCGCCACCAGCCCGAACTTGATATTGGTGCCGCCGATATCAATACCGGCATAAATGATATTTTCGGACATAGTTGAAAACTACATAAGGTTAAATGTTGTCATATCTTTATACCCGGACCCGGTCCGGTTGCAAAGAAAAAAAGTAAAAGCTTCTCGACGTTGTGTCAACATAAAGGTTAACCGCTTAAGGAAATCTGACCGGGCTTCGAAGCTCCTCGAGGTTTATCGTTCCGTCGTAGTTTCCCGATTAATCAATGTCACGGTAAGACCCAGAATCAGCAGAATCAGGAAAGCAAAAACAAAATACATCACGCCGACCGTAAAAACTTTCTGCTGGACAAAAATCGGAAGGTAACGCAAGAAGGAATTTGCGATAATGAGACCAACCGCGATGAGAGTGATTTTGGGCCAGTTTTTTTTCAAGGCATAACCTAGCAGAAGACCCGAAACGATATGAAAAATTATGAGGAACCCGTTTTCTAAAAGCGAATATGAGAAGGTGCCAAGAATCCCCGACGGCTCCGCCAGATAACAGGCCTCCATAAGACCAAACCCGGCGCCGGAAAAAACCCCGACGATAATATATTTAGCCTCTTTGACGTTTCCATAATAACATAAAAGAAAAATAATTAGAAGTTTCAAGCCTTCCTGGATAAAACCGACAATCAACGACGGCAGGATGCCCCATGAATATAATGAGCCTCCTGATGAAAGGGCGGGGATAACAACTTGACTGATAGCTGCTTTCTGAAGCGGGAACTGGGTAACCAGCATCACCAGATAAAGAATTATACCCGCCAACAGCGCGATATAAGCTCTGGCCCATTTAAAGCCGTGACGCTCCAGAAAGAGCAGCGCCAAAACGGCAATTAATGCGTACAAGATATAGGCCGGCAAAGACGCGAGGAAAGTCGTCATGGTGTAAGCCGGTTTGCGCAACTGAGCGGTATTGCTCCGGTTGACCCGGTCGAGATAAGCCCGAATGCGATGCTGCGGAAAATCGGTTCTTATCAAACGCCTGTCGGCTGTGACATACAGGTAGTATTCCTGAGGGGCGGTCAGATGAATCACGAATACCGAATCGAATTTATTTTTGTAAATTTCCTTGAAGATAAATCCGTCGACCGTCCCGACAAGCGGCGTTTTATACATCGACTGCTGAGCATAAATGGTGTCGACCAGCGTGTCGCCGACCTTGAAATCCCGAAACGCCAGAAATAATTCCAGCTGGTCAACGAAATAAGTTTCCCATGCGAAATAGTTGCGTTCGAAGGGCACGTTCTTTTTGATTTTTTCTCCGGAACGGGTAAAAAAACCCTCGAGCTGACCTTTCTTGAGTTTGAATTCGAATTTCTCGACAAGGTCGTTTATTTTCAGCTTTAACTTGTCGCCGAGGTAAAAGCCTTCGTTCGCGAGATAATGTTCGCCTTCGATATCGAGTGCGATACGGGTTTCGTTCCGTTCCATTTTCAAGTTGAGTTTTTCTTCGAGTACGTACCCGTTTCGTCCGTCGATGGCGGTTGTTTCCCTGACCACTGACGTCAACTGGCCGAGAACCGTATCCCGGCTGATGAAAGTCCACAGGCGGCTCTCCCCGACCGGCCGAGACCGCTCGAACGAGTCAACTTTTTTGCTTTCGCGAGGTGAAATGACGCCGGCGCTGTCGGTTTGTGCAAAAGTCAAACCGGCGGCTCCCAGAATCAAAATGATAATGACGAATATCTTTTTCATAATCTTTGTAAAGTACACTTAAACCGGCTTAAGTCAATTTTTAAATTTAATCCGGACATTATTTAAAAACTCCGGTCAGGGACATATTCTTCATCAGGGAGTTGATGATTTCATAGGATAATTTTGCCGCCTCGCTCAAAAAAAATATGAACTCGCCGGCAGCTCATTTCGAGGCGCTGTCGGAAATTATCCGTACGATGACGAACGGCACCCGGTTCATGTGACAGACCTGCCCGACCGCGCCGCCTTCCATCTCGGTCGCCACCGCCCCGAATTCCCGCTGAAGCCAGCGTATCTTTTCCGGGTCGGAGACGAAAGTATCGCCGGTGGCGATGGTTCCGACCAGCATCCGGCTGTCCCGCCCGCTTGCGGCGACAGAGATCTCGAAAGCGTCACAGACAGCATGGACCAGACGCGAGTCAGCGTCGAACATCCGATTCAAATCCGGAATCTCTCCCGGCCGACGACCGAACACCGTCAGGTCGATATCGTACTGGACCACGGCGCTGGATATGACCACGTCGCGGGGTCGAAGGTGCGTGACCAGCGCTCCGGCCAAACCGGTAAACACGACCGCCCGCGCTCTGAACCGATCAATCAGCACCTGGGTCGCCACGGCGGCATTGACTTTGCCGACGCCGCTTTTCAACAGTACCACTTCCTGCCCGGCCAGGTTTCCCAGCCTGAATTCGAGACCGGAATGAACCACGACTCTCTCGTTTTCGAGATTTTCTTTGAGGAGGGCTATTTCTTCTTCGAGTGCGCTGATTAAACCTATCATTAATTTCCTTTTTATAAACCCCCGTTTTAACTTATATCGGTAATATTAATGATAATTCAAGCTTTGGCTTTGGCGGAACCGGAAGGTTTGGCGGCGCTGATAACCAAATCACGCGAAGCTCTGGTATATTTTCTATCCATCAGCAAGTTGGCGTACTTATGAATTACCGTGAACCGGGCTTTTTTCAATCCCGCCATAACCTGCTGTTCGGTAAAATTGTCGAACTCGCTTTGGAACGCCTCCAGCCGCGGCGGGGTCTGTTTCAGGTCGATTCGCAGCACGTAAAGCCGAAAACATTTCCCCTGACGCTCGGTCATCCGGGCATGGATAAGACCGTCGTTTTCCGTGACTTTTACGGGCATTAATTCCCCGTCCTGTAAAGCCCGGTAATTGAGCAGCTGCAACAGCAAAACACCGCCCGGTTTAAGAGCAACATGGAAATTATCCAGACTCTTTTGTAATCCGGTCAGAGTACCAACTCCGCTGATACTGTTGGCCAGACAAACCACGAGGTCGAATTTCCCGTGCAGACCTTTAGGAATTTTCTCGAAATGGCCGCATTTAAAGCTGAGCGGTAAATTACTATCATGAAATTTACGTTTTGCCAGTTCAATCATTTTCCGGGAACGGTCAAACCCGACTGTCGTAATCCCCCGCCGTGCGAACAGCATCGAGGTCAACCCGGTGGCGCAGCCCGCATCGAGCACTTTTTCCGGTTTGAATTTTTCGATAATCGCCGCAACTTCCTTATCGTGCATTTTCTCACGCTGATGGGCGTCGGTCATCATATCGTATTCATGGGCGTAAATCTCGAAAAAGGATTTCTTATTCATTTCAGCCCTCTTTTATAAATGGATTTATTTCGTGAGATGTTTCTTCAGATACTCAAGCAACAGCGCTCGGGGGATAGTTTCCTGGAAACCCTCGGCCTTGAGCCATTCCTCACGGTCGGCGGTATCGCCGGCTTTTTCCGCTCCGGCCGACATATTCTTGACCGTCACCTGCCCCCTGTCGAATTCATCGGAACCGGCGATCACGGCATAAGGAATACCGACTTTATCGCCGTATTTTATCTGCCGGGTAAGATTTTTGGTGTCGCCGGCATATATTTCAGAGGGTATCCCGGCCTGACGCAATTCCTTCAGAATTGTCAGGTAGTCCGGAAGGCGTTCAGGGTCCATGACGGTTACAAGAACCTGAGAAGTCGCCCGAATCAGCTCAACCGCTTTCAATTCGAGCAGAGCCGCCAGCAGGCGGTCGATACCGATCGATGACCCTACCGCCGGAACCGGCTGGCTGAGGAAGCGCTGCACGAGATTGTCATATCGACCGCCGGAAAAAACCGAGCCGTAATCGGGCAAATCCAGAAGCGTGGTCTCGAATACCGGTCCGGTATAATATCCCAGACCGCGGACAATCGTCAGATCGACTCCGGCCCGACTATCGTCGATATCCATATATTTAAGGTAGCTCTGGACCTGACGCAGTTCCCGGATTCCCTCGACAGCGCCGGGAGTATCATTTAAAAGTTTTTCCACTCGTTGCAGCGGGTCACCGTCTTTTTGTTCGGCAATCTCCAGAAATTCGTCAATCTTTTTTATTCCTTCCGGTTTTAAATTGATACCCGGAATTTTGTCGCCGGAACTGTCGGTCCGGCCTGCTCCCAGCTCGGCCAGAACCGCCTCGCGGCCCTGCTTTTCAAGCTTATCTATAACCCGCATGACATCGGGACCGGTCTCAGCCGGAATTCCCGCCCAGGCGACCAGACCGTTCAATATTTTACGGTCGGAATAACGAACCTTGAAACGTTTGATACCGAGATAATCGAAAGTGTTGACCATGGCGGCGATAATCTCGGCGTCGGCCAGCATGTTTTTGGTGCCGACGATGTCGATATCGAACTGCATGAATTCCCGAAAGCGGCCCGGTCCCGGTTTGTCCACCCGCCAGACATTGCCGTACTGGTAGCGCCGAAAGGGTAACGGAAGGTTCGGCTGGGAAGCGACATAGCGGGCCAACGACAGGGTGAACTCGTAACGCAGCGCCATCTCGACTTCTTCCGGCCCGTTAAAACCGAATAGTTCCGCCAGAGAATCCTTGTTATAGTGAGGTCCCAGAAGAGTTTCGGCAAATTCAAGTGAGGCCGTCTGAAGCGGCAAAAAGCCCATGAGCTGAAATACCTCGCATACTTTAGCCAGCATCCGTTCGCGAACAATCTGTTCTTCGGGCGGGAAATCCCGGAAACCCTTCAAAATTTGCGGTTTTACCCGGGTCGGCTTCTTTTTCTTATCTTCTTTGCTCATGTTCTCTTCCGTAAAGCCTGTATTTAACAAATTTTTTTTAATAAAGAAAGTTTTTTTTGAATTTAATTCCGGAATATCGGTAACTTATAGTAATTAATTTGAAGGAGAATATATATGAAGCGCATTGGATGGCTCTTGGTCCTGTTGTTATTTCCGGGGCTTATCGCGTCCGTTAACGCCCAACCGATTGATAATGATGAAATACTAAAGTCCCTGGCGGCGGATTTTATCGAAAATCTAAACAGAGGCAATTACACCGAAGCGACCGCGGGTTTTGATTCCACCATGAACACCGCGATTAATGTCGAGCAGTTACAGCAGCTATGGGAGTCGCTTCAGGGGCAATTTGGCGCTTACCAAGGTCCCGGCGGAACGCAAGCCGACAAATATGAACAGTATGATATCATCTTCGTAACGATGTGTTTCGAGAAAATGAAACTCGACGCCAAACTGGTATTCAACCAGGCCAGACAAATTTCCGGTTTGTTTTTTGTCCCCACCCCTCCGACCGAACCCTACAAACCCCCGGCTTATGCCGATACCGGGGCTTTTACCGAAACCGATATTGTCATTAATGAAGGCTCTGACTGGGCGCTGCCCGGAACATTGACGGTGCCGGTCGGCGAGGGTCAGTTCCCGGCGGTGGTCTTAGTCCATGGCTCCGGGCCGAACGACCGCGACGAGACCATCGGCCCCAACAAACCCTTCAAGGATATCGCCTGGGGGCTGGCCTCGAAAGGTATCGCCGTCCTGCGCTATGACAAGCGGACGAAAGTACACGCAATGAAATTTGCCGAGGTAAAAAAGATTACGGTCTACGAGGAAACGGTGGCCGATGCCGTCGCGGCGGTCGAGTTACTGGACGTTGCCGGCAAAATCGATAAAAACAAAATCTTCGTGCTCGGACACAGCCTGGGCGGGCTGTGTCTCCCCCGTATCGGCGAGCGCTCGGATAAAATCGCCGGACTGATTATGCTGGCCGGAAGCTCGCGACCGCTGGTCGATATCATTCTCGAGCAGTATGAGTATATTTTCGGTCTCGACAGCGTCATATCCGACGAGGAACAAAAAGAAATCGACAAGCTCAAAATGCAGATTGCCGTGTCTAAAAGCGATAATTTTTCGGAAAACACTCTCTCTGACAGCACCCCGATGGGAGCCCCGGCCGCATACTGGCTGGATTTGAAAAATTACGACCCGGTGAAGACGGCTCAGACCTTGAAAATTCCGATGCTGATTCTTCAGGGCGAACGGGACTATCAGGTCACGATGGTGGATTTCGAGGGCTGGCAGGTTGGTTTGAAAGACCGCGACAATGTTGCTTTCAAGAGCTACCCGAATCTGAATCATTTGTTTATAGATGGAAAGGGCAAAGCCGTCCCCGATGAATATATGATACCCGGTCAGGTTGACGGCGACGTAATTAAAGACATATCCGTCTGGATTTTAAGCCACTAACATATTCTGCAATAAAAAAACCCCGCATTTGAATCATGCGGGGTTATGTATAACTTCAATTTCAATTTTTATACAATTAACTCTTTCATGAAATCGCGGGCGCTCATTTTCTCGCACGTGAAGACGGTCTTGTGAAGTTTCTTCTGGCGTTCGGCGTTGAGTAAGCCGTCGGCCAGCGCGTTGAATTTCGTCTGCAACTCATCGTCGGTCATCGGTTCGCGAGGGTCGCCCTTCGGGTATTCGAGATAAGCCGCGAATTCCTTGCCATCTTTGGTTTTGACAACCACTTTCGAGGGCTGCTTGGCCGGGAACATGGCCTCAAACTCTTTCGAGGCTTTACCCTTGATTTTATTGATGACCTCGCGGATGCGCGGGTCTTTCAGTTTCTCCTCGGAAAAGGAATTGGTCGTAATCTGATGGTCCACCAGCGCGGCGGCGATACAGTACGGCAACGAGTGGTCGGCCGTCTCGCGTGATTCCGGGTTGTACTTGTGCGGGTCGAACAGGATATCGCAGGCGCGGGCAATGGTAGTCACCGTAACTTCCTCGATCTGGTCGTAATTAATATTGTTTTCCCTGACCACTTTAAGCGTCGCGGAAATGTGCGTGTGAGTCAAAGCCTCGGTCGGGAAGGCCTTCATGCTGCATTCGAGAATTTTGAAGCTCTCGCCCAGTCCTCCGGTCAGTTTTTCCATATTCCATTCAGGGCCGAAAACATCCATCAAGCCTTCTTTGCCTTCGAAGACCGCCTCGGTGCCGGTGTAACCTTTTTCGGCCATGAGCGCCGCGAACACGCCCGACTGCACGGCCATCGGGTCCACGGTATTCTTCATCATGGTCAGTTTGCCGGCGGTGGGACAGCCGATGGTATGGTTATGGGCGCCGTTGATACCGATGGCGTTGACCATCTGGCCGACACTCAAGTCCATCAGCTTCGCCGCCACGATCGGGGACACGAACTGGGTCAGGGTGGCGTGATGCCATTTGCGCTCGCGCACACCCGGGACAGCGAATTCACACAGACGCATCTCGAATTCGTAGGCCAACACAATGGCCGTGATGACGTCTTTCATCGAGGTATCGGACATCTCCCCAACCGCCAGGGCGGCCGGGATTAAATCGGAGGGATGCGACGGGTCTTCTTTCCAGTAAATATCATTATAGTCAAGCGCGCGCACCATCAGCGAATTAACCAGAGTAGCATTGACAGCCGGAATCCTGTCGCCGAATCCGATTACCGTAGCTTCCTTGCTGCCGCCCATGTTTTTGTAAATATCGCGAAGGATATTGACATCTTTGGTGCGATGGCCGCCGTAAGCACAGCCGATCGAATCGTAGAGAAAGCGCTTGGCTTCGTTGACGACACCATCGGGCAGATCCTTGAACTTAAGCCCGGTGGCAAACTCGGCTATTTGATACGATACTGATTTGTCCATTTATTAACCTCTTTTATTTTCTACATTACTGCTTCTGATTATTTCAGGCGTTCCTTAACCCAGTTTTCAAGACCGCCCTCGACCACCAGTTCCTGGGCGGCGGCGCCGACCGGGCTGATTTCGTAAGGCTTGCCATCAACCGCAAGAACCGCTGATGAAAAATCCAGCGTCGCCGTCAAACCGGTTTTGACCGTCAGTTTGCCGCTGGTGAATTTATCCTTCAGATCTTTCACCAGTTCGGGAGCTTCGAGCGCCAAAAAGCCGTTATTGAGGGCGTTGCGTTTGTAGGTTTCGCTGAACGAAGCCGCCAGCACCAGGCGCAAACCGCGATATTTAAGAGCCGTGGCCGCCTGCTCGCGCGAACTGCCGGTTCCGAAATTGGAGCCACCCACAAGAAAATCTCCCTCCTTGACGATTTTAACGAATTCCGGGTCATAGTTCTCCATTACCACCCCGGCCTGCTGTTGGGGCGTGAAATCGTCGATATATGTGTACTTGCCGGGATAGATACCGTCGGTGTTGAGATTGTCGACATTACAGAAAATGATTTCCCCGGTCATTTTCTCCGGAAAACCGTCGATAATTTTCACCTTCGCGCCGGTTGCAGCCGGACGGGCGTGGATTTTCACGCTTCCCTTGACCTCGGCTACAGCACCGCCATCGGGCATATCGATATAGCCGGAAATGGCCGAAGCCGCTACGACTTCGGGCGACCCCAGATAAGCTTTGGCGTTTTTGGAACCCATCCGCCCCTTGAAATTGCGGTTGGTGGCTGAAATCCCGACTTCACCGTCCTGAAGCAGGCCTCTTCCCAGCCCGATACACGGGCCGCAGCCCGGCGGCAACGGAATCGCCCCGGCCTCAAGCAGGATCTGCCAATATCCGTCGTTTTCGGACGCCAACTGGACCTCGCTGGAGGCAGCGGCGATATAGAATTCCACCCCGGCGGCGACTTTCTTACCCTTGACCACTTTCGCCGCAGCTTCGAGATCTTCTTTACGGCTGTTAACACAGGACACGAGGTAAGCTTTATTTACTTTCACCTTTTGTTTACGGATTTCAGTGATTGCGGTCATGGTCTTTACATTATCCGGGCCGGAGACATGGGGCGTAACCGTCGTCAGGTCCAGAGTCAGTTCCCGGGAATAATAGGCGTCGGAGTCGGAAATTGGTGGGTGTTTTCGTAATTCATCGAGATGGCGGTCGTTCATGCGGGGATGGTTGCCCTTACCATCGGCGTCCGACGGCACCCCCGCAAGACCTCTCTTTTTGATAAATTCGATACGTTTTTCAAGCCAGTTAAAAGTAGTGTCGTCAACTGGAAAAACCCCGGCCAGCGCGCCCCACTCGGTGGTCATGTTGGCAATCGTCAGACGCTCGTTCAAAGTCAGCGAAGCGACACCGTCACCGACAAACTCCACGGCATGGTTCAGAACTTCATCTTTATTGAAAAACCCGCAGAGGGTGATGATGACGTCTTTGCCGGTTGCTCCGGGGCGAAGTTTCCCCTTCAATTCCACTTTGGCCACCGGCGGTACCTGCCACCAGGTTCGGCCCGTAGCCCAGATTCCGGCGGCGTCGGTACGGACAATCGGCGTTCCGAGACAGCCCAGACCGCCGTACATATTGGAATGGGAGTCGGACGCCACAACCATGGTGCCCGGCCAGGCGTAGCCCTCCTCACACATAATCTGGTGACCGATTCCCCGACCGGCCGGGTAGAAATCGACTCCCATTTCACGAGCGAAGGATTCGATACCGGCGTATTTCTGAAGATTTTTTTCGCTGGTGTCCTGGACATTGTGGTCCAGCGTGAAAACCACCTGGCGCGGGTTGGCGATACGGGCGGCGCCGATGGCTTTAAACTTGGGTATCACGGCGCCGGTGTTGTCGTGGGTCATGACGTGGGCGGGTTGAATCGAGATATAGTCGCCGCTGTTGACCTTCTGTCCGGGTTCAAGGCCGACCGCGAATTTCTGAGCGATTTTTTCTATGATATTTTGTCCCATGGGAGACATTCCTTTTTCATAATAAAACTTAAGGATTAGACTGCGTTTACTTTACCAGCTCGAAATCGACAAAATCCGCATGGTGGAATATAATACTTTCCGGAAGACGTTTCTCTCCTGCGCCTTCCTTGGAATGTGTGGCGATAATGTGCATTACTTCCGAGGGAACACCGTGCTTGTAAGCCAGACCCACGCCGCTGAAAGGATGACGAAGGTGTTTACCGTAATCGGACTTGACCGGCTGACCGTTGACGATTTCGAACTCCAGCAGTTTACCGACATCGGCCAGAAGCGCTCCGGCAACGAGATAATCACGGTTAACCGGGGTCTTGTTGGCGCCGTGAATTTCGTCGAGCACTTCATCGAGGGCGATACACATGCGGCAAACCGCCCGGACATGGTCGATAAAAGTTATCTTCACGTTTTCGGCGAGCAGGGTGAACGGAATATTGCGAAGCAGTTCTTCGGTCCAGCCGCGGAAGGCAATAGCTTCCTCCCAGCAGGCAACTACTTTCTTTTGCAGGTTTGTGTCTTTGATTTCTTTAACTTCCGGTAAAAGTCTCGATACCAGGTCACTCATATTTATTCCTTACAGTTAAATTACCGTCAAAATTATGAGACAAAATATTACCTTGGTTCCGGCAAATCAACAGGTTTTTAAAAATCGGATGTCCGAATAGTGTTCAACGAGACAATTTAAGAACCCTGACTTAACAAAGGTCTCCATGGCAGATAATTGACTGTACTGACAGAAAAAAGCCGTCGCTTACCTATCTTGTTATTTAATAATGCATTATGCCATCGGCCGGAACCATTATTTCGATTTTCGATCCAAATTTATCAATAATATATCTTTTAAAAATTTAAATAATCCATTATAGTTAGTTCCTCGTAAAACCGGGCATATTGTATCGAACGTCGACAATCGATGGTATAATATGAGGCCGGTATTGCCGAAATACAGAGTAAGATTATACGGCGCCGGGGGCTAACCGTGGAAATTAGATTTAAGGAGTAGCGATGTCGAAAAATTTTGCCATAACGGGTGTGGCCGGATATGTCGCCCCCCGTCATTTAAAAGCCATACGTGACACCGGAAATAAATTGCTGGCTGCCGTAGACCCCCACGATTCAGTGGGAATTCTGGACAGTTATTTCAACCAGGTCAGCTTCTTTACCGAATTCGAGCGTTTTGACCGCCATATCGAGAAACTTCGCCGTATGGGAGAAAATCAGCGAATACATTATGTTTCCATCTGCTCGCCGAACTATCTCCATGACGCCCATGTCCGCTTTGCCCTTCGGGTCGGCGCCGACGCCATATGCGAGAAACCGCTGGTACTCAACCCCTGGAATATCGAAGCCCTGAGGGAACTCGAGGAAGAATCCCAGGGGCGGGTTTATACCATTTTGCAGTTGCGCGTTCACCCCTCGCTCATCGCTCTGAAAGAAAAGCTGGCAGCCCAGAAAAAAAACAACAAACATGAAGTCGTTCTGACCTATATCACCTCCCGGGGCAGCTGGTACCTGGTGTCCTGGAAAGGTCAGCAGGACCGTTCCGGCGGGCTGGCTACTAATATCGGCATCCATTTCTTCGATTTGCTTATCTGGCTGTTCGGCCCTGTTGAGCACAGCGAGGTGCATCTGGCGACTCAATATCGAACCGGCGGCTATATTGAGTTGGAAAAAGCTCGGGTACGCTGGTTTTTGTCCATCGATGAAAATGACCTTCCCCAGGATATTTCCGCTAAGGGTCAGCGAACCTTCCGCTCGATAACAATCGACAATGAAGAGGTCGAGTTCTCCGGAGGCTTTACCGATTTGCACACTGAAGTTTACCGGAATATCTTGGCTGGTAAAGGTTTCGGACTCGATGACGCCTTGCCTTCGGTAACCCTCGTCCAGAACATTCGTAAAGCGGATGTGACGAGCATAAACGAATATTCTCACCCGATGATATAAAAAATTTATAATAATGCCCGCTTTTC
Source organism: Candidatus Zixiibacteriota bacterium (assembly GCA_049324195.1). Classification (GTDB taxonomy): domain Bacteria; phylum Zixibacteria; class MSB-5A5; order GN15; family FEB-12; genus JAFGNW01. Next base: position 158 of record JBMOKZ010000107.1, on the reverse strand, counting down.
AGCGGGCTTTTTTTATGTTTTTTTTAATATTTTTACGGCCAGATACCCATCTGCATATATGACACTGCGATTTTATTGATGGCGTTGACGAAAGCCGCCGTGCGCAGGTCGGTGACTTTCGGGTTGGTCATCAGCGTCTCGCGGATATCGTCATAAGC
>JBMOKZ010000106.1:0-19893 GCA_049324195.1 Candidatus Zixiibacteriota bacterium | reverse complement strand
AACCAATGTACGGGCACCTTCCTGAAGCCCGATTAACGCCCCGAAAACCCTCTCCCCGTGCCGCAGGGGCAGGGTAAAGGAATGTACTGTTTTTTCGCCGCCGAAGGACATATAAGCCGAAATAAGTTTTCGGTCTTTCCTCAAACTGGAGAACAAATCCCGTTCGAGGTTGTCGAGTCGCTGGCGGCTGGCGTCGTTGTCGGCATGAGCCACGGCGAGGTCAATATTCATTTCGTTATCCCAGAGATACATCGCCGCAGCCTGCAAGCCGACTATAGTCGCCGTCTGCCGCAGGGACTTCTCAACCGTTTGCTGAAGTTCATCCCCGGCGGCTCCGCCCAGCGCCAGTTGCCGTAAAACCTCGTATTTGACCGGATATTCTTCGCTCATAATTTTGCTTTCAGCACTTCATTATACCTGAGCAAAAGGAATGCTTTAATTTTTAAAAACAACCAAATAATGCGGTAAAAAAGGCGACACATTAAAAATACTGTAAAATCAAGCATTTATCCAGTCTTTTTTGCTGTTCAAAAATTAAACAGGGCATAAAAAACACCGATTGGCCTGCAGAACGATTCATAAAAAGGACGCTGGCAGGAATCTCAAAATCATTGACATTTCACATGGAATAAGGTAATTTATAAGTTTTTCAACATAACTGTCAGGAGAAGATTTCTGCGATGCTGGAACAAGCCATTCACGATCAATGCGGGGTCTTCGGCATTATCGGCAATAAAAAAGCCGCCCAATTGACCTATTTCGGTCTTTACGCCCTGCAACACCGCGGCCAGGAATCAGCCGGAATTGTGACTTCTAACAACGGTCAGATAAATATGCACAAGGGGATGGGCCAGGTATCCGAGGTCTTCTCCAACCCCCGAACTATGGCCAAACTGGCGGGTGATACGGCGATTGGACACACCCGTTACAGCACGACCGGAGCCTCGTCATTAATCAATATTCAGCCTTTTTTAATCACCAACCGCCTGCAAAAACTGGCTATCGCCCATAACGGCAATCTGACCAACTCCTATGAACTGCACCAGAGACTCGATTCCAAGGGATCCATTTTTCAGACCACTTCCGACACGGAAATAATTCTGCATCTGGCGGCGGTTTCAAACAAAAAAACCCGTTTTGAGCGGATATGTGAAGCGTTGTCAAAAATCCGCGGCGCTTTTTCCCTGCTCTTTTTAACCGAGGATTCCATCATCGCGGCCCGTGACCCCTACGGTTTCCGGCCGCTGTCACTGGGCAAGTACCACAACTCTTATATCGTGGCCTCGGAAACCTGCGCGTTCGATATTATCGGCGCTACTTATATTCGGGAGGTCGAACCGGGGGAGGTTCTCGAAATCACCAAAAACGGCCTGTATTCCACCTTTCCGCTCAAGAGAACCAAGCATGCTTTTTGCATTTTCGAATATATCTATTTCGCACGTCCGGACTCGAAAGTGTTCGGCGAGAACGTCGACAAAGTTCGCCGACGGCTGGGCCGCCTGCTCGCCCGCGAGCACCCGGTTGAGGCCGACATCGTCATCGGCATCCCCGACTCGGCCAACACCGCCACGCTCGGATACTCCGAGGAATCCGGTATCCGCTTTGAAATCGGTCTGATTCGAAACCACTATGTCGGCCGCACCTTCATCGACCCCCACCAGAAAATTCGCGATCTCGACGTCAAGGTGAAATTCAATCCGGTCCGTGGTGTTTTGAAAGACCGCCGGGTGATTCTGGTCGACGATTCTATCGTGCGCGGCACGACCTCGAAAAAACTCGTCAAAATTATCCGCGACGCCGGGGCGAAAGAAATCCATTTCCGGATATCTTCTCCCCCGATTATCTCCCCGTGCTTCTTCGGTATCGACATGCCGACCAAAAAGGAACTGATCGGCGCCAATATGACAGTGCCCGAAATCGAGAAATACATCGGGGTCGATTCCCTGCGTTATCTCTCGCTGCCGGGCATGCTCAAGATGCCATCTCTGCCGGACACGACTTTCTGTTCGGGTTGCTTCTCCGGGAAATACCCGCTCCAGGTCCCGGATATCAACGGTAATAAACTCAAGCTGGGCAGCTAAGTTTCTCAGTTTTCCGACCAGAAAAAAGGAGGTGTAAAAACCTCCTTCGAAACCAACACAATACTAACATGAAAATATCATAGAAAAGCGAAAATTGCCTTTTGGGAAAGCTCCAGAAGCCGCTGGGGGAAGAAGCCCAGCCCGAGCGTGCCCAGGGCTGTAATCAGCAGAACCGTGAAAACTGACGGTACGATGGTGGCCGGAACCGGCGAGCCTTCGTATTCGTCCATATAACCGGTCTTGATAACCCGCAGGTAATAATAAACCGAGACGAACGAGTTCATCACCCCGACCACTGTCAGCCAGATATACCCGCTTTTAACAGCCGCCGAGAAAATGTAAAACTTGCCGAAAAAGCCGACCGTGGGCGGGAAACCCGACAGGGCGAACATGAACAGCGCCAGCACCGCCGTGAGATACGGGTTGGCTTTACTGATACCGGCCAGTTCGACAAAATCGGAACGGCATCCGGAACGGGTCTCGAGAACGGTCAGTACGGCGAAAGCACCGAGGTTGAAGAAGGTGTAAGCAACCAGGTAAAAGATGGCTGCGGAAATCGCCTCCGAACCGCCCACCACCAGCGACACCATCACGTAACCGGCATGAGAAATCGACGAATACGCCAGCATCCGCTTGACGTTGTTCTGCCGCAGGGCGAGGATATTGCCAATCGTCATGGTCAGTGCCGCCAGCACCCAGAAGATGTCGGACAGTATCTCGATACCGTCAAACCCGTACAGGAAAATCCGAAGCATCACGGCGAATCCGGCGGCTTTGGGAGCCACGGAGAAAAAAGCCGTCACCGGTGTCGGAGCGCCATGGTAAACATCGGGCACCCAGGTATGAAACGGCACGGCGGCGATTTTGAACCCGAAACCGACCAGTATCAGCGACGCCCCGGCATAAAGATAGGTCCGGTTATTGGCGACAATATAGCTAAAATCGGCTACAATCCGCCGAAAATCGGTGGTCTCGGCCGCTCCGTAAACGAAGGCGATGCCCATCATTAAAAACGATGACGCAAACGCGCCCATCAAAAAGTATTTGATCCCGGCTTCGTTGGATTCCAGCGAACGCTGGTTAAAAGCCGCCATAACATACAGCGGAATTGACATTATCTCCAGACCTAAAAACATCACCACCAGGTCCACGGTGTTAGCCATAACCATCATGCCCATGGTCGAAAACATCAACAGGGCATAAAATTCCGGACGGTCGATGCCTTTGACTACCAGATACCGGTGGGCGATCAACAGCGACAGCAACGAGGCAATGAGAAACACGGCCTTGAACATGACTCCGAATCCGTCACAGGTCACCAGTCCGGCAAAACCAGAACTTTGGTCCCCCCACTGCCCCATCGTGTAATAAAGGGCGAACAGGAAACCGAGCACGGCCAGAACCGGAGCCAGCTGATTCATCTTGCGGAACGGGATAAAAACCAGTATCAGCGAAGCCGCGATAAGGAGAATGAGTTCCGGCAATACCAGACTCAAATCAATTGTTAATGTCGATACATAATCCATAACTTTAACCTGTCAACGACGACCGTCGTTAATCAGAATCCTCAGCCACCTCCAAAGCCTGCCTGTATATGGTCACCGTCGACGATAACCGGGACAATGCGCTGGCCGCCGGTAAGTTCCAGCACCTTGTTTTTGTATTCCGGACGTTCGGTGACGTTAATTTCCTTAAAAGGTATGCCCTTGTCCTTATAATCTTTCATGGCGGCGGCGCAATAAGGGCAGCCGGTTTTCGTGTATATAATCACTTCACTCATGCTCGGCCTCCGCCGCCCGATAGGGAACATCCACCGTTTCCGTATTATCGGTTATTCCTTCCGGCGGCATTTGTTTGTCCGGGCTGTTCACGAGCCGGACCTTATCGAAGCGCAGCAGAACCTGTTTGACGGCCGGTTCGATGCGGTCAAAGAACGGCTTGGGGTAGATGCCGATCCAGAAAATGAAAATTACCAGCGGAATCAAAATAACTCTTTCTCGCAGGGTCAGGTCTTTGAGGTTCTGGTTTTCCGGCCTGGTCACTTTGTTGAAAATCACCCGCTGGTACATCCACAGCATATAGCAGGCGGCCAGAATAACGCCGCTGGTGGCGAATACCGCCAGAGTCGGATTGACCTTGAAAGTACCCAGCAGAATCAAAAATTCACCCACGAAGCCGTTGGTAAACGGTAACCCGATCGAAGACAGCATGACAATCATGAAGAAGGCCGAGAATGTCGGCATAACTTTGGCTATACCGCCGAAATCCTCAATCAAACGGGTGTGACGGCGTTCATAAATCATCCCGACAATAAGGAACAGCGCCCCGGTCGAGACGCCGTGGTTGAGCATCTGCATCACCGAACCCTCGAGTCCCTGCATATTCAAAGCGAACATACCCAGCATGACGAAGCCCATGTGCGAGACCGAAGAAAAAGCGACCAATGATTTAATATCTTTTTGCACCATCGACACCAGCGCTCCGTAAATTATGGCGATAACCGCCAGCACCATGATATAAGGCATATAAGCCAGGGTAGCCTCGGGGAACAGCGGCAGACAAATGCGGATAAAACCGTAGGTCCCCATCTTAAGCAGGACTCCGGCCAGGATGACCGAACCGGCGGTAGGCGCCTGAACGTGGGCGTCGGGCAGCCAGGTATGGAACGGGAACAACGGCACCTTGATGGCGAACGCCAGCGCGAAAGCCCCGAACATCCACAACTGCGGCTCGGAAGCGATGGGCATATCCATAATTTTCAACAAATCGAAAGTATATTCGCCGGAATAACGGGCGTACTCGAAATAGAGGAACAGCAGCGCCACCAGCATCAGCAGCGAGCCGAACATGGTAAAGAGTACGAATTTGATGGCGGCGTAAATTTTCCGCGGTCCGCCCCAGATACCGATGATGAAATACATCGGAATCAGCATTACTTCCCAGAAGACATAGAACAAAAAGAGGTCAAGGGCACAGAACACGCCAATCATGCCCGTGGCCAGTATCAGCATCGAGATATAATAGCCCTTGATATTGACCGTTATGGAATTCCAGGACGAGAGGATACACAGCACGGTCAGGATGGTCGTCAGGACAATCAGAAGGAGCGAGATACCATCGATGCCCATATGGTAGTTGATACCCAGCGACATGATCCAGCTTTTGTTGATTTCGAACTGCATGCCGTTGCCCATGGTATCGAACATGTAATAGATACCGAAGGAAATCAACATCGTGATAAAGGCGATAATGAGGCTCACGCCCTTGAGCGTATCGTGTCGATCCGACGGTACGAAGAGCATGAGAATGACCCCGAGCATCGGGAAAAACGTTACCAGTGTCAACCAATCAATTGCCATAATTTATCCAAAAACAAAGACCGCGATTAAAATCAGCACGCCGGCGACAAAGATGGTGGCGTAGTTACGGAACTGCCCGGACTCCAGATTGCGGATGCCTTCGGAGACATCGCGTATCAGCCGGGCCGAGCCGTTGGCGATGCCATCGATAATAACAACATCGACCACCTTCCACAGGAAGATCGAACCGTACACGACGGGACGCACGATAATCGCGCCGTAAATTTCATCCACGTAATATTTATTCAGCAGCAGGTTGTGCAAACCCGACAATTTTTCTCTAAGCGAGGTAGCCGCCTTGGTATTTTGCTGATAGAAATAACGGGCGGTAAAGATAGCGATCAGTACCAGTGCGACCGAAGCCGCCATCAGCCCGATTTCCATCCCGGTGTCTCCCCCGCCGGAAGCCAGCGCATGCGATACCGACGCCGCGTTGTGAGACATCACCGGCTCCAGCCAGTGTTCGAAATAATTGGTCACGCCGAAGATGTGCGGTATTCCGACCCAACCGCCGACCACCGATAGAAGCGCCAGCGCCATCAGCGGCACTGTCATCGATTTCGGAGATTCATGCAGATGGTGCCTGGTCTTGTCGTCCATCCGTTCCCGGCCGTGGAAGGTCAGATAAATCAGCCGGAACATGTAGAAAGCCGTAAGTCCGGCGGTCACGAACCCAACCACCCAGAAAAGAGGATGACCGTTATGAGACGAGAACGACTTCCAGAGAATCTCGTCCTTGGAGAAGAAGCCCGAAAATCCGGGAATACCGGTAATCGCCAGCGTGGCGATGAGCATGGTCGGGTAGGTTATCGGCAGATATTTTTTCAGTCCGCCCATTTTGCGCATGTCCTGTTCGGCCGACATGGCGTGAATGACCGAACCGGCGCCCAAAAACAGCAGAGCCTTGAAGAAAGCATGCGTCATCAGGTGGAATATGCCGGCCGTAAACGCCGCCACCCCGCAGGCTAAAAACATATACCCGAGCTGGCTGACGGTCGAATAAGCGAGGACGCGTTTGATATCGTTCTGGGCCAGACCAATCGTGGCCGCAAAGAACGCCGTCATAGCTCCGATAACGGCCACCGCCAGCAGAGCGTCGGGAGCCATAATAAACAGGGCGTTGGTGCGGGCAATCATATAAACCCCGGCCGTGACCATCGTGGCGGCATGAATCAACGCCGAAACCGGAGTCGGACCCTCCATCGCATCCGGCAGCCAGACATACAGTGGAATCTGGGCTGATTTGCCGGTCGCTCCAAGGAACAACAACAGGCAGGCGCCGGTAATAATACTGCCCCCGGCGACAAACACCGTCGGCGCAGCAGCCGAAACGGTCGGGAAATGCAGCGAGCCGATTTGCCAGAAAATTATGAACATGCCCAAAAGGAATCCGAAATCGCCGATGCGGTTGACGATAAAAGCTTTTTTACCTGCATCCGAGGCCGACTTTTTCTCGAACCAGAATCCGATCAACAGATAGGAACAAAGTCCCACTCCTTCCCAACCGACAAACATCAACAGGAAATTATTGGCCAGCACCAGGGTCAGCATCGAGAACGTAAACAGATTCAAATAGCTGAAATAGCGGCCGTAACCGGGGTCGTGATGCATATAGCCGACCGAGTAAACGTGAATCAAAAACCCGACACCTGATACCACCAGAATCATCACCGCCGAAAGAGGATCGAGCAGGAAAGCGATATCGACGTTGAAATTTCCGGAGGGAATCCAGGAAAACAGAACCTGTTCGATAACGCGGGCATCGGGCGGCAAGCTTTTCAGGGTAAAAAACAAAAAGATCGAGAGGACAAACGAGAGACCTACCGAAACACAGCCGACCAGGGAAATCAGCGGTCTGGGTACCCGTCCCAGAAGCAGACCGTTGAACAAAAAGCCCAGCAGGGGAATCAGAGGCACCAGGTATATATAGTCACTCATCGTCGACCTACCATTTCATCATATTAAAGCGGTCAATATTAATCGATTCCCGGTTACGGAAAACCATGACAATCAGCGCCAGTCCGACTGCGGATTCGGCTGCCGCCACCGTCAGCACCAGAAACACGAACACATGGCCGTCCATGATGTTCATGCCCCGGGAGAAGGCGATCAGAGCCAGGTTGGCGGCGTTGAGCATCAGCTCAATCGCCATGAAAACCACGATCATATTACGCGAGATCAGGACGCCCACGGTCCCGATACCGAACAGGACCGCGGCCAGAATCAAATATGCCGAAATCGGAACCATATCAACCCGCCGCCTTGTTCAAATTTTTGCGGTTTTGGCCGGTTTTGCCCGGTGTTTTGTCGCCCATTTCTCGTTTCGAAACTACCACCGCCCCGATTATGGCCACCAGCAGAAGGATACCGGTCAATTCGAACGGATAGAGATAATCGGTAAACAAAAGCATAGCCACACTTCGGACCGACCCGAAACCGTCGTCCGTCAGAGTCATAATGCCGGCGGCCCCGGTATCCGCCACCAGTCCCCGAATCACGAACACCAGTTCCACGACCAGGAGCACGGAGACAAGATAACGGGTAAAGCGACTGACCGGATGGGGTTTTTCGTTCATGTCCTGCTCGCCGCGAAGGTTTAAAAGCATGATGACGAAAAGGAACAGGACCATAATCGCTCCGGCGTAAACGATAATCAGCACCGCTCCCAAAAAGAGGGCGCCCAGCTGAACGTAAAGCACCGCCTGAGCCGCCAGAGAGAGAATCAGGTACAGCACCGAAGCTACCGTGTTTCTCTGGGAAATCATCATGGTCGCACCGAAAACCGCCACCACGGCCGAGACAATAAATATTATGGTATCAAAATTCATTTATTTTCAGAAACTCCATAAACGCGCCGCACTCGCCGGATAATGCGTTTGAAAGGATTGTCCTTGCGGGGATGCGGCACCAGCATATCTTCTTTTTTATAAATAAACGAATCCCGATTATAGTCGGAGAATTCATATTCCTGACCCAGAAAAATCGCTTCCTCGGGGCAGGCTTCTTCGCAGAAACCGCAGAAAATACAGCGCAACAGGTTGATTTCGTAAATTTTCGCCCGTCGTTCGCCGTTTTCGTTTTCTTCCGGTTCCATATAGATGGCGTCTGCCGGACAGGCGGCGGCGCACAATCCGCAACAGACACAACGTTCGGTCCCGTCGTCGTATCGTTCCAGGTAATGTTTACCGCGGTAACGGGGCGCCATGGGGCGTTTCTTATTGGGGTATTCGAAAGTTACAGGTTTCTTGAATAAATGCTTCAAAGTAACCAGGAAACCGAGCGGCATCTTGAACAAGGTTTGTCTGATTGTTTTCAATACTTCCTTCATAGCCTTATCCTTTTAACCACCGAAAACAACATCTTTTAACCATAGCACCCACGCACCCGTCACCAGCGTGTTCAAAACCGCCAGCGGGAACAGGACTTTCCATCCGAAACTCATCAACTGGTCATAGCGAAATCTCGGCAGCGTAGCCCGGATCCAGATATATACAAACATGAAACCAATTACCTTAAGTAAAAACCACACCACCGGCGGCAGAAACGGACCCTGCCAGCCGCCGAAAAAGACGGTCGTGGCTACGGCGCTCACCGCTAGCATGTTGCCGTACTCCCCGATGAAATACGACGCAAATCGCATCGATGAATATTCGGTGTGATAACCGGCCACCAGTTCCGCCTCAGCCTCGGGCAAATCGAACGGGTTGCGGTTGGTCTCGGCGACACCACAGATAAAATAGAGGATAAATCCCAGCGGCTGCTTCCAGATGAACCAGCTGCTGATAGTCGTCTGTTGGTTGACCAGCTCCACCATGGAAAGCGTGTTGGCGATAATGATAACACCGACAATCGACAGGCCGTAACTCAGCTCGTAAGAAATCATCTGAGCCGAAGACCGAAGACCGCCCAGCAGCGAATATTTGGAACCGGACGACCAGCCGCCGAGCAGGACGCCGTAAACGCCAAGCGAGGTTATGGCAAAAACATAAAGGATCCCGATATTCAAATCGGAAATGACCCCGGTAATCTCGTAGCCGAACATGGTGAAAGTGCTGGAAAACGGCACCACCGCGAACGTCAGCATGGCCGGTACGAACGATATAATCGGGGCCAGCGTATAGGTCAGCCGTTCGACGTTGTCCGGGACGACGTCCTCTTTAAACAACAGCTTGATGGCGTCGGCGATCGGCTGCAGCAACCCGAACGGGCCGGCTTGGTTGGGACCGATGCGGTGTTGCATGTAAGCCACAACCTTGCGCTCCATATAAGTCGAATAAGCGCAACCCGTCAAAAGCACGACGATGACGACAATGACTTTAAGGCTTGCTATGACGGCTATTTCCAGCATAATCTTCTCAATCGGCCACCTTGCTTATTTTCACCCGGTCCACCCGCCGTTTTCGCATCAAAAGCGAGGTAACGGGCGTGGACGAAAAATTACGCGGTATCAGGACCACGTCGTTATCTATATATTCCGAAATTTTTAACGGCACAACAATTTTTCCCACGGGCGATTCCACCCGCACCGAATCGCCTTCGCTCAGATTGTGTCTGGCGGCCAGGTCGGCTGACATCTCGATATAAGCCTCGCCGCAGAAATTAATCAGGGAGGCGGCTTTCTCGGTCAAATACCCGCTGTGATGCGGGTCATCACAGATAAACAGCGGCAGCGGGTATTCTTTTTCGGTCTCGATTTCTCCGCCCTTAACCTCGACATAACCCTCGGGCCAGTCAACCGCCCGGTCGATTTTCAGGAGCCGGGCAATTTCCTGATCGCGGTTTTCGGGCGAGGTGAAGAGTTTCTTGCCGAATTTTTCGGCTATAGCGTCGAGAATCTCATAGCCCGGTCGCGATTCGAACCGGGGTTTGATAGCTCGTTCGGTTCGCTGTACGCGACCCTCGAGATTGACATAATCACCGGCATATTCAGCCCAGCTCGACATCGGCAGAACGACGTCGGCCAATGCCGTGGTTTCGTTTTCGTACAGGTCGCACACCACCAGGAAATCGAGTTTCTCCAGACTTTCTTTCACGAATTCCCGGTCAGGATAGAGCATAACCGGGTTGCCGCCCATCACCATCAAACCGTTGATCTCTTCTTTTTTCATATGCACCAGCATGGTGTCGGTGTTGTACGGTTCGGAATCGGGCAGCTCGCCCCAGAGATTTTCCAGTTCTTTTTTGACCTTATCCGGCATGATCGGCAGAATCCCCAACTTCGCCGCGCCGACCGAGTTGGCATAACGGGCGAGCACCGCGACCTGCCCTTTGCGGTCCAGTCCGAAAAGACGGTTGAGATTGCATACGGCGGAGGCAATCGCTTCGCGGTCTTTCGAACGGCTTAAAATTTCCCCGCCGATAAAGGTCACTTTTTTCGCTTCCGCCAGCGCTTTCGCCAGCATCTTGATTTCGGCTTCGTCCACTCCACAGAGTTTCGCGGCTTCCTTCAGGCTGGCCGGATTTATTTTTGTTTTAAGATCACCGGCGGTGGAGACGTCAACCATTTTTTCCTCAAGGGCAGCCAGACACAAGGCATTTATGAAAATCTCATCGGTGCCGACATGGTATACCAGCTCCAGTCTGGCGATATCGGCCGCTTTCAGGGCATAGGGATTGGCCGCAAAAACCCGGGCGTTTCGGAAATTGCAGGCTTTACGGATTCGCAGATATTCGTTGTGATGCTCGCGCAGTAAATCGGTGGCGAACGTAACGATGACGTCAGAGTCGTCGATATCCGCAATTTTGAACGGCCGGGAAGCCAGAATTGAATAATGGCCGGTTTCCTTGGGCAGCATGCGGTAGTCCAGCCGGTAATCAACCTTGTTGGAATTGAACACGGTGCGCAGGAATTTGGAGAACGTATACAAAGTGGCGTTGTCCAGATAAGGCGCCGCAAGGCCGCCGATACAGACCCCGCCCTTGTTGTCCTTGATTTCCGTCAGGCGTTTCCTGATGACTTCCAGGGCTTCCTCCCAGGTCGCCTCGACCTGCTTGCCTTCCTTCTTGACCAGCGGTTTCTTGAGCCGGTCGTCGGAAGTTACTATCTGGTAACCGTAGCGGGTAATATCGGCCAGCCAGCCGTCATCGATGTCGTCGTTGCGGCGTGAGGTTACCCGGAATATTTTGTTTTTGTGGTCTTCTTTGTAAAATTTGATATTGGTTCCGGAGCTGGAGAAATTGCAAATCGAATCGGCGGTTTTGGTCAGCCAGACCCGGATTTTATAGCGCCAGTCGGTGTTGGTCAAGGCGCCGACGGGACAAATTTCCACCAGGTTGCCGGAGAAGGGATTGTCGACCTGTTCTCCCGGGGCGGCGTTGATTTCGGCGATATTGCCCCGCTCATAAACGCCGAGGTCATATTCACCGAACGCTTCCTTATTGGAACGAACACATTTATAGCATAAAATACACCGGTTGCGGTTCAGGATTATTTCCGGACCGATACGCTTGTCGTCGAACGTCGAGGTCATGCCCTCGTCGACGAAACGGTATTTCTGGAAATCGAATCGGCTGTCGTCGAAACCGTGAGCGAACGTCAGATTCTGCAGCTCACACTCGCCGCCCTTGTCGCAGGTCGGGCAGTCGAGGGGATGATTCAAGAGAATGAATTCCAGCACCGCCTTTCGGCCCCGCTTGACCAAATCGGAGTTGGTATGCACGACCATTCCGTCCATGGCGGTAGTGGCGCAGGAAACCTGGAGTTTGGGAAACTTCTCTATTTCCACGTAACAAATCCGGCAGGCGCCCACCACCTTCAGCTTGGGATGCCAGCAGAAGGTCGGGATATGGATACCCACACTGCGGGCGGCTTCCAAAACCGTGTAACCCTTCGGCACCGTCACCGTCTGATCGTCGATGGTCAGGGTCACGGTTACCGGAGCGGCTTTTTCTGTTGTCTTCGCGTCAGCCAATTTCTATCTCACTTAAACTCAAAATTCGATTTAACCAGGCATTTCTTATGTTCGATATGGTACTGCCACTCGTCGCGCCAGTGCTTGATGGCCGACTGAATCGGCATCACCGCCGCGTCGCCCAGCGGGCAGATCGTCCGCCCCAGGATATTACCGCAGACATCCTCGATCAGTTCGATATCGCCGGGTTTTCCTTGACCCGCTTCGATGCGACGGATAATCTGCTCCAGCCAGCCGGTGCCCTCGCGGCATGGGGTGCATTTACCGCAGGATTCATGACGGTAAAAATGGATCAATCTGAGAATCACCCAGACGATACAGGTATCCTCGTGAAACACGATGACCGCTCCCGACCCGAGCATCGTACCGGCCTGGGTCAGCGATTCGTAATCGAGATTGACATCGATCATATCGGCGGTCAAAAACGGCGTCGAGGATCCGCCGGGGATAACGCCCTTGATTTTTTTGTCGCCGAGAATGCCGCCGCCGTAAGCCGGATCATAAATGAGTTTTTTCAGCGGGAAGCCCAGTTCGACCTCGTAATTGCCGGGTTGCTTGACGTGCCCGGACAGGGAGAAAATCTTGCTTCCGGGGGATTTTTCCGTTCCCAGGGTCTTGTACCATGCGGAGCCTTTGTTGATAATGTGCGGCACCGAGGCCAGAGTTTCGACATTGTTGACGATGGTCGGGCAGGCGTAAAGCCCTTCGATGGCCGGGAACGGCGGCCGGATACGCGACATCCCGCGTTCTCCCTCGAGCGAGTTCAAAAGCGCCGTTTCCTCGCCGCAGATATAAGCCCCGCCTCCGGAATGCACCACCATGTCCAGATCGTAACCGGTGCCGTACACGTTCTTGCCCAGGTGGCCATTTCCATAAGCTTCCTTGACGGCGGCGTTCATGCGTTCGATACAATGATTGAATTCGCCGCGGATATAAATAAACATCCGATGGCAACCGATAGCGAAAGCTGCAATCGCCATACCCTCGATAACGGCATGGGGATCGCGCTCCAAGAGCACCCGATCCTTGCAGGTGCCCGGTTCGGACTCGTCGGCGTTGCAGACCAGATAACGCGGCTTGGGAGAATCCTTGGGAATAAAGCTCCATTTCATCCCGGCGGGGAAGCCGGCGCCGCCGCGGCCGCGCAGGCCGGCGTTCTTGACTTCGGCGATAACTTCGTCAGGCTTCATCGTGGTCAGGACTTTTTTCCAAGCCCGGTAACCGCCGTGCGCCTTGAACGTCCCGACCTTAATCTGGTCCGGGTCCTCGACATAACGGAACAGGTGCAACTTCTCGTGTTGAGCCACTTCCGCGGCATTGGTTCTAACCGGCGAGTAAAACATCAGCCCTTTGCTTTCAATTCCTCTAAAATCTTGTCCACTTTTTCCCTGGTCAGGTTCTCGTAATAATCCTGGTTAATCTGCATCATCGGGGCGGTAGCGCAGGAGCCCAGACATTCCACGGTGACAAGCGTGAACAGGTTGTCCTTTGTAGTTTCGCCTTTCTTGATGCCCAGTTTTTCCTCGAGATAGGCCAGCAGGCTGTCCGCCCCCAGCAGGGCGCAGGAAATATTGTGACAGACCTGAATCAGGTATTTCCCGACCGGTTCCTTGGGAAACATGGTATAAAAAGTAGCCGCCTCAGCGACTTCCACCGGCGGCACCTTGATAATTTTCGATATTTCTTTATAAACGTCTTCATTTAGGTGCCCCACCTGATGATAGGCGATAGTCAGAGCCGGCAGAATCGCGGATTTGCTCCGCGGATACAGCCCGACCCGTTCTTTGATTTTCGCCACGGATTCGTCGTTGAGAATCATCGGTCAACCTCACCTAAAACAATATCCACGGACCCGATCGCGCACACGACATCGGACAACATCTGACCCTCGCACAGAGCCGGCAGGCTGGCGATATTGACAAACGACGGCGGGCGCACCCGAATCCGGCGGGGATGATTGCTGCCGTCGCCGCTGATATAGAAACCCAGTTCGCCCTTGGGCGCTTCGATCGCTTGATATACCGACCCGGTCGGCGCTTTGAAGCCCTCGGTAATAATCTTGAAATGGTAAATCATCGATTCCATCTTATGCAGAACGTCTTCCTTGGGTGGCAGGACAACCCCCGGAACATGCGCCCGGTACGGACCCTCGGGCATCCCGTCGAGCGCCTGCTGAACGATACGCAGCGCCTGCCGCATCTCTTCAAACCGAAGTAGATAACGGTCATAAGCATCGCCGTTCAGTCCGATCGGAATCTCGAAATCGAAATTTTCGTAACCACTGTAAGGATTGGCTTTGCGTAAATCGTGTTTGATGCCGCTGCCACGAAGCATCGGTCCCGACAACGACCAGTTAATCGCGTCCTCGGCGGAAATCACCGCGACATTCTTCGTGCGCTTGATGAAAATCGGATTTTCCGTCAACAGGGTGTCGTAATCCTTGAACCGTTCGGGGAAGGTCTTGAGAATCGCCCGGACTTTCTTGTCGAAATCATGAGGTAAATCATGAGCCAAACCGCCGATACGGATATACGACGTCATCATCCGCTGACCGCCGCAGGCCTCGTAAACATCGAGAATCATTTCCCTTTCCCGGAAAGCGTATAACACCGGCGACATGGCGCCCAGGTCCAGAATGTGCGTACCCATCCAGACCAGGTGGGAATTGATACGGGTCAGCTCCGCCAACAGCACTCGCGCCCATTTGACCTTTTCGGGCACCTCAATATTCATCAGCTTTTCCACCGCCAGGCAATACCCCAGATTATTGGACATCGGAGCCAGGTAATCCATACGGTCGGTGCACGGTAAAGCCTTGTAAAACAGTTTTGATTCCATCGTTTTTTCGATACCCGTATGGAGGTAGCCGATTACCGGCGTAGCCTTGATTACCGTCTCACCCTCGAGCTCCAGTATAACGCGCAATACCCCGTGAGTAGCCGGGTGCTGCGGTCCCATATTCAGAGTTATGGTCTTCTTCTCTGACATTACTTGATCACCTCGGGCGGGTCATCCTTGTTCCAGCTGAATTTCGGTTCTTCCCAGGTCAGGGGATAATCCTTGCGCAGGGGGTGACCTTCAAGGTCGTCCGGTGTAAGGATTTTAGACAGGTTCGGATGGTCGGTAAAGACAATACCCATCATATCGAAAACTTCGCGTTCGAGCCAGTTAGCGCCGTTCCAAAGCGGTGTGAGACTGCGAATTTCGGGATTATCTTCGGGCAGGTAGGTTTTCAAGAAAAAGCGGCCCTTGAACTTCAGGGAATACAAATTGTAAACGACTTCATACCGGCCTTTTTCCGCCGTCTTATGGCCGAGCCAGTCAACCGAAGTTATATCCGCCAGAAATTTGACATCAAGCCGGTCTTCCCTTAAAAGGTTCTCGCACATATCAAAGACCGCCTCGGGCCGGACAATAAAAATAAGCTGGTCACGGAAATGGTCTTCGGCAATGATATCCTTACCGAAATTGCCGTTGAGAAAATCCCTTATTTCCTGTTGAAATTCCATAACCGGCTTTCAGACGGACCGTTTACCTTAACGGCCCCATTCCTCGTGTTTATCCTTAAGCGATTCCTTATCAATTTTTTCATAAAGTTTCATAATCCCATTAATGAGCTGTTCCGGTCGGGGGGGACAGCCGGGAACATAAACATCGACCGGTATAATCCGGTCCACTCCCTGCAGAATAGCATAGTTATTGAATACTCCGCCGCAGGAAGCACAGGCGCCCATGGCAATCACCCACTTGGGGTTGGGCATCTGTTCATATAAGGTTTTAACGGTCGGAGCCATTTTCCGGGAGACCCGGCCGGAAACAATCATCAAGTCCGCCTGGCGCGGCGAGGGCCGGAAAACCTCCATGCCGTAACGGGACATATCGTATTCGGGCATGAACGTCGACATCATCTCGATTGCGCAACAGGCCAGCCCGAACGTCATCGGCCACATCGAACGCTTGTGCGCCCAGTTGACCATTTTGTTCAATGTAGTTAATATGATTGAATCAGGAATTTTTTCTTCTAATCCCACTTCAACGCCCCTTTACCCAGTTCGTAAATATACCCAATGATGACCAGAGCTACGAAAATAAGGACAGAGACGAAACCAAAAACCCCCAAATCGCGGGAGACCACGGCCCAGGGTAAAAGAAAGATAAGCTCGATATCAAACAGAATAAAAGAGATCCCGATCAGAAAATATTTCACCGGAATCGGTTCCTTGTTGGAACCAACCGGGTCGATACCGCATTCGTAAGCTTCCAACTTCTTTCCCAGCCGGGTGCGGCGACCCAGTATAATGGAAAAAACCGTCAGCAGGAAAGCCAGAACTACGGCTACCAAGAACAAAAAGAGAATCGGATAAAAAGTTTCGAACATAACCCCTAACTCTCTGGAAACAGGTTTCATCAAGGTTAGTTATATTACGTTTCAATGTCAATAAATTTTTGTAAAAAACAGGTATTCATTTCATGAACGCCGATAATAATATTTTTACGGACAGGGAAATATTGACATGTAAAATAATAAGTTATATGAAAAACAAGTAATGTAACCCGAGCGGCGAAGGACTAAAGTTTGATAATTATATCACAATTTTAAACATGGTTTAACGAAACCGGACCGAATATTCCGAGAAAAAAGGATGATTTACGACAAACCCTTTCAAATATTCGACATTGGTCGGGCCGTAAGCCGTGGAATAGCCGTAAATTTTTAAAATCTTCTTGGTTTCGTCGATGTCAATCATCCCGCCTCCTTTCAGTTCGGTAGTCTTGGCGAAAACCTCGACCACGTCTGGTTTCCTTTTCCAGGCGGCCGGGATATCCCGTTCGCGACAAAAACGGTCGACGATATTGGCATGGTAAGGAAACTCGGAGATATCGCCGATCACGAAAAAAGCGGTTCCATCGTTAATGATAATCATGAACTTGCAGAAAATTTCCGAGGGCAACACGACTTCTGGATGGTTGTTATTTGAAGACTCGAAATATCTTACGACATCATACCGCATTTATGAATACCATCCTTTTCGCTATTTCTCTAATCCTATACGAATATGATTTGAAAAAATCCAGCCTCTTTTACTTTTCCAAACCTCAACCCGATACAATCCCCGGTCGTTCACCTTATATTCCAGTCTATCGGTAACTTTCTCAAAAACATATTGACCGTCGACCACGATCCTGATTTTGGCTCTCTCGGGCAGCCGGATACGCAATCGGGCGTTATGCCGGCTTTTTAACGCCCCGCCGGAAACCACCTGTTCGTTATCGTTTTCAGCATAGAACTCGAAATCATCGGCTGTTCCCCAGCGCATATTGGAAAAGAAAACCCGGCAGTCGCGCAAAGCTTCGAACACCTGCTGTTGAGCCGGTTCGAATTTATCCGCCAGCGGTTCGGACATCAGAAGATGTGTCCGCAGCGCCTTGAAATGCACTTTATAAGGAAAAATCTGGACGGTAAAGGGTCCGATTTTATAGGGGAACTGATGTGCGTCAACACTGGCCACCCCGACACATTTTTGTTTTTGGTTTAACTCATCCCATTTTTTCAGAGCCCGGTCGGTCGGCCCGATCATCGACTTCCGGGGTGACAGTGCCATCATGATGCGGTTCTGCGGCGTCAACCGCTCCATCCATTCGGACATATGATTCCACAGCTCCATCCCCTGATAACCGTTAACCGACCAGTCAAGCCAGGGATAAGGCGGATAGTCCGCCATTCGGTGACGGATTTCATCAGGGTGCGCGATTATCCCCAGCGCTCCGTCGCGGTTCCCGGCCGCGACATATTCGAGCGCCGTCATTTCTTCGGGATAGACACCCGGCGTGCCGAAAAGCAGGTAATGGTTTTTATCGTCGGCGTCATTGTGCTCATAGCCGATAATCACCAGGGTATTGCCGTAGCGGCCGGCATAACCCCGGTCCCGGTGCTCCAGCGTCATGTGGTCGGCGAACATCATGAAATCGAGTTCTACCTCCCGGCCGATTTCGATTATCTCGGCGATATCCCGGGTGCCGTCGGAAACGGTCGTATGAATATGGATGACACCGCTGTAGTAATACCAGTCACCGATCTTCTTACCCAAGCTGACCTCCGGGTGTCGGGGGAACCTTCCGGAAAATGACCAGTCCCCCGAGTAAAATCATCACCAGCGACAGAACCGCCATTTTATATGCGAACGACTGTAAATCGGCGGCGGCGACATTGAATAATTTAACCGGCAGCCAGCCGAGTATCTTTTCATCTTTAAATAAAAATACCATCGCAGTCCAGACCAGCGGGCCCAATACGGCCGCCGCCCGGCCCGACAGGGCAAACAGACCGAAAAAGCGTCCCAGTTCCTCCCGGGGCACCATTTCCGCCAGCATCGGCCGGGTAGTGGTCCACAAACCACCCATTAAGATGCCGACGAAAGAGCCCAGTACCCAGATTACCGTCATATTGTCAATAAAGACAAAAACCGTCAAAGCCACCACCCAGCCGACCACAATTAAAACGACCAGTTGCTTCAGCGACCGGGTCCGGGCAACCCGCCCGACCAGGAACGAACCGATAACGGCGCTGATAGTCGAGATAATCAGAAAAGTGGTTATCTGCTGGTCAGCCATACCGAGAACGAGCGAACAATAGATGCCGATGTTTAAAATGACCGTCATGACCGTATCCTCGAAAAAATAATCGGCAATCAGGAACCGCAATACACCGGGATATTTCCGGGTATCTCTTATCCCCTGCCAGACCTCGCGGTAAGCCAGTCGCATTCCCCCTGTGCGCGGCTTCACTACCGGTTGTTCTTTCACCCAGGCAAAAAGCGGCAGGGTAAAAATAAAAAACAAAAGCGCGGTCGGCACAAACGCCCCCGGCTTTTCCCAGCCCCTGAGGAAGGGAATATCAATACCGAAAAAAGAACCGGTCACGAACGGCAGCACCAGGACCATACCGAGAATCGACCCGACATAACCGAATGAAACGCCGATGCCGGAAATATATCTGGCCTGCTGACCGTCGGCCACGGAATATAAAAGAGCATTGTAAAAAGGCTGTCCGGCTTCGTATGAAAAATTAGCGATAATAAACAAAACGATGACGGCGGCGATAAAACTTTCCGGGACAAAAGCCATCAGACCGACCGCGGTACAGCAGGAAAGCGTGAACAGGAAAAGAAAAATTTTCTTTTTCGCGGACTGGTCCGAAAGCGCTCCCAGGGCGGGCAGCACCAGCGCGGCGATAAGCATGGATGCGGAAAAAGGAATATCGAAATAACGGTCATCGAACTTCAAATCTTCCACGATATACCGCTTGAGATACAGAGAAACGATATTCATGGAATAGATTGTGTTGGCGAAATCGTAAAGTGACCAGCCAATGACATCCTTTTTCCAAACGGAGAGTCGGTCCGTCATCGAGTCCTTTCGGCTTACAGTTCCAACTGGTCGGTTATTCGCATCATCCCGTCATGGACAAGCACCAGAAACTCTTCCAGTTCAAGACCGAGTTCGGAGCAGGCGGCCATGTTCTGGCGCGAGGCTCCGGCGGCG